>JBHEMU010000026.1:0-25117 GCA_046262415.1 Gaiellaceae bacterium | reverse complement strand
CTCCCACAACCAATCCGGCATCCGCCAACCATCATCCCGACTGACCATGTAGCCCATCACGGACCTCCTGATCGAGTGGCACGATGACCGTTCGCTCAGAAGTTCAACGCCGCGCTACACAACCCTTCCGGGATGGGCCCTTAGTCCCTTCGAGGGATGCTCGGGCGGGGAGTGCCGACCGATGACGTTCGCATGGAGAAGATGGGAGTCGAGTGCCTCTGTTGCGGCCAGCGCCGGATCGTCGAGCGCGCCAGCTGCCGGTTCCTCCAGACGTCCGAGTGCCCGCGCTGCGGGTACCTCGGCTGGGCGCCGTCGTCCGACCTGGACGAGGGCGCGCGCAGCGCGCTCCGCAGGCGGCCGCCACACCGCCGCCGGCTCTCGCTGGTCGCCTAGCTTCGCGAGAAGTGCTGCGCACTTCCCGCGACTGAGGAACGGCCTTCGGCTGAGCGGTGGCGGCGGAGCCGCCCGGCTTCGCGAGAAGTGCTGCGCACTTCCCGCGACCGAGGATCGGCCTTCGGCTGAGCGGTGGCGGCCGAGCCGCCACCTTTTGGAAAGTCAGAACCGGAGGGGTGGGACCGCTCGGGGCCAGAGAGTTTGACGAAGCGTCGGCGATAGACTCGCTTTGTGACGGACTTGGGGATCCGGCGGGAGCTCTGGGGCAGTGAGACTCGCAAGGCGGTCGAGAACTTTCCCGTTTCCGGCGAGCCGATTCCCGCCCCCGTCGCCCGCTGGCTCGGACGGATCAAGGCGGCAGCGGCTCGAGTGAACGCCGAGCTCGGGGTCCTCGACGGCGACAAGGCAGGGCGGATCGCCGCCGCCGCCGACCGGGTCGCCGCGGGAGAGCTCGACGACCAGTTTCCGATCGACGTCTTCCAGACCGGCTCGGGCACGTCGTCGAACATGAACGCGAACGAGGTGATCGCCGCGCTCGCGGGCAACGGCGTGCACCCGAACGACGACGTGAACATGGGCCAGTCGTCGAACGACGTCTTCCCCTCCGCCGTGCACCTCGCCGCCCTCGGCGAGCTCTCCTCCGACCTGCTGCCGGCGCTGCGGCAGCTCGCGGGCTCGCTGGAGGCGAAGGCGGCCGAGTTCTCCGACGTCGTCAAGTCCGGGCGCACGCACCTGATGGATGCCGTCCCCGTGACGCTCGGACAGGAGTTCGGCGGCTATGCGGCACAGGTGCGGCAGGGGATCGAGCGGATCGAGGCGACCCTGGGGCGGCTCGGCCGGATCCCGCTCGGCGGCACCGCGGTCGGCACGGGTCTGAACACGCATCCCGAGTTCGCCGAGCGCGTCCGGCGTCGCCTCGCCGAGGAGACCGGCCTCGAGGTGCTGCCGCCGGCGGACGCCTTCGAGGCGCAGGCCGCGCGGGACGGGCTTGTCGAGGCCTCGGGTGCGCTGAAGGTAGTGGCCGTCTCGCTCACGAAGATCGCGAGCGACCTGCGGCTGATGGGCTCCGGTCCGCGCGCGGGCCTGGCGGAGATCGTCCTGCCCGAGCTCCAGAAGGGCAGCTCGATCATGCCGGGGAAGGTCAACCCGGTCATCCCCGAGGTCGTCACCCAGGTCGCCGCCCAGGTGATCGGCAACGACACGGCGGTGACGATCGGCGGCATGCAGGGGCACTTCGAGCTGAACGTGTTCGTCCCGCTCCTGGCGCGAAACCTGCTCCAGTCGATCTCGCTGCTCGCGAGCGCCGCCCGCCTCCTCGACGAGCGCTGCGTCGCCGGGATCGAGGCGAACCGCGACAACTGCGAGCGCTACGCCGAGCTGACGCTCTCGACCGCCACGGCCTTGAACCCGGACATCGGCTACGACCGGGCGGCGGAGATCGTGCACGAGGCGGCGCGGTCCGGGCGGTCGCTCCGCGAGGTCGCCCGCGAGGCGGGCGTCCCGGAGAACGTGCTCGACCGGGCGCTCGACTACCGGGCGATGGCCCGACCGCATTCGTAGGGCCGTTGCGCTAGGGTGCTGAACCCCGTCGGCGCCGATAGCGGCTTGACAATCGAGCCCGGCTGGGAAATAACACAGAATTCCCGGAGGCTCCACCGCGTGGCTCTCCGGGCGTAGCGACGCGATTTCACCACTCACGCCAGTTGGCAGACGACACATATCGCCTTCTCCTGCGGCTTCTGCAGGCGCTGCGTGAGCGTGTGTCCGCGTCGGCGGCAAGCGCGGGACGATCTTCAAACCAATCCGAGGGGAGTCGTTTCATGTCGAGAAGAGCCTTGCGCTTTGCCGTGATCACGGCCACAGCGCTGACCGCACTCGCCGTCGCGCTCGTGGTCGCCCTGGCGGCACCGAGCTCGTCGCCCGAGGCGCGAATGACACCGAAGGTAGCCGCGGGCGAGCCCGACGGCGGCAAGGCGGCAATGCGCCGGGGCCGCCACGGCGGCAAGCTCGACGACCTCGGCTGGGACGACTACCGGGCCTCGGCGCTCGCGTATCCCGCCCCTGAGCTCTCGCCCCTGTGGAGCCAGAACGCCGAGAAGACCTTCAACCGGATCGCGGCTCAGGGCCCGGCTCCCAAGCCCGTCGGCAGGGCCGGCGTGAAGGGCGCCAAGGCCACGAGCGCGGTGACGTGGCAGCTCTACGGCCCCCAGCAGCGGGCCGAGGAGCCCGGCGTCCTCGCCTTTGCCGGAGCCGGCGAGAACGAGGCGAGCAGGACGCCCGCACTCGCGATGTGGCCGGTCTGCAACGCCAGCCGGTGCCGGATGTGGGCCGGGCCGGCGGGCGGCGGGGTCTGGCGCACGGATCAGGCCCTCGAGGCTGAGCCCGTCTGGAAGGACGTCAGCGGATCCTCGTTCGCCCAGAACTCGATCGGCGAGCTCGTGCTCGATCCGAACGACACGAACACGCACGACGGCGAGACGCTGTACGCCGGCACGGGCGAGCCGAACATGTGCTCCTCCGGGTGCCAGGCGGGGGTCGGCATCTACAAGTCCGTCGACGGGGGCAACAACTGGCAGAAGCTGGCGAGCTCGTGCGTCAGCAACGCCACGTGGTCCTGCGTGACCCCGGGCCAGGACGCGTTCCTCGGTCGCGGCATCGGCGAGATCGTCGTCGAGCCCGGCAACCCGAACCACCTCCTCGTCGGCTCGACGACCGCGGCGCGCTCGATCTCGCACATCATCGGTCTCGGCGGCCAGGCCCGCGGCGGGGATCCCGGCGCGAACACGCCCGGCCTGTACGAGTCCTTCGACGGCGGGGCGACGTTCACCCCGGTCTGGATCCCGGATCCGGACGAGACGACCCCGTACCGGGCCCGTCGCGGCGTCACGGACGTCGGTCTCGACCCGGTCGACAAGCGGACGGTGTACGCCTCGGCCATGCACGTCGGCCTCTGGCGGCGCTGCCCGCAGGTCGCGGCCGGTCAGGGCGGGACCTCCTGCGGCGGCGAGGTCGCGGGCGACGACGCCACCGCGCAGTACGACTTCGAGCAGGTCTTCGCCTCGCGGATGCCGTACGGCTCGTCCGAGCTCGACCGGACGCAGTTCGACCTGACGGTCGCCCCGAACAACGGCAACAAGACGCGGATCTACCTCGTCACGGGCCGCAACCAGGTCGCCCCGGCCGACGGCGAGTCGCCGGCGAGCCTCTGGCGCACCGACAACGCCAACCAGACCTCCGCGGCACTGCTGGCGACCGAGCCGCCTCCGCCCGCAGCGGGTCCCCCCGGCAACGGGAACCCGTATCCGGCTCTCTACAACGGGTGGCAGATCCTGACCACTCCAAACACGGCGAGCCCCTACTGGGCGACGCACAACTTCTGCACCGGGCAGTGCTGGTACGACATGGACGTCTACACGCCGAAGAACCCGCTCAACCCGCTCGACCCGATCGGACGCCACCCCGATCAGGTGTACGTGCTCGGGTCGTACCTGTACGGCGAGCTCCCCTGCTACACGAAGGGCGTCGGCTGCGGGAGCGGCATCTCCAACGGCCGCGGCGTGCTGTGGTCGACCACGGCCGGCGACCCGGACGCGTCCGCCTCACTGGGGCTCGCCCAGCACAGGACGTTCACCGACATGACGATGGACGGGCAGAACGTCGGCGGCAGCCATTGCGCGTACAAGCTCGCCGAGACGCCGTGCATCGTGGCCCACCACGCGATCCACCCGGATCAGCACGAGATCCTCGTGAACCCGAACAACCAGTTCCAGTTCTTCGAGGCGTCCGACGGCGGCATCGCCCGCACGAACGGTGCCTTCATCGACTTCAAGCGGGCCTGCGAGTTCCGCGGCGTCCCGTCGCAGGGCATCCCGCCCCTCGAGGGGAACCGGCTGGCGCAGTGCCGGCGGCTGCTCTCGCGGATCCCGCGCGAGCTCGGGACGATCAACCAGACCTACGCGAGGACGCTCCAGTTCATCGGCATGGCGGTGAACCCCTCGAAGCCCTGTCACATCATGGGCGGCACGCAGGACAACAGCATGTGGCACACGCCGAACTGCGACCAGGACATCTGGCCGAAGACGATCTACGGGGACGGTGCCACGCCGGGCTTCGACGCCTATCCCGACCAGTCGCCGTCGTACAAAGGTGAGCCCTGGGCGTTCGGCGGGTTCACCAGCGGGATCACGCCGGCGAACTTCCGCAACGGCGATCCCGAGAAGTGGGTCGACATCTTCTGGCCGATGCTCAACGCCGGCGAGTTCGCCGCGTTCTACTGGCCGCAGATCGCCGACCCGAACCCGCCGATGTTCAACGGCTCGCGCACGCACCCGATCTTCACCGGCTTCCAGCACGTCTGGCGGAGCTGGGCGTTCGGTGCCGGGCGGCCGCAGAACTCGGTTCCGCAGCAGACCAACCCGGACATCGACTGGTACGAGGCGAACTGCCCCGACTTCTACCTGACCCCGCCCGAGTGCGGTGACTTCCAGGCGATGGGCGGTCCGGGCGGATTCGACACCCCCGGCGACCTGACCGGGACGGCGTACGGCAACGACCGGCTCGGCGTCGCGATCTCGGCGATCGCCCGGCGTGGGGCCGACCAGAACACGCTGTGGGCGACGACGTCGGCGGGCCGCGTGTTCGTGACGCGGAACGCGCACGCCGTGAACCCGGCCGGCGTGGTCTGGCACCGGGTCGACAACCTGCCCCAGGCGGGCGGCCCGCCCGGGTCGTGCCCGCCGCAGGGAAGTCCTGCAGCCCCGCCGCCGGCGGGGGCGGTCAACTGCTCGCCGGGCCGGCATCCGAACGGCATCTACGCCGACCCGAACAACCCGAACGTGGCCTACGTCGTGTACTCCGGCTACAACGCCGTCACGCCTGGCACTCCGGGACACGTCTTCCGGATCACGCTGGCGAACGGTCCCAACGGGGCACCCACGAACGCGACGTTCACGAACCTCAACATCGAGGCGGGCGGGACGAACACGAACCCGACCCCGCGGGGGCAGGGCGACCTGCCCGTCAACGACATCGTCATGAACGACCGCAGCGGGGTGCTCTACGCCGCGACGGACTGGGGCGTGCTGCAGGGCAACCCGGCCGGCGGCGGAGCGTACAGCTGGGGCACGACGATCGGGATGCCGAAGCTCGCCGTCGCGCATCTGTCCCTCGCTCCGAGTCAGCGTGACGCCTGCCGCGTCTGCGGCCGGCAGTCGGTGCTCTACGCGGCGACGCACGGCCAGGGCATCTGGCGCGTGCTCAACCCCGAGTAGGGGAGCGCCGCCACCAACAGGCCAAAGGGGCCGCCTTCGGGCGGCCCCTTTGTTGCGGATGGAGGGGAATGCCGCAATACTGATTCCGTGAGGAAGCTTCTTATCTGCCTGATTGCAGGCTCTTCGCTGGTTGCCGGCGGGAGCGCGCTCGCCGGAAGGCCTGCGCTGGCGATCGTCGAGAGCGAGCCGCTGACGGTACGCGGCGTCAACTTCAGCCCCTACGAGCGGGTGACGGTCGTCGTCCTCACACGGTCCGAGGCCTCGAGGACACTGCGGCATTCGCGCACCGCCCGGACCGGGGTCCGCGGCGGTTTCACCCTGGTGTTGAGAGGCGTCACGGCCGGCTGCGGCCTGCTCGCCGTCACCGCCACGAGCGAGTCCGGGAAGCGGGCGCTCTCGCCCAAGATCGTGCCGCGCTGCGCTCGCCCGTAGGGCTCAGTAGGCAACGGCGCCGCGTCCGGTCGCGGCGGCGTGCCGCTGCTCGTCCGCGCGGTAGCTCGAGCGCACGAGCGGCCCGGAGAAGACCGAGCCGAAGCCGAGTGCCTCTCCCTGCTCGCGGAGCCAGCGAAACTCGTCCGGGTGGACCCAGCGGTCGATCGGGGCGTGCTTCGCCGAGGGCTGGAGGTACTGGCCGATCGTGACGACGTCCACCCCCTGCGCCCGGAGGTCCCGCATCGTGTCGACGACCTCGTCGTTCGTCTCGCCGAGGCCGACGATCACCCCGGACTTCGTCAGCAGCGGGTACTGCGCGAGCTCCTTCGCGCGGCGTAGCAGCCAGAGCGCCTTGTCGTAGCTCGCCCGGGCGCCTCGCATCCGCCGGTGCAGGCGGCGAACGGTCTCGATGTTGTGGTTGAAGACCTCGGGGCGTGCGGCGAGCACCGTGCGAAGGGCCGCCTCCTCGACGTCGAGGAAGTCGGGGGTCAGGAGCTCGACCGAGGCCTCCGGCACCTTCGCCTTGAGGGCGCGCACGGTGGCCGCGAAGTGGGCCGCGCCGCGGTCGGGAAGGTCGTCGCGGTCGACCGAGGTGACGACCACGTGCCGGAGCCCCATCCGGGCCGCCGCGTGCGCGAGCCGGATCGGCTCGAGCGGGTCCGGCGGGTGCTCGGGCTTGCCGGAGTTGACGTAGCAGTAGCGGCACGCCCGCGTGCAGGTGTCGCCGAGAATCTGGAAGGTGGCGGTGCCCCGTCCCCAGCACTCGGCGATGTTGGGGCAGCGCGCCTCCTCGCAGATCGTGTGCAAACCCTGGCCGTGGATCAGCTTGCGGACGTCGAAATACCGGGAGTCCGCGCTCGGCGCGCGCACCTTCATCCACTCGGGGCGCCGGGGTCGCTCAGCTACGGGCAGCGAGGGATGCATGGATGGGTTGCCCCCACAGGCCGGCGCCGTCGTCGGCCGGGAGCTCCTCGAAGGCTAGTGCAAAGACCTGCTCCAGGGCGGCTGCGGCCGCGGGGCGCACCTCGTCGATGGCGACGGGGCGGCCGAGCTCGCGCGCGATCGTCGTGAACGCGGCGTCCTCGAGACCGCAGGCGGTGATCCAGTCGGTGAACGGGGCGGGGTCGAGATCGACGTTGAGCGCGTACCCGTGGGTGGTCACCCACCGCGCGATGCGGACTCCGATCGACGCGATCTTGCGTGGCGGCCGCTCGAGCCAGACGCCGGTCAGGCCTTCGATCCGGGTCGCCTCGACGCCGAGCGCCGCGGTCGTACGGATCAGCGCCTCCTCGAGGTCGCGGCAGTACCGCCTGACGTCGCGCCCGTGGCGGTTCAGGTCGAGGATCGGGTAGCAGACGAGCTGGCCCGGGCCGTGATAGGTCGATTTGCCGCCGCGGTCGGTCTCGACGATCTCGACCTCGGCGTCCGGCGGTACGTGGAGCTCCCGCTCGTCCGCGCGCCGTCCCATCGTGACGACGGGCGGGTGCTCGAGCATCACGACCGTATCCGGGATCGCCCCCTGGGACACCGCGCCCGCGAGCGCGCGCTGGAGCTCCCAGGCCTCGCCGTAGGGCACCCGCCCGAGGTTCAGCAGGTAGGCGCCACGACTCACCGCCGCAGCGTACCCCGCGTGGCACCTCGTTCTTACGGCCTTGTCCAGGGGCCAGGCCCGGGGACCTGGCCGGAAAGGCCGGTCAGCCTCGTAGCCCGAGCTCTGTTTCACCGAGCACGAAATCGCGCAGCGCCGACATCGCGGCGAGACGGCTCGGCGCGAACTGCTCGAGCACCGTGCTCAGCGTCAGCAGCCGCCGCCGCGGCTGCAGGCCGATCGCTTGGCGGAAGCTCGACCACGGCCACTCCTGGGGCGTGCGGCAGAGTCCGGCTTCGACCGGGTTGAGCGCGAGGTAGCGCACCGTCGCGAGGAGCTGGTAGCTCGACTGGATCACGACGGAGTAGAACCGGCGCTCGAAGAGGTGACCTTCCACGTCGTAGCGGCCGTTCGACCACTGGGCGTAGATGCCGTTCAGAAGATGCATCCCGGTCGAGAGGTTCTTCTCGGGCGTCTCGACGAGACAGTGGTAGTGGTTGCCCATCAGGCAGTATGCGTGACAGCGCCAGCCGAGCCGCTTCACCACCAGCTCGAGTAGGCCGAGGAACCGCTCCCGGTCGATCTCGTCGTGATAGATGGGCTGGCGGCGGTTGCCACGCGTGGTGACGTGGAAGAAGCCGCCGGCGATCTGGACGCGCGGCCCTCGGGGCATGCGTACGAGGGTAGGCGCCCGGACGCCACACGACGCCCGGCCGGTACGAATCGGCGCCGAATCGGCACACCCACCGGTCTCGAACAGACATGTCAGGGGGCCAGGCCCGGAGACAGTGTCCCGAGCGGACGCGGCGTTCCTGGCCGGTCGAGGCTCAGCGTGCCGGCGCGCGGACGTCGAAGCGCGCGACGCCGTCGTCGGCCAGGATCTCCCACGGCGCCACCGAGCGCGTGAAGGTGTGCGCCTCGGGCTTGCGGTCGAAGTGCGTGTCGATGGCGCTCAGCCGCACGCTCGCCTGCTCCGATCGCGGCCAGCCGCCGCCGAAGAGATTCGACCCGCACTCCGAGCAGAACGTCTTCGCCGTGCCCTCGGGCGGCTGGTACGTCCGCAGCAGCCCCTCCCCCGACACCACGCGAATCGCCTCGGTCCGCACGCGCCCGTTGGACGTCCCCACCCCGCCCGATAGCTTCTTGCAGTTCGTGCAGTGGCACTGCGAGACGCTGACGAAGTCCTCCGTGACCTCGAAGCGGACACCGCCGCAGAGGCAGCTTCCCTCGAGCAGAGTCACCGTCGCCCGCCCCCGTACCCGCCCGCGCCGCGCCGCATGCCTAGGCGTCGCTTGCGACGCCGACCTCAGGAGCACGGGCTTGCCCGTGCTCCGTCTGAGCCGACCGCACGAGCGCATCCGGGTAGAGACCACACTCGTAGGCGTCGCTTGCGACGCCGACCTCAGGAGCGCGGGCTTGCCCGTGCTCCGTCTGAGCCGACCGCACGAGCGCATCCGGGTAGAGACCACACTCGTAGGCGTCGCTTGCGACGCCGACCTCAGGAGCGCGGGCTTACCCGTGCTCCGTCTGGGCTGACCGCACCAGCGCATCCGGGTAGAGACCCACGGTCCTAGTACGCGGCCTCGTCCCAGCTCTCGAGGCGGTCGCGGAGATCCCGGAGGAAGCGGCCCGCCAGTGCGCCGTCGACGAGGCGGTGGTCGTAGGTGAGCGTCAGGTTCATGATCGGCCGGATCGCGATCACGTCCTGACCGAACTCGTCCTGGACGACCCAGGGGCGCTTGACGACGGCGTAGGTGCCCAGGATCGCAGCCTGCGGCTGGCTGATCACGGGCGTGCCGTGGAAGGTCCCGTAGCCGCCGGGGTTGGTGATCGTGAACGTCCCGCCCTGCACGTCGTCCGGGAGCAGCTGCTTCTCGCGGGCGCGCCGGGCGACGTCCGTGACCGCCTTGGCGATCCCGAGCAGGTTCAGCGTCTCCGCGTTCCGGACGACCGGGACGATCAGGCCCTTGCCGTCCTGCAGCTCGACCGCGAACGCGAGGTTCACGTGGCTGCGGGTGACGATCTGGTCGCCGCGGATCTCGCCGTTGATCCAGGGATAGTCGCGCAGGGTCTCCACCGTCGCCCTCGCGATGAATGAGAGGTACGTCGGGTTGACGCCGTGGGACGCCTCGTACTCCTTCTTCAGCTTCTGCCTGATCGCGACCACCTTCGACATGTCCACCTCGATCGCACTCGTCACGTGCGCGGAGGTGTCGAGCGAACGGCGCATGTGCTCGGCGATCCCCCTGCGCATCGCGGTCATCGGCTCGAAGCTCTCCCCCGGCGCGTCCTCGGGCCGCGGCATGGCGGCCGCCGGTGACGGAGCCGGGGCAGCGGGCGCGGCCGGCGCGGGCGCCGACGGAGCCGCCGCCGGCGCGGGAGCGGGCCCCGACTCGATGTAGGCCAGGATGTCCTTCTTCGTGACGCGCCCGCCGCGGCCCGTGCCGGGGACAGCGGCCGGATCGACGCCGTGCTCGGAGGCGATGCGCGCCACCACGGGCGAGACGAACGTCTTCCCGTCGCGGCTGCCGTCCACGGGCGCGCCCGCCGGTGCCTCGACCGGCTCGGGCTCGCTCGGCGCCACCGCCCCGACCCCTTCGCTCGCCGCCGCCATCGCCGCGTCGGCCGCCTGCTGCGTGGCCGGCTCGGGAGGCGCCTCGGCAGCCGGCTCTGCGGCCGCGCCCGCAGTCGCCGCCGAGGCCGTGCCGCCGATCTGGGCGAGCTTCGTGCCGACCGTGACCGTCTCGCCTTCGGGCACGAGGATCTGCGTCAGCGTCCCGCTCGCCGGGCTCGGCACCTCCGTGTCCACCTTGTCGGTCGAGATCTCGAGCAGCGGCTCGTCGGCCTGGACCTGCTCACCCTCGCCCTTCAGCCACTTGGTGATCGTCCCCTCCGACACGGAGACGCCCATCTGCGGCATGACGACCTCGACACCGGTATCCGTGGCCATCGACTCCCCCTAGTGCCTCGTCCAGTGACGTTGCCGCGCTTCTGGGTCGCGAGCACCAAGCCAGGCTAGGACGCAGGCGTGCCCGGGGCGGACGCCGGATACGGGGGCGACCGAGGACGACGCATGGCGCCGCGTGATCGCGGGCCAGAAGCCGGCGTATGTTGCTGGGCGAGGCACTAGTACCCGGCCAGTTCCCGCAGCCCGGCGACGACGTCTTCCACCTGCGGGATGTACGCCTTCTCGAGCGGCGGCGAGAACGGGACGGGACAGTCGGGCGCGGCGATCCGCCGCACGGGGGCGTCGAGCTGCTCGAAGGCCTCCTCGGCGATCGTCGCCGCGATCTCGGCGCCGAAGCCCCCGGTGCGCGTGTCCTCGTGCAGGACGAGCACCTTGGACGTCTTGCGGACGCTCGCGAGCACCGCCTCCCGGTCCCAGGGCATCACCGTGCGGAGGTCGACGCTCTCGACCGACACGCCGTCGCCGTCGAGCTGCTGCGCCGCTTCCTCGGCCGTATACACCATCGCGCCCCAGGTGATCACCGAGAGGTCGTCCCCCTCCCTGTGGATGCGGGCCTTGCCGATCGGTGTCGTGTAGCGCTCGTCCGGCACCTCGGCCTTGATCCGCCGGTACAGGTGCTTGTGCTCGAAGAAGAGCACCGGGTTCGGATCCTCGATCGCGCTCACGAGCAGCCCCTTCGCGTCCTCCGGCGTCGCCGGGCACACGCACTTGAGCCCCGGGATGTGCGCGAACGAGCTCTCCGGGTTCTGCGAGTGGAAGGGTCCGCCGGAGAAGCCACCACCCGACGGGAGGCGCACCGTGATCGGCACGGGCGAGCCGGCGCGCCAGCGCTGCTTGGCGGCGACGGTGACGAGGTGGTCCCACGCGCACGAGATGAAGTCCGCGAACTGCATCTCGGCCACGGGGCGCATGCCCATCATCGCCGCCCCGGTGCAGCCGCCGACGATGGCGGTCTCCGCGAGCGGCGCGTCGATCACGCGCCAGGGCCCGAACTCCTCCTGGAAGCCGAGCGTGACCTTGAAGGCGCCCCCGTACACGCCGACGTCCTCGCCGATCACGAAGACGCGCTTGTCCCGCCGCATCTCCTGCCGGAGGCCGTCGGAGATCGCCTGGAGGTAGGTCTTCTCGGGCATTACTTGTGATGAGGAGTGTCGAGGTCCTCGGGTGTCGCGTAGACGCCCTCCGTCAGCGTCGCCGGATCGGGCAGCGGCGAGTCCTCCGCCCGCCGGAGAGCCTCGTTCAGGAGCTTCTTCACGTCGCCGCCGATCTCGTTCTCCTCCTCGTCGGAGAACTCGGCGTTCTCGCGGAGCCAGCCGCGGAAGCGCTCGATCGGGTCGCGCTTGGCCCACTCCTCGAACATCTCCTTCGGCACGTAGAAGGCGTCGTCGTGGACGGCGTGGCCCTCCATGCGGAGCGTCAGCGACTCGATCAGCGTCGGCCCGCCGCCCTGCCGTGCCTTCTCGATCGCCCGCTTCGCCTCGCGGTAGACGGCGAGGACGTCGGTCCCGTCGACGACGATCCCCTCGAACCCGTAGGCCTGGGCGCGGTCGGCGACGTGCTCGGTCGCATACTCGAGGTGAGTCGGGGTCGAGTAGGCCCACTGGTTGTTGTCGCACACGAACACGACCGGAAGGCCCCTGACTCCGGCGAAGTTCATCCCCTCGTGCGTGTCGCCGCGGGCGGATGCTCCCTCGCCGAACCAGGCGACCGCGACGCGCCGCTCCTCGCGGATCCGGAACGCGAGCGCGCAGCCGACGGCCACCGGGAGCATCGCCGGCAGGTGGCTGACCATCGCGATCAGGCCCAGCCGCGAGTCGGCCATGTGCACGTTGCCGTCACGACCGTGGGTGGGCCCGTCCACGCGGCCCATGTACTGGGCCAGGATGCGCCAGGGCTCGACCCCCCGCGTCACGTGGACGCCCATGTCGCGGTGCAGCGGCGTGCCGACGTCGTCGGTACCCATCGCCGTCGCGACGCCGACCGCGCCCGCCTCGTTCCCCCGCCCCGTGTAGAAGGAGCCGGGGATCTTCCCCTGACGGTAGAGGATGTGCCCGCGCTCCTCGATGCCGCGCGTCAGCACCATGTTGCGGTAGATCCCGAGCAGGTCCTCCCGGTCGAGCCCGGCCTCCCGGATCTCCCCGATCGAACCGACCGGCTCCGCTGCTCTGGCGATCGCCATGACTCGTCCTTACCCCCGTCGACGCGGCTGGAACGTCCGCACTCTAACGTCTGGTTCGCGCCGGGCTACAGTGGCCGCGTGGGCAAGGCGTCGGACTGGCTTCGCGAGGAGCGGCGGAAGGTGCTCGGCGACTGGGTCGCCGTCTGCCTCGGCTGCGGCGCCGCCCTGCGCTACTTCGAGGCCTCGGAGGCCGAGGTGCCGGCGCGCTGCGGGCAGTGCGGCGGCGAGGTCCGGGCGCGCTGCCCGGAGTGCGGCGGGCGGTTCTCCTCGGCCTTCGCGGTCGCGTGCGAGGCCTGTGGAGCGGCGCTCCGGCCCGACCGGCAGTTCGGGATCAGGATCCGGAAGGGCGGCTGAGCCGGTCTGCGCCGGCGCCGGCGCGGATCTCCGAGAAGCGGATCACCGTGACGATGGCGTCGTTCGAGACCTCGCGGTTGTAGAGCTGCCCGAGGAAGGTCGCCATCTCCTCCGTGCGGCGGAGCTCGGGGTTGTCGTGCTCGATCTCCCGCGGCGAGAGCTCCGCGAGCGACTTCACCTCGACCTTGTCGATCACGGCGTCGAAGATCTTGTCGCGGGGACCGAAGCGGGCGCCCGCCAGCACCTGCACGACCATCCCCTTCCTGTACTTGTGGGACTTGTCCCCGAGGCGGATCGTCGCCGTCTTGCGACGGCTTCGGAGCTGGTCGGCGACGATCGGCGAGTAGAAGTTCAGGGCGTACACGGACTCATCCAGAGAAGGCAGGGCCAGACGATCATAAGCCGTCTTCGGCGTCGGAGCCACCCGGGAGGGTCGCGAGCGCCCGCACCGCCATCTCGCGCTCGCCGCCGTAGGCGAGGAGACGGGGCGCCTCGTCGAGCGGCAGCCAGCGCACCTCCTCGACCTCGACTGCCTGGCCGGGGTCGATCCGCCCCAGGCGGCCGGCGCGGTAGCGCAGCAGGAAGAAGCTCACCACCTTGAAGACGCGCTCCCCGCTCAGGGTGTAGACGTACCGCACCTCGCCGAGCTTGCCGAGCGAGACGCCCTCGACGCCCGTCTCCTCCGCGACCTCGCGAACGGCCGCCTGCTCGGCGGACTCGCCGCGGTCGATCCTGCCCTTGGGCAGGGCCCACACGGCCGGACGGCGGCCCGTGGGCCGGATCCCGGCCACCATCCACCGACCCCGCAGCCGCCGCACGAGGACGCCGCCGGCCGAAAATTCCCTGCGCATTGGGGAAGATTGTGACACGGTCGGCACGGCCGGGATGCCAGACTTGACAGACGGCCCTTGGAAAAGGGTAAACTCTTGCTGGCACTCTCGCACTAGGAGTGCCATCCAGTGTCACAAAGTTCGAACACAGGAGGAAGCGAATGAACCTGCAGCCCCTGGGCGACCGGCTCATCGTCGAGGTGATCGACGAGGAGGAGACGACGATCAGCGGCATCGTCCTGCCCGACACGGCGAAGGAGAAGCCGCAGCGCGGCCGCGTCCTGGCCGTGGGCCCGGGCCCCCGTGACGAGGACGGCGAGTACATCAAGATGGACGTCGCCGAGGGCGACGAGATCATCTTCTCCAAGTACGGCGGCACCGAGATCAAGCTCGGCGGCGAGGACGTGCTGATCCTGCGCGAGACGGACGTGCTCGCGAAGGTCGTCACGACCGGCAAGACCACCACGAAGAAGACGAAGGAACTGGCGGGCGCTGCCGCCTAGAGGCAGCTCCTTTCCGGCCCGCTCAATCCAAAGGAGGAATCACAGATGGCTCATAAGGAGCTGAAGTTCAACGAGGACGCGCGGCGCGCGCTCGAGCGCGGCGTCAACATCCTCGCCGACGCGGTCAAGGTCACCCTTGGCCCCAAGGGTCGCTACGTCGTGCTGGACAAGAAGTTCGGCGCGCCGACGATCACCAACGACGGCGTCACGATTGCGCGCGAGATCGAGGTCGAGGACGCATTCGAGAACCAGGGCGCGCAGCTGGTGCGCGAGGTCGCGACGGCGACGAACGACGTCGCGGGCGACGGCACCACCACCGCGACCGTGCTCGCCCAGGCGATCGTGCGCGAGGGCCTCAAGAACGTGGCCGCGGGCGCGAACCCGATGGGCCTCAAGCGCGGCATCGAGCAGGCCGTCGACGCCGTCGTCGAGGACCTCAAGTCACAGTCGAAGGAGATCAACGGCAAGGAGGACATCGCCCGGGTGGCGACCATCTCGGCGCGCGAGCGCGAGATCGGCGACGTCATCTCCGACGCGATCGAGAAGGTCGGCAAGGACGGCGTCGTCAACGTCGAGGAGGGGCAGACCTTCGGCCTCGAGCTCGAGTTCACCGAGGGCATGCAGTTCGACAAGGGCTACCTCTCGCCGTACATGATCACCGACGCCGAGCGCATGGAGGCCGTGCTCGACGACCCCTACATCCTGGTCGCGAACCAGAAGATCGGGGCCGTCAAGGACCTCCTGCCCGTGCTCGAGCAGGTGATCCAGGCCGGTCGCCCGCTGCTGGTCGTGGCCGAGGACGTCGAGGGCGAGTCGCTCGCGACGATCGTCGTCAACAAGCTGCGCGGCACCTTCACCGCCGTCGCCGTCAAGGCGCCGGGCTTCGGCGATCGCCGCAAGCGCATGCTCGAGGACATCGCGATCCTCACGGGCGCAGAGGTGATCACCGAGGAGATGGGCCTCAAGCTCGAGAACACGAAGATCGCGCAGCTCGGCAAGGCCCGCCGGATCGTGATCGACAAGGACTCGACCACGATCATCGACGGAGCCGGCGACTCCGAGGGCATCAAGGGCCGGATCAAGCAGCTCAAGGCCGAGATCGAGACGACGGACTCCGACTTCGACCGCGAGAAGCTGCAGGAGCGGCTGGCGAAGCTCGCCGGCGGCGTCGCGGTGGTCAAGGTCGGCGCTGCCACCGAGACCGAGATGAAGGAGAAGAAGCACCGTGTCGAGGACGCGCTGCAGGCCACCCGGGCCGCCCTCGAGGAGGGGATCGTCCCCGGCGGCGGCGTCGCGCTGCTGAACGCGGTCGCTTCGATCAAGCTCGACAAGCTGGAAGGCGACGAGAAGACCGGCGCGGCGATCATCGCGCGGGCGCTCGAGGAGCCGATCCGGCAGCTCGCGAACAACGCGGGCCTCGAGGGCTCGATCGTCGTCGACAAGATCCGGACCGGCACGAAGGGCCACGGCCTGAACGTCGACACCGGGGTCTACGAGGATCTCGTCAAGTCCGGGATCATCGACCCGACCATGGTGACGCGCTCGGCGCTGCAGAACGCCGCGTCGATCGCGAAGAACATCCTCACCACCGAGGCGATCGTCGCCGAGGCGCCGGAGAAGGCAGGCGCCGGCGGCGGGATGCCCGGCGGCATGGGCGACATGGGCGGGATGATGTAAGCAGCCCCCACGGGCTGGGCACGACCTGGGAAGGGGCCGGCGCGAGCCGGCCCCTTCCCGTTTTGGTAGCGATCCCCGCGCCCGGCTACCGCGGCAGGCACTGGGGCGCCATCGGCCTCAGCACCGCCCTGCTCCCCCGGCTGCCGGTCGCGCGGACGATCAGCGCGTCGCAGCGGCCCGCGGCGACGTTCGCGAAGCGGATGGTGAAGGAGCCCTCGGCGCTCGCCGTCCGTCGGGCCCGTACCTCGAGGGTCCCGGTCACGGCGACGGTGACGCGCTCGCCGGCCTGGAACCTGACGCCGGCGATCGTCAGGGGCACGCGCTTGGCCAGCCGCAGCGCGGGCTGGCCGGATGCCGCCTCGCCCCCTCCGGACAGAGCCGCGGCTGAGAGCGCGGTCGCGATCACGCACGAGCCAAGCAACAGTCGTCTCATGAGCGCAGTATGCCAGAACGAGTTTCGCGGCTTGATCCCCCCGAGGCAGCCCTGTAATGATCCGCGCCGTACGGCTGCCTGGATCGAACGGGTGGCCTCGCGTCCGCAACCCTGCCAGGGAGGACCGATGAGAACGACGATGCGATTGCTACTGGTGGCGGCGCTGGCGGTCGGAGCGACCGTCGTCGCGGTGCTGCTGCCGCAGAGCGCCGGCAGCGCCTCGCGCGAGCCTGGAAACAAGATCTACGCGGCGGAGCTGTCGCTGATGCGCGGCAACACGCCGCGGGTGACGAGAGGCCGCAGGACGATGCCGCTCTCGTCCGGAGTCGCCTACACGCTGCTGCAGGCCTACGGCCTCGAGCCGCGAGGCCCGTCCAGGCCGGGCACGATGAAGTTCCCGCCCGCCCCGAGCACGAGCGGCTGCCAGAACGTCTACTCGGGCGGGGCGGGGCAGATCGGCCCCAACATCCGCATCAACCAGGACTGCTCCTTCCGGCGACAGGCCGAGGAGGTGGTCGTCGCCAACCCGAGGCACCCGCAGAACCTGATCGCCGGGCAGAACGACTCCCGCATCGGCTTCAACCACTGCGGCTACGACTGGTCGATGAACGGCGGGGAGACCTGGGGCGACCAGATACCTCCGTTCTGGGGCTACATCCTGCCGGGCGGCGTCACCGACGTGCCCAGCACGGCCGACGCCTGCAGCGACCCGACGGTCGCCTTCGACGCCCAGGGCAACGCCTATGCCGGCGGCGTCATCTTCGACGTCTTCTCCGGCGCGAGCGCGATCGTCGCGACGAAGTCGCTCTTCCCGCTCGGAGGGTCGTTCTGGCACTCCCCTCTCCAGCGGCCGTTCCAGATCTACCGTACGGATCCGCTCGGGGTACCCGCGGCGGACGACAGCGAGTGCATCGCGCACGACAAGGAGTTCCTCGTCGGGGACTCCAACCCGGGCAGCCCGAAGGCGAACAACGTCTACGCCACCTGGACGCGCTTCACCTGCGAGGACAGCCCGATCGTCTTCAGCCAGTCGACGGACGGCGGCGCGACCTGGTCGGCGCCGGTCGAGATCAACGGGGCGAACGCCGCGTTCTGCACCCACTTCGGCAGCCCGGCGGGCTCCTGCGATCAGAGCCAGGGGTCGCACCCGATCGTCGGGCACGACGGCGTCGTCTACGTCGCCTTCGGCAACGGCAACACGCCGGACTACGGCATCAACCAGGTCCTGTTCGTGCGCTGTCCCATGGTCGGCCAGCCGGTGTCCGGGACCGACTGCTCGAACCAGGCCAACTGGTCGGGCCCGTCCCGGGTCGCCGATCTGATCGAGACGCACCCGATCGGCCCGAGCCCGTCCGGATGCCCGCCCGGCAGGCAGTGCATCCCGCCGAACGGCTACCGGGCGCCGATGGTCACGTCGATCACGGCTTCGGTGGACAACGCGGGCCGGCTGTACGTCTCCTGGGCGGACACCCGCAACATCGGCCCGAACTGCCACTACACGAACCCCTCGCCAACGCCGCCCTGCAACAGCGATGTGTTCTACGCGTGGTCGACGAACGGCGGGACGAGCTGGAGCCCGGCGCGCAACCTCACGCCGCCCCCCGGGTTCGGGCAGACGGCGCAGTGGCAGCCCTGGAGCGACGTGACCCACGACGGATCGGCTCTGATCGTCGCCTTCTACGACCGCTCCAACGGCGACTGTGAGAGCTCGGGCTGCAACGACATCACGCTGGCCGGGGTCAGGAATCCCGCCCAGGCAGGCGCACCGGTCGGCTACCGGCGCGTGACGACGTCGTCGATGCCGAACCTGACGCCCGCCAACAACCCGGTGCAGGCCGGCTTCCTCGGCGACTACATGTGGGTCGACGTGGACAACCAGCGTCGGGCCCACATCGCCTGGGCGGACACGCGAGGCCTCAACGGGCAAGTGGAGGAGGACGTCTACTACGCGTCGGTCAGCGTTCCGTAGGAGCCGGCGGCGAGAGAAAAGGGGAAAGGGCCGCTCCTCGGGGCGGCCCTTTCCGTCGGAGAAGGCGAAACGGCCCTGTCGGGCCGCTTCGCGAGGGGGAGGTGGGTGATTGAGGTATCGCCCGGCCGGAGGCCGTGCGCGATCCCTCGTCCGAGGGAACCTCAGAAGCCGGGGTCGTAGCGCTGCTCGAGCCGGTAGTCGGCGTCGTTGTGGTACCCGTAGCGTTCCCAGAAGCCGGGCTGGTCGTGGGAGAGCAGCTCGAGGCCGCGGAGCCACTTGGCGCTCTTCCAGAAGTACCGGCTCGGGACGACCAGGCGCAGGGGCCAGCCGTGGTCGGGGGTGAGCGGCTCGCCGTCCGCCTCGTAGGCGAGCAACGCGTCGTCGGCTTCGAGCGCGTCGAGCGGGACGTTCGCGGTGAAGCCCTGCTCGGCGTGCGCCAAGACGTAGCGCGCGCTCGGTTGCGGCCGCGCCAGCTCGGCGAGGTCGTGCCAGTGGACGCCGCGGAAGCCGGTGTCGAAGCGGCTCCACCGCGTCACGCAGTGGATGTCGACCGTGATCTCGCGGCTCGGCAGCGCCCGCAGCTCCTTCCAGGAGAGGCTCAGCGGGCGCTCGACCTCGCCGAACACGCGGAAGTCCCACGTGCGGAGATCGACGGACGGCACGCTGCCCGCATGCAGGACGGGCCACTTGTCGGTCAGGTACTGGCCCGGAGGAAGTCGGGCGGGGTCGTAGCCTCTCTCCAGGACTTTCTGCTCAGCCTTGCCCCTGAACACGATGCCTAGACTAGATTCGATGGCAACCGTTACGCACCGCGTTGCCGAGCGCCCGCGCGACTACGTCCGATTGACCGGGCCTGACGCGGAGGACTTCCTCCAGCGGATGGTCTCGAACGACGTCTCGTCGGGCGAGGTCTGCGAGGCGTTGCTCCTGACGCCTAAGGCGCGGGTGATCGCACCGCTCGTGGTCGTCCGCCGGGGGGCCGAGGACTTCCTCCTGCTCACCGAGCCCGGGCTCGGCCCGGTCGTCCAGGCGACGCTGGCGCGTGCGCGGCTCGGCGCCAGGGTCGAGATCGTGCAGGAGCGACATCGCTCGGTCGTCGTGCTCGGCGGCTCCGGCGGCATCCCGAACCGTGACTACGGCGAGCCGGCGGCCGAGCTGCTCGACGCCGACGTGGAGCCGACGCTGCCGGCCGACGAGCTCGAGCGGCTGCGCATCGAGGCCGGGATGCCCGCGTGGGGGAAGGAGATCGACGACCGCGTCCTGCCGGCCGAGGCCGGTCTCGTGGAGCGGGCGGTCGACTTCGCGAAGGGCTGCTACCCGGGCCAGGAGCCGATCGCGCGGCTCCGCTACCGGGGTCATGCCAACCGCGGGTTGCGCAGGCTGCGGATCGAGACGGCGGAGTCGCCGGCGTACGACGCGGAGGTCCGCCACGGCGAGAAGGTGGTCGGCCGAGTGACGAGTTCGGCACGCGCCGGCAACGCCGTCGTCGCCCTCGCCTACGTCCGGGTCGAGGTGCCCGCGGACGCCGAGCTGGCGGTCGGGGACGCCGCAGCCCGCTCGCTACACTGACCCTCCCCCGCGCCCGCAGCTCAGGGGATAGAGCGCTGCCCTGCGGAGGCAGAGGTCGCAAGTTCGAATCTTGCCGCGCGCATACCGGCTTGCTCCGTTGTACTGAGGCGCCGCCGCGGGCGACATTGAGGCATTGCTCAACGCGCCGTGAGACGCGTCGACGCGACCCAGGCGCGGGTCCCGTCGAGCTTCACGATCTGGAGTCGATAGCCGTAGGTGACGCCTCTGCGAGCGCGGTAGTCGAGGAGCGTGTACGTCGTCCGCTCGCCCCGCCCGCTGCCCCGTGCCGCGATCAGGCGCTTGTTGACCTTGAGCGTGCCACCCGGTCCATCGCGGAAGACGTTGTAGCCGAGCACCTGCGCCTCGAGCGCCGTCCGCCAGCGAAGCTCTGGCTGCCGACCACGCAGAGAGGCGTCAAAGGCAAGGACTGAGACGGCGGTCGGCCCAAGCCCCGTGTCGTACGCCACCGTTCCGTAATCGGTTAGATCGCTTGTAGTCGGGTCGTAGTAATGGAGATTCGGACCGACGGCGAAGACGCGGCTGCTGTCGCTGCTCACGTAGACGTGCTGTGCCACATCCGCATCTGTCGGGTGGAAGCTGTAGCGCGCAAGCCACCGTTGACTACCCGTTCTCGGATCGTAGGCGACCGTCAGGAACCCGGCCGCGCTGCCTTCGCCTCCCAAGACCCCTCCCACGGCGAATAGTGCGGAATCGTCCGACGAGATCGCAAGAGCCTGATAGGTAGTCCCTGGTACGGAAGGAGCCGAGAACCATCGTCGCGTACCAGTTACGGAATCGTAGGCGATCACCCAGCCCGAATTCCCCGTGCCTGAAGTGCCGGGGCCCGCCGTCCATCCAGCCATGTAGATGAGCCCCAACTTCGTACTGACAGCGACCGCATACGGGGCAGGCGACCCTTGCTCAGGCCTATAGATCTGCGTCCAGCGCCGTGCTCCCGTGGCGGCGTCGTACGCGATCGTTATCGCCGTTTGTTCCCCGCTCGCGCCAGCAGCAGCCACATACACGCTCGTGCCCGTCACATCGATATCACGTGGCCCGACGCGGTCCTCGCTCGCTACCCATACTTCGCGGCCCTCGTGTGTTCCACGGAGATCGTCGTAGACGACGGTCAAAGCGCCTTCCGGATCCGAGAACCAGTCGGGAGCAAAATCGCCGGTCGCGAAGATACGCCTTCCCAGAACCGCCATCGCCATCGGCTCTAATGAACCGGCGGCGTCGTAACCGGGAGGCGCTTGCCGCCTTGCCTCCCAGTCCTGCTCGCCTGTGGCCGCGACGTACGACGCGACAGTAACGTCTTGCGGTGGCTGCGTCTCGTACGTTCCCGGTCTCGGGCTCGTACCGCTGATGTAGAGCCTGACTCCGTCGGCGCTAACCTGAATCTGCCTGTTCCAACTGAGCCCCAGGGGCGTCGCATCCGGCGCGGCGGCCCTTGGAGGGACAACACTCGTCCAGATCCGCGCGCCCGTCGCAGCGTCGTAGGCGATCGTGACCGCGTCCCGGACTTGGATCGGCGGGTCGCATCCCGTCTCCAAGCAAACGCCATGCCAATTCTGATAACCGGTCACGTAGACGCGGGTGCCGTCGGGACTGACGGCGATGTCGCTGGCGCGAGACGTGCCGTAACCCCGGTAGACATCGACCCAGAGCAGCGCTCCCGTCGTACCGTTGTAGGCAACCGTCTGCATGGTCGTGGACGAGCTCGGTCCGTCGCACGTGGTTCCTGTCACGTAGATCGCTTGGCCGCTGCCGGCCACCGCGCTCGGCACGTCGAGGCCGCTCATCAATTTCGTGCACGTAGGGTCGGGACTGGGGTTCGTATACTCCTTCGCCCACGCCGGGCAGCGGTCGTTGAACCCAGGAACGACGGTACAGGGGTTGTCGGCGCGCGCGGAAGCTGTGTCCCTCCACGTTTGCGATGGGACGTTCGCAGACGCGGCACTAGGAGCTCCATTCATGCCGGCGGCTTTTGGAGTACCGGTTTCGGCACTTGCCGGAAGCAGCGTCGCGCTGAGAATCATGCTCGATAGGACGACGACTCGCGCAGTCATTCCGATCTTGCGTCCCGCCATCGCATCCCCTTCGTTGCGACTTCGCGCCCACGGTCATCGTCGCGTCCTGCCCGATCCACGATGACCCAGAGCGCGAGAGTACCACTCATTCTCGATATGATCCGTCTTAGTTGTGTCACCGTCTCAAAGTCGCCACGCGACGCTCGAAGAAAGCGCATCTCAGCGGGAGCGGGTGTTTGAAGCCGTCGGACTGACGGCGCTCGAGGAACGGGTCTACCGACTGCTCTTCGAGGAGTCCCCTTCTCGCGGTGAGCTCGCGCGTCGGGCGGGAACATCGTCGGGTCGGTTGAACGAGGCGCTCGAGACACTCGAGGCGAAAGGTCTCGTGAGTCGGACGGCCAGCAGCTCGCCGCGCTTCATGCCACGGCCGCCTCGCCTTGCGATGCAGGTGCTGATCGCACAGCGGCAGGAGGATCTCGAGCGGATCCGCCTCTCCGCAGCTCAGCTTGACGAGCAGTTTCGCGCCTCTGGAGCACGCACAGATCCAATCGAGCTCGTCGAGGTAATCAGCGGGCGTGCAGCCTTGATCCAACAATTCGAGCAGCTTCAGCGGAGTGCGGAAGAGGAGGTCTTGATCTTCGACCGGCCTCCCTATGCGCGTGCGGGGAACGAGCTAGAGATGGAGCTCCTCGCACGAGCAGTCCGGTACCGCGTTCTGTACGACGAGAGCGCGTTCGAGCTGCCGGGTCGCGTCGAGGAGATCCAGCGAAGTGCCGAAGCAGGCGAAGAGGCGCGCGTCCTTCGCGACGTCCCGATGAAGCTTGCAATCGCAGACCGGAAGCTCGCGCTCGTGCCCTTGCGCTTCGAAGACCCAGGGCTAGAGGCAATCCTCCTGATCCACGCATCTCCGCTGCTCGAGGCACTGCGAAGGCTCTTTGAAATGCTGTGGGAAAATGGCGCGTCCTTTCGGTTCGGTAACACCGGAGGTGCCACACGCAGCGTGGAGCAATCATCGCTCTCCAGTGGCGACCGCCAGCTGCTTGCCCTCGCCTCGGCCGGCTTCAAGGACGAAGTGATCGCGAGGCAGCTGGGAATCGCCCGGCGGACTGTGCAGCGGCGGCTCCGCCGGATGATGAACGTGCTGGGAGCACAGAATCGCGTTCAGCTGCTGCTCCGCGCAACCGAACAAGGTCTGGTCTAGGCAAGCGAGCCCGTCTGGCCGAGCAGAGGTCGCACGTCCAATTGACCCGGCATCCGGACCGCTGAATAAGACAACGCGGCGTTCAGGGAGAGGCTCGCCATGCGGTTCCCGCCGTCCCTGTGCGTCGTGCTCGTCGTCGGTGCGACGACGTGCTGCGGGCGCTCGAGCGGCGGCTCGACGAGGTCGCATCGGTGGCCGCCGAGGGCGCAATCCTCGCCCACGACGCGAGCGAGGGAGGAACGACGTGGACGTTCACGCGCGTCCACGCCGAGGCGCTGCGGAAGAAGGTCGACCCAGTCGCCGCGGCGACGGAGCACCCGCGGCTGGTAGCCGTCGAGGTGCTGGACGAGGAGATCGAGGAGACCGTCGGCGCGGACGAGCTCGAGCGGATGCGAATCGAGGCCGCGACTCCGGCGTGGGCAGGAGCTGGACGACCGTGTCCTGCCGGCCGAGGCGGGGCTCGTGGAGCGGGCGATCAGCTTCACGAAGGGCTGCGATCCGGGACAGGAGCCGGTTGCGCAGCTCCACCACCGCGGGCACGCGAACCGCGGCCTGCGGGTGCTGCGGATCGAGGCGCCTGAGCCGCCGCCCGACGACGCGGAGTTGCTCCTCGGTGACCGCGTCGGTCGGGCGAGTCACGAGTGCCGTCCGCGAGGACGAGGGCGTGGTCGCACTCGCCTACGTGCGCTCGGAGGTGCCGGCAGACGCGGAGCTCGCGGTCGGGAAACGCCGCAGCCCCCTCGCTACACTGACCCTCCCCCGCGCCCGTAGCTCAGGGGATAGAGCGCTGCCCTGCGGAGGCAGAGGTCGCAAGTTCGAATCTTGCCGGGCGCATGGCTTCGTTTCAGGCTCAGTAGGTGAAGGCTCGGTCGTGCTCGTGGCCGGGTTCCTCTCGCCTCAGTTGCCGAACAGCTCCTCGCATCCGGTCACGGCGTCGTCGGGTGCGCCAGGCGACTCGCACCTGTCGAAACCTTGCCCGCCGGAGAGCTTGTCCGCCCCGCCGCCGCCGTAGAGCACGTCGCCCGACGGGCCGCCCGAGATCCGGTCGTCGCCACTGGCCCCCCGGAGCACATCCTTGCCGGTTCCGCCGTCGATCGCATCGTTGCCCGACACGCCCTTGATCGTGTCGTTCCCCCTGCCTCCGGACATCCGGTCGTCTCCACCCGCGCCGACGACAAGATCGCTGCCGTCGCCGCCGAGGATCTTGTCGGCGTCCTCGCCCCCGCGGATCTCGTCCTTGCCCGCGTCACCGTCGATCCAGTCGGCGCCGCGGCCGCCGTCGATCTTGTCGCCGCCGCCCAGGCCGCAGATCACGTCGGCGCTGTCGTAAGAGGTGATCGTGTCGCTCTGCTCGCTGCCGACGATCACGTCCGGGTGGAGGCTCCCGGTGATCTTCCCCTTAGAGCGCCTAACAAAATGACTCCTGGGCCTGCAGCCGACTGAAGCAGATCAGGCTCGCACCGAGGTAGAGGAAGGCCTCGTGGATGTCCGCGCGGCGCTCGTAGCGAACGCGCAGACGGCGGTGCTGGTGGAGCCAGGCGATCGTCCGCTCGACGACCCAGCGCTCGCGTCCGAGCCCGGAGCCGTGCTCTGCCTGCGGCCGGGCGACCCGGGCGCTGATCCCGCGCCGGCGAAGCTCGCGGCGGGCGGCGCGAGAGTGGTAGGCACGGTCGCCGAAGAGGAGCTTGGGCCGTCGGCGAGGGCGGCCGCGGCGCCCGCGC
>JBHEMU010000025.1:0-5571 GCA_046262415.1 Gaiellaceae bacterium | reverse complement strand
GAGCAAGCACGGGAGGGGCGCTCCGGCCGGTGACGCCCGCTCGGGCTAGCGGTCGATCCGGGACCTCGGCGCCACGACGAGCAGACCCACGCCGCCCAGGAGCAGGCAGGCGCCGAGGACGGCGGGTGGCCACACGCGCAGTCCCGTGCGGGCGAGCGGAACGCTTCCGACGTCGCCGCTCCGCGTCGCCGATGCGTCACGGGTCGTCTCGTCACCTCCGATCTCACCCTCGCCGAGATCTGCGGCGGTGGCGGGGAGCCGCTCGGCACCGGCCTCGGCCGCCGGGGCCTGAGTTGGAGGGTCGGCCTCGTCCCCCTCCTTATCCGGAGTCAACGAGCAGACGGCTCCCTCGGGGAGCGTCGCCGGGTCGCAGAAGACGCTGCCGTCGTCGGCACCCGCGCCTGCGGAGGAGCCTTCGGACGCACCCGCCTGGGTATCGGCGGCAAGCCCGGCGCCTGGGACCGCGAGCGCGAGCACCCACATGACGGCGGCAGCGAAGAACATCGTGCGGTTTCGAGCTGCGGAGGACATCCTGGCTCCTTTGGGGAAGAGGACCGGCTTACCGAGGCCTTAAGTAGCGAGAGAACGAAGTTCGCCCCCCAGGTCATCCAACCGCGGTCTAAGGAGATGTCTCAGAACCGGCCGCGCGCCGTCTGGCGGGGCCGGGCCGTGCCACGCGGCGTGCGCCAGCCGGACCCGGTTCCGGATCCGGATCCGGATCCGGAGACACCTCTACCGGTCCGCCGCGGCCACCGCGCGCGCGGCGTTCAGTCGACCCCCGCTGGCCGAGCGGCGTGCGTACGCGACGCGGCGGTCGGTCCCCCGCAGCAGGGCGGCCTTGAGTGACGGCCCGTCGCGGCGGGCGGCGCGCTCGCGCATGAGGGCCAGGGCGCCGGCGACGTGAGGTGCCGCCATCGAGGTACCGGAGAGGTAGTCGTAGCCTCCGCCTCGATAGCTCGACACCACATGGAGGCCGGGTGCGAAGAGGTCGACCGAGCGGTCCCCGTAGTTCGAGAAGCCGGCTGCCTGCTCGCGGTTGGTCGAGGCGCCGACGCAGATGATGTTGGGAGAGATCTCCGCGCAGGGCGTCTGGGGATTTGCGTCGACGTCCCGCGCAGAGTTGCCCGCGGAGGTGACGTAGAGGGTGTTGGGATGGCGCGCCACGGCCTCGCGGAGCGCGCGGCTGGTGCCGTTGCCGGAGACGCTCACGTTGACGATCGGTATCCCGAGTCGGCCGGCGTAGTCGAAGGCCCGAACCATGTCCGAGAGCTTGCCGAGCCCGTGGGCGTCGGTGATGCGCAGCGGGGCGATCCGCGTGTCCCGACCGACCCCGACGACTCCTCGGCCGTTGTCCTCGGCGGCGACGGTGCCCGCGGTGTGCGTGCCGTGGCCGTTGTAGTCGGCGGGGCGGTTGTCGCCGTCGCCGTGTCCGGTGAAGTCCCAGCCGCGCCAGTCGTCGACGTAGCCGTTGCCGTCGTCGTCGCGGCGATTGCGCTCCCTTCCGGAGCCCGATTCGCCGGGGTTCCGGCGGACGACGTCCCGCAGGTCCTCGTGCTCGAAGTTGATCCCGCTGTCGACCATCGCCACGACCTCCCCGGACCCGCGGCTCGCCTTCCAGGCGGCGTCCACGTCAGCGTCGGCGTCCCTTCTTCCCTCGATGCCCCGGATCGCCCGGCCGGTGTTGCGAAAACCCCACAGCCGGCCGAAGAGCGGCTCGGTGCCTTGAACCCCAACCGGGCGGTTGAGCTCGGCGTAGACGACTCGGGGATCGCGACGCAGCTCGCCCAGGGTGTCGTCGACGCGTCCCGCCCGCACGCGCACGAGGTCCGTTCCATCGGGCCCGAGCCGTTCGACGAGCTCGGCCTCGGCCCGGCCGCGGAGCTCGGCCTGCTCGCGGGCCGAGAGCCCGGTCGCGTGCTTGACGATTATCTCGCGCTCGAGCGGGCTGTCGGCCTGTGCGGTCGCCGCGGAGGCGATCGCCAGGCCGGCGACGGTGGCGATGGTCAGGGTCGCCAGAAGTCGGGTCATGGCAGGGGCCACCGGCCGGCGGCGGGCAGGCGCGATCAATGGGTCCTCCTTCGCGTATCGAGGCAGGGGATTCACCGCCCGTACGACCGCGCGACGGCGACGGCGGCCGGGCGAGCGCTCGAGCGCCCGAAGGTGGTCGAACGACGCCTCGAATCGCTAAGGGGCCGACCGGGCAAGCTTCTCCCCCGCCGCAAGCCGGAATCGCCCCGACGAGGTCCACGCGAGGCTGCCCGCTCGCGGTTCTCGTCTCCACCCGGCAGACGAGAGGCGCGGCTGCCGCTCCCCCGGTGGTCGCGGGGGTTCGAACGACCCGACGGTCAGGTCGCCGCGCTACTCCCCGACCTTCGCAAGTCCTGCGGCCGAGAGTCTGGCGTCTACGACCGGCTGAGCTGCTGCTCGAGGAACGGCTTGATCAGCCGCCACGTCACGGCGACCATCACGAGCGCGAGCAGGACGAGCAAGGCGTCGAAGGCACTGACCCCGACCGCCCAGAGGACGATCCAGATCACGAGCCCGACGAGCAGTGCCCAGAGGACGGCCATGCGGCGCGGGAGCTTAGCGGCGACCCCCGCCGGGCCGAACGGCGGGCGCAGCGCCGAGCCCTAGTTCTCGAGCGCACGCCCCAGCTCGCCGACGAGCTCCCGCACCGCCTCTGCCCCCCCGTCGCCCGCGGCCCGGACCACGCGACTGCCGACGATCACCCCGTCGGCGATCTCCCCCACTCCGCGCGCCTGCTCGGCGGTGGCGATCCCGAAGCCGACGGCGACCGGGGTCGACCCGGCGGCCGCCCGCACCCGCTCCACGAGGCCAGAGAGCTCGGGCGGGAGCTCCCCTCGCTCCCCCGTGGTCCCCGAGAGCGAGACGGTGTACACGAACCCCCGCGCGTCCTGGCCGATCGCCGCGAGCCGATCGGCCGCCGTCGTCGGCGCGACGAGCGGCACGAGGGCCAGTCCGCGCGAGTCGCAGGCGGCACGCAGCTCGGCGGCCTCATCGTGGGGGAGGTCGGGGACGATCAGGCCGGCGGCTCCGGCATCAGCGGCGCGCCCGACGAAGGCCTCCGCGCCGCCGGCGAGGACCGTGTTGGCGTAGACCATGAGCAGCACCGCCAGCCGCTCCGCCACTCCCTCGCAGACGCCGAGGACGTCGTCGACCGTCGTGCCCCCGGCCAACGCCTCGCTGGCCGCGGCGTGGATCGTCGGGCCGTCGGCGAGCGGATCCGAGAAGGGAACGCCGAGCTCCACGAGGTCGGCCCCCGCGTCGGCGCAGGCCGCGGCCACTGCGTGGGAGGTCGCGAGGTCGGGGAAGCCACCCATCAGGTAGGGCATGAGCGCCGCCCGGCGGCCGTGGCCGGCAAAGGCGGCGGCGATGCGGTCAGCCAAGCTCGAGGACCTCGGCGAGGTCCTTGTCGCCGCGCCCGGAGAGGGTGAGAAGGTCGAGCCCCCCGCTCGCGGTGCGAGAGCCGCCTGCTGGCCCGGCCCCGTCGCCGTTGGCCGTCACCGGTCCCCTCCCGGCCGCCGCATCGACCCTCGAGCCGAGCAGCCACGCGACCGCGTGCGCGGGCTCGAGCGCCGGGACGATTCCCTCGAGCCGGCACAGGCGGCGGAACGCGGCGACCGCCTCGTCGTCGGTCACCGCGACGTAGCGCGCCCGCCCCGAGTCGCGCAGGTGGGCGTGCTCGGGACCGGAGCCCGGGTAGTCCAGTCCGGCGGAGACCGAGTGAGCCTCGACGATCTGCCCGTCCGCGTCCTGCATCACCGCCGAGAGCGAGCCGTGCAGGATGCCGCGCGCGCCGGTCGAGAGCGGAGCGCTGTGGCGACCGGAGTCGATCCCCTCGCCAGCGGCCTCCACTCCGATCAGCTCGACGTCGGCGTCGCCGGTGAACGCGACAAACGTGCCGATGGCGTTCGAGCCGCCGCCCACGCATGCGATCACGCGGTCCGGCAGCCTCCCCTCGGCCGCGAGCACTTGAGCCCGCGCCTCGTCCCCGATGACCCGCTGCAGGTCGCGCACGAGCGCCGGGTAGGGCGCGGGGCCGACCGCCGAGCCGATCACGTAGTGGCTGTGCGCGGAGTTGGTCACCCAATCGCGGATCGCCTCGGAGACCGCCTCCTTGAGCGTGCGCGCGCCCGCCTCGACGGGGGCGACGTCGGCCCCGAGCAGCCCCATCCGCTCGACGTTCGGACGTTGGCGACGCATGTCCTCGGTGCCCATGTACACGACGCATTCGAGCCCGAGCAGCGCGCAGGCCGTCGCGGTGGCGACCCCGTGCTGGCCAGCGCCGGTCTCGGCGATGACGCGCGCCTTGCCCATGCGCCTGGCCAGCAGGGCCTGGCCGAGGGCGTTGTTGAGCTTGTGGGCGCCGGTGTGGAGCAGGTCCTCGCGCTTGAGGTAGACGGTGCGCCCGGCGGCCTCCGACAGGCGCCGCGCGCGGTAGAGCGGCGTGGGGCGGCCTGCGTAGTCGCGCAGCAGGACGGCGAGCTCTTCGGTGAACGCCGTGTCCGCACGGGCCTCGACCCACGCGGCCTCGAGCTCGTCGAGCGCGGGGATCAGGGTCTCGGGGACGTAGCGCCCGCCGTAGGCGCCGAAGCGGCGGTCGGGGGCGCGCGCCGACGTGCCGGGCCCGCTCACCGGCCGACTCCCGCGTGTTCGGTGTCCAGGCCAACGAGCGGAGTCTCGAGCCGCTGCGACGCCGTTTCGACGGCCCGGAAGAAGGCACGGACCTTCGCCGGGCCCTTGCGCCCCGGGGCGGACTCGGTGCCGCTCGCGGTGTCGACCGCGAACGGGCGGACCGCGGCGATCCCCGCGCCCACGTTGTCGGCATTCAGCCCGCCGGAGAGGACGATCGGCGTGCCGCCGGGATGGGCGCCCGCGAGCTCCCAGTTGAAGGTCTCGCCCGTGCCGCCCCGGCGCCCGGGGACGTGGGCGTCGAGCAGGTGCAGATCGACCTGCCACGCCGCGAGCGCGCGGAGGGTGGACGCGTCCCTGACCCGCACCGCCTTCATGACCCGGGCACCGGTGCGGCGCGCGGCCTCTCGACAGTAGGCGGGCCCCTCGTCCCCGTGGAGCTGGAGGATCGAGAGCGAGCAGCGGTCGGCGACCTCGGCCACCTCCTCGAGCGACCGGTTGACGAACACGCCGGTGAGCGCTACCTCGCGCCGCAGCTCGGCGGCGATCTCCTCGGCGACAAGGGGATCGCAGCGGCGGGGGCTCGACGCGTGGAAGATGAGACCAAGTGCCCACGCCCCGAGCTCGACCGCCCGCCGCGCGTCTTCGGGGTGGGTGATGCCGCAGATCTTGACCTTGACGGGCTGCACGAGCTCATCGTCGCACGCTCGCAGAGGGAAGCCCCACGCCGACGGGTCGGGGCCCGGCCATAGCCGCCCGAAACGAAGAAGCCCGGTGGGCGGCTCCTCCCAGTCGGAGCCGCGCCACCGGGCTCAAGGGCGCCGGCCGACGGAGGCGGGCCGGCGCATGAGAGCCCGCCCCCGTCACCTGCGCAGGCTTGATCAGGGCAAGGGGAGCACGTCGTCGCCCTCCGGCGGT
>JBHEMU010000024.1:0-4331 GCA_046262415.1 Gaiellaceae bacterium | reverse complement strand
CCCCTGAAAGCGCGCTGTTCCGTTAAGCCCCTGCAAAAGCAGCACTCTTGCTGCTCGAGGCGACCCCCTCCTTCCCGCGATTCAGCACAGACAACACGATTCGCGGATTTGCAGGGCTTTTCAAGCCCTCTGACGGACTCGAACCGTCGACCCCCTCCTTACCATTCAGATTCCGGGGAGGGAAGCGCGGGCACGCCGGGGGTACCAAAGCGACGAAATCCCCGCAAACGCCGCGGATCTAAGGGCAGCACGTAGCCCGCGCGTGGCCGGGTGTGGTCGGGCTTGTGTTCGCACCACGTTCGCACGAGCTCGTCGCACCTGCCGCCCTGCGCCGGGCTCGACCTTTCGAAAGTTTCGCCGCGATATTCCGCGACGCGGTCGCCCGACGGAATCCGATGTGCGTGTTGAGCGGTACGCCCAGCTTCTGCTCGATACGTGCTTGGGTGTGCAGCGCGGCTGGCAGGTGCCATCCCGGCCAACGGGCGAGTACATTTTCACGAAGGCGGCCAGGAAATCAAGCCGCTTCTGGCTCCCGTAGTCGAAGACGTTGACTGCGACGAGCCGAGGTTGAGGTCGACCAGCGCGACGGTGACACCAATGCTCGACCGAGAGCATGCTCTCGAGGAGAATGCCTGCTGCAAGAACCCGCCGAGTTGAACGGGCTTCACCGACCTCCACTTCGCGTCGACTTGACGATCAGCGGAGGCCATCAGCCCAAAAGGGCAATTAGAGCGCGAGCCTTTCGCGCAGCGGAGCGACCATACCGTTCCGCTGGCTGCCGGTCACGGGACGCAAACCGCTCCGCCCGTCAAGGCGACGTCAAGGCTTGGCGTGGATTGTTCGTTTGCCAGGCGCAGCGAACAGTTGTGAGAGCGCGGAGATCTGTTCCCGTTCGGCGAGCAGCATGACGCGGTCGCCGGCGCGCAGGAGGAGTGATCCCATCGGTGGCACGATAGTTCCGGCGCGGACAACGACGTGATCCAAACGTGCTCACCGAGCGCCAGTTGCTCGACTGTGCGGTCGGCCGCGCGCGAGCCGGGTACGACACTGAATTCCCGCGCGATCTCAGGGTCTGTGCTCAGGCCGACCGAGAGCTGCCAAGGAAGCGTGGGCCGCTCGTGCATCGGGATCCTGAGCAACCGTCTACGAGCGGCACCAGCGTTCCCTGCCCGAGCACCGAAACGAGCACCACGACGAATACGATCCCATAGATGCGGTCTGCGTCGCGCACGCCGCCGATCACGGCGAACGCGGCCAGCAGGATCGCTTCGATCGCGCTCTGAACGCGCTGCGGACGGCGACTGAGTTCTCGCCGCCACCGACTGCCTCTCCGGCGACGAGACTGCTTGGCGGCGTAGCCGAACGCGGCCACTCGACTCCGTGGCCGAGGACGCGGCAGCAGCCCATGCAGTTCCGCAAGCACAGCTCGTGCGGTCGGCGCGTCAGCTGGCCGCACCAGCTGCCCGTGATGCACGGCTGGAGGCGGACTCGGCGCCGCGCCGCGCTCGCGGGCGGCGAGTGCGGCGGCGATGCTCGGGGCGGCGCTGCAGGTCGTCGCGACCGCCGAGCGCTATGGCACGAGCGGCGGCTGACGGGGCGTCGGCCTCTCACGTCGTCGCCGCCGGGTGCGGCCGCTGCATGCCGATGCGGTCTGCACGCCACAGCCGCCACCCCGTGACGCCCCAGGCGAGGAAGACGGGGACCATGCCGAGGCTGTTGTGGCCGAGCACGATGTTTCCCGCTAGCCAGAGCGGCACCGCGAACGCCAGCAGCCACGCGGTCGCGCGCGGCTCGTATCCCGCGCGGAGGAGCGCGATGCCGAGCACGGTCGAGCCGATCGTGCCGAGAACGACGCCGGGGAGCATGAAGGGCAAGAACGCGACGTTCAGGATCGGGCTGGACGCGGAGGCGCCGATCAGCATGATCGAGATCAGCAGCAGGCCGAAGGCGAGCAGGGCGTACCCGGCGAGCGCGATCCGCCAGCCCCAGCGCTCGAGGCGGGCGTGCGGCCCGCCGCGCCCTCGCGTCGCCCACGCGCACAGGAGGACGGCCGGGAAGAGCAGGGCGAAGACCTGCGTGTACGTTGCGTAGACGCGGTCGGCGGACGCGAAGGTGACGAGGCCGCCGGCGAGATCGCGCCCGGGCTCGGCCCAGGCGGAGACGGTCGCGCTCTCGAGCTGCTCGACTCCCTCGTCGATCGCGAAGTACGACAGGGCGAGGAGCGGAGCGAAGACGAGCGCCGCCGCGGCGGCGACGGTGGCGTAGAGGCCGACGAGGCGGCTGAAGCGAGCGGACATGAGGCTCCTTTCGATCATCGAGCGGCTCAGGAGCCGAGCGCGGCCTTGCCGCTCAGCGTGATGACGACGTAGTTGACGACCGGTGGCGCCTTGTCGGCGAGGCAGGCGCCGTCGGCGCTGCGGGCGCCGAGCGCGACGCCGTGGTTGGTGAAGCTGCCGCTTCCGCGCGCGCCGCGGTAGGCGCCGGTGCCGCCGGTGATGCGGAAGGTGCCGGCGCCGAAGGCCTTGGCCGCGCAGCTGCGGGCGTCGATCTTCCACCCGGACCGCTCGGGGGCGACGAGGCGCACGGTGCCGGTCGCGAAGCGGAGCGTGACGAGGTTGACCTCGCGCCCGCCGGGCGCGCTCCTCGCGGTCTGCGTGACGGTGCCGACGCCGCTGATCGGCCCGTTGGCCTGGACGGCGACGGGCGCGTCGGTGCCGCGCACGTTCGCGGTGTAGAGGGTGAAGCGCTGCGGGAGCAGCTTCGCGTCGGCCGACCCGCTCGCCGCGGCGGTGCCGAGCGCGGCGCTCGCGGCGACGGCGGCGAGAACGGCGGCTGCGATGCGGGTGCGGGTGATCCTCATCGGTTTCTCCTTCCGGTGGGTGACGGCTACGACGCTAGGGCGCGGCCGCGCCGCCGTCGTCGGCCGGCGGCTCGATCCTGCGTCGGCTTGCGGGTCGAATCGGTGCGAGCGCGGATCGATCCACGGGTGGAGAGCCGATCGACCTCGGGGTGGACGCGGCCGGACGTGTTGGGCGGTAGCGTGGGCTCGGTGGAGAGGCGGCTGCTACCGCCGCGCAGCGACGTCGCGCTCGGCGTCGTCGTCGCAGTGCTCGTCGCGCTTGAGGTGTCCCTGAACGACGCGATCGAGCCGAAGGCGGCGGCGGCGACGGCGGTCGCGGCCGCGGTCGCGCTCGCCTGGCGGCGGTCGCTGCCGCTCCTGACGGCGGGCGCCGTCGGAGCCTCGGTCGCGGTGGCGGCGCTCCTGGGCGTGCCGATCGAGCAGCCGGTGATGCCGCTGATCTCGATCCTCGTCGCGTCCTACTCGCTTTCCGTCCACAGCCGGCTCGATCGCGCGCTCGCCGGGCTCGCGCTCCTGTTGTCGGCCGACGCCGTCGCCGTAACGAGTCAGGACAAGGGGCTCGGGAACTTCGTCTTCGCGCTCGTCTTCATCGCGGGTGCCTGGGCGACGGGGCAGGTCGTGCGCGCGCGGACGGCGCGCATCGGCGAGCTCGAGGTTCTGGCCGAGCAGCGCGAGCGCGCGGCCGCGGCCGACGAGCGCAGACGGATCGCGCGCGAGCTCCACGACGTGATCGCGCACTCGCTGAGCGTCATGGTCGTGCAGGCGGGCGCCGCGGAGCAGGTGCTGCGCGCGGATCCCGACCGCGCGCTCGAGCCGCTGCGCGTCGTCCAGGAGACGGGACGGCGGGCGCTCTCCGAGATGAGCCGCCTGCTCGGCGTCCTCCGCGAGCACGGGGAGGAGCTCGGGCTCGCACCGCAACCGGGCCTCGACGACCTCGCCGCGCTGGTCGAGGAGGCTCGTGCGACGGGGCTCCCGGTCGAGCTCGATACGGAGGGAACGAGGCGGTCGCTGCCGCTCGGCGTCGAGCTTTCGGCCTACCGCATCGTGCAGGAGGCGCTTACGAACGCACGCAAGCACGCGGGCGAGGCGCGGGCGCGCGTCACCCTTCGCTACGGCGAGGACGCGCTCGAGGTCGAGGTCGTCGACGACGGCAGGGGCGGCGGACAGAGCCGGGACGGCGGCTGCGGCCTCGTCGGGATGCGCGAGCGCGTCGCGCTCTACGGCGGCTCGCTCGAGGCCGGTGCCCGTCCCGGAGGCGGCTTCGGCGTCCGCGCGCGGCTCCCGCTCACGGAGCCGTCGTGATCCGCGTCCTCATCGTCGACGACCAGGCGCTCGTCAGAGGCGGGTTTCGGATGATCCTCGAGGCCCAGGAGGACTTCGACGTCGTGGGCGAGGCGGACGACGGCGGGGAAGCCGTCGAGCTCGCCCGCTCGCTCGCGCCGGACGTCGTGCTCATGGACGTCCGCATGCC
>JBHEMU010000023.1:0-4636 GCA_046262415.1 Gaiellaceae bacterium | reverse complement strand
GGGAGGCTGCCTTGCGATCGTCGCCGCGCCCGCCGAGGGGCTGATGATGCTCGTGCGACCGTCGTCCCAGTGGACGCGGTAGCGCGCGGGGTGGTCCCCGAGGACCTCCTCGATCACGCCGGCCCGGCTCGGCTGCGTGATCTTCTCCGGCTCGACGACGATCCTGTCTCCGGGTCGTACGCTCATGTCGTCCTGAGGCTAGCGCGTCGGGCGCCGCTATGCTCGACTGCGGTAGCGATGAGGGACGTGCTCGCAACTGTCGAGCGCTGGCTCGGGGAGGGGCCTCTGCGTCGCCGCGGCGACCGTGTTCATGACCGCGCGCGCTCGGCACCTCGACCTTCTACGACGACGAGGGTGAGCCGCTTCTTCGGCGTCGCGCCGGCGAAGCAGCCGATGCTCTGCGCCGCGCTGGGCCGGCGCTAGCGGCACGCGTGCACGCGTTACGATTTGCAGCGCAAATGCGCCACGCGACGTACTACGTGCAGTTTCGCGATCCGCAGGAGGACTCCGGCCGCTGGCACGCCATCGCGCGCGTCGACGACCGCACGCTGGCGGAGGAGATCGCGCGCCTGGCGCAGGGCTCCTACGGGCGGACGACGGTCATCACGCACTACACCGCCCGGACGGTCTCCCGCTCGGCGCTCGAAGAAGAGGGTACCCGCCACCACGCCGACTGGGAGCTCGGCGCCGGCCGCTACCGCGCCTACGGCGAGATGCTGCGCGAGAAGGCCGAGCGTAATCTTCGGCCGAGCCCGGCGAGCTTCTAGATGGCGGCGAGCGACCTCACGCGGGCGCTGGACAAGGAAGGGGCGGAGTACGAGCTCCTGCCGCACGCGCACACGGAGACGGCGACCGCCGAGGCCGAGGCGCTCGGCGTCGACCCCGGCGAGGTGGGGAAAACGCTCTTGCTGACGACGCCGGAGGGAAACATCCGCGCCGTCCTACCCGCCTCCGCGCGGCTCGACGTCCGCAAGGTGGGCGAGCTGCTCGGGGTGAGCGGCAAGCGCGTCCACCTCCTGAACGAGGAGCAGCTGAAGAGCAACTACGGAGAGTTCGAGCTCGGCGCCGTGCCGCCGCTCGGCGGTGGGAGCCGCGACCGCGTGCTCCTCGACCGCAGGCTCGCCGAGCGGGAGTCGATCGTCGTCGAGGCGGGCTCGCACGACGAGTCCGCTCGGATCAAGACGGCCGACCTCGTCCGCCTGACCCAGGCCGAGGTCGCCGACATCTGCCAGGACTAGCGTGGATGAGCCTGCCCGGCGCCGTGTAGAAGCGTCGAAGACGCCCGCGCCAGGTATACCACGGGTCTCCTTCACGAGCGCGGACGATGACGACGGACGTGTGACCGCGAAGCAGCTTCGGGGCTTTCCTGCAGCGCAAGCTCCTGCGGCCGTCCTTCCTCGATGGCCTTCGCGAGGCGTGGACGTGGCTAGAGCAGGATCTCGAGCGCGAGAGTCGAGGAGCAGCCGGTCGCGTGCAGATGGCGCGCCCGCCCGAGGTCTGCGTCCGATTCGGCCAGATCAGATGCTTCGATCTCGCTGAAGCCAAGCCGTTCGAACTGATCGATCCTCCACAGGAAGCGCTCGCGCTCCGCACTCGACTGAAGTCCCTGGCCACCCTGTGCTTCGCTGTCCTCCATCTCCCCTAGGCGTGTAGACAATGCGTTTCCGGCGCCTTGACCAAGACTAACCCCAGCTGAACAAACGCGTGAGCCAGTGACTCGCCAGATCGCCCGCGTCGCCATCGCTGCAGTGAGGACGGCAAAAGACGGCGAGCGCTGCAAGACGTGCAATCGGTACCGAAATCGCCGTGCCGCTTCCGATCCACTGCCCGGATACGTGGTGCGGGTCGTCGTGTGTGCCCAACTCGGCTGGCCAGCCGTTAGCGATCGCCACCGGATTGCTCCGTATTGAGCAGGAACGTCGCCATCACGAGAACGATCAGACCCTTCGCCCTCACGTCGGCGAACGCTACTGCTCAATGGCGCTCCCCTCAAAGCCTCTCTGGGTCCACAGCTCCTCCGAGCTGTGGACGCCACGGACGCAGGATGATCCTGCCCTCGCGTCCCACATCGCTGAAGCCGACGGAGCGTAGACGGAGGCGTAGCTGGTGGAGCACCTCGGCCCACAGCGTCGCAGGCTCCGCGCCGTAGGCGCCGGCGAAGTTGTCGAGCAAGCCCGGAGCCGCGTGCTCAAGCAGGCTGTCCCCGAGCGCCTGGAAGCCCTCGACGATCTCTTCGATCAGCGCCCGGGCGCGTGCGCCGTCGCGGGTCAGCCGTCGGCGCGCGTAGGAGACACCGATGCCGATGTGGCGCACCTCGTCCCGCACCGCGAGCCGCTGCGCCTCGCGCAGTCCGGGGAACGAGCCGACCCGATCGAACTGCGCCGCGACGAAGTTCTGGTTCGCACGCCCGATCGACCCTTCGCCAATCAAGTGGTAGGCGACGACGGCCTTCAGGAAGCTGTCCTCGTCGCGGTTCGCCTCGAGCGCGCGGACGACGCCGTCGAGCGCCCCATAGAGCGCGGCCGCGACGGGATCGAGCTGCGCATCCGCGAGCGCCTTGACCGCCGCGATCCCGCCCTCGACCGCGAAGACGTCCGAGTACACGCGCAGGACCGACTCGATGTGGCGGTGCTCGTCGGCCACCTGCGTCGCGAGCAGGAGCTGCACCTCGTAGTCGGGAGCGGCGAGCAGGAAGGGCGCGAGCAGGGCGGCGACGTTGAACTCGGCGTGGAAGCGGTGCGCGAACACCATGACGAGGCCGTCGCGCGTCGGCTCGTCAAGGGCCGCGAAGCTGACGGCATCCGTAGAGAAGTCGATCGCGAAGGGCGACCACTGGTGCCGCTCCCAGTGCTCGTAGAGCGCTCGGAACGGCCGCGGCCCTTCCGCGAGCTCCTGGATCTGCACTTCCCCCCGGTCGACGCGCATGCAAGCAGCACCTAATCATGCGCCCGCCAACGGGGGCGCCACCCGCTGCTCGGGACACGAGCTACTCGGTCGGGCCCCGCTGCCACTCCCGGCGACGGCGAGCGAGGCACACGCGCTCATTCCGGCGCGCACACACACAGAGAGGAGCGCGCCGCCACAGAGCCTGGGCGCGTCCGGTCTCGCGGAGAGAATTGCCATCGATGGCGAATTCTGGTGCAGGCTGGTATGAGCGGCGACGCGGCCGCCCGCCGGCGCGGCGTTCGGGTGGTCGCGTCGTCTCGGCGCTCTTCTTCTTCCCGCGCGGCGGCTCGGCGCAGGTCGCCCGCGCCCTCTGCCGCGTGTTGCCCACCATCGGCTGGGAGGTGTCGCTCGCCGCCGGTTCGCTCGGGAGTGCCGGCGAGCAGGGTCATGCGCCGAGCTTCTTCTCGGGGGTCGACGTGGTATCGGTCGACTACTCGCCTGCCCGGCGGCTGGCCGACCCGACCGCGGCGATCGTTCCCTTCCAGCCGTCCTACGAGGACCGGCCGGGCGCTCCGGATCGCGTCTTCGCGGCCGTCGACGACGAGGCCTACGAACGGCTCGTCGCCGCCTGGAGCGAGGCACTCGCCCGGGCGGGAGCGGCGAGCGCGGACGTCCTTCACCTCCACCACCTGACACCGGCGAACGAGGCTGCGCTGCGGGCCTTTCCGGCCGTGCCGGTGGTCGGGCAGTTGCACGGCACCGAGCTTGCGCTGCTGCGCGCGATCGAGGCCGGCGCGCCTGACGGCTGGCGCTTCGCCGGCCGCTGGGCGGCGCGCCAGCGCCAGTGGGCGCAGGCCTGCGAGCGCCTGATCGTCCCGCCGGGCGCGGCGGTGGAGGTCGCGCGACTGCTCGGCGTCCCGCTCGAGCGCGTCCAGGCGCTCCCGAGCGGCGTCGAGCTCGAGCTGTTCGAGCGGCGAGCGCTCGGCCGCAGGGAGCGCCTTCTCCACTGGCGGCACTGGCTCGTCGAGGAGCCGCTGGGCTGGGACGAGAGCGGCACTCCCGGCACCATCGCCTATCGGGAGGCGGACCTCTGGCCGTTCTGCGAAGCCGAGGCGATCCTCCTTTATGTGGGCCGCTACACCGCCGTCAAGCGGCTGCCACTGCTCGTCGGGGCGCACGCGCGGGCACTTGAGCAGCTCGGCAGGCCGCTGCCGCTCGTCCTCGTCGGCGGCCACCCCGGCGAGTGGGAGGGGCAGCATCCGCTCGCGGTCGCCCGCGCGCTCGGGAACGAGCAGGTCTTCCTCGCCGGCTGGCGGCCGCACGAGCTGCTCCCACAGGCGCTGAACGCCGCCGACCTGCTTGTCCTGCCCTCGGTCGCCGAGGCCTTTGGGCTGGTGCTCGTCGAGGCGATGTCCTGCGGGCTGCCGGTGGTCGCCGCCGAGGCGCACGGGCCGGCGGAGATCGTCGCCGCGGGCACCGGCTGGCTTGTCCCACCCGACGACGAGGACGCGCTCGCGGATGCGCTCGTCACCGCTGCGTCGGATGCGGAGGAGCGGCGGCGGCGGGGCGCCCGCGCCTACCGCCACAGCCATACCCACTACGGCTGGCCGGTGATCGCGGCGCGCACGCGCGCGCCGTAGGCGGCCGGGAAGTCGAGCCCGGTATGGAAGCGGTTTGCGCGCGGGCCAAAGCCGTCGCCGATGGCGGCCGTGACTGGACGCCAGACGGAGAGCGGGGAGTGCGGCGGCGG
>JBHEMU010000022.1:0-4565 GCA_046262415.1 Gaiellaceae bacterium | reverse complement strand
AAGCTGCGCCGAGACCCTGCGCGCGGAGGGTGCCGACGGCTCGATCGTCGTCGTCGGGCGCGAGGCCGATCCGCCCTACCATCGTCCGCCGCTCTCCAAGGGCTACCTGCGCGGTGAGGAGGGCCGCGACGACGCGCTGCTTCGCCCCGACGGCTGGTGGAGGGAGCAGGACGTCGAGCTGCTGGTCCGCACGAGCGTGATGAAGCTCGACCCCGGCGAGCGGACCGCGCGCCTCTCGACCAAGGAGGAGGTGCGCTTCGGCCGGGCGTTGCTCGCCACGGGCGCCAACGTGCGGCGGCTGCGCGTCGACGGCTCAGACCTCGGTGGCATCCACTACCTGCGCGCCTTTGCCAACAGCGACGGGATCCGCGCCGACGCCGACGCGGCCGAGCGGGTGGTCGTGATCGGCGGAAGCTACATCGCGTGTGAGGTCGCGGCGACGCTCGCCGCGCGCGGCACCCGATGCACGATGGTGATGCAGGAGGACGTGACGCTCGAGCGCTCGTTCGGTGCCGAGATCGGTCGCTTCTTCCAGGGTGTGCTCGAGGAGCACGGAGTCGACGTCCTCGGCTCCGACGAGCTCGAGCGCCTCGAGGGCGATGGGGAGCGAGTCGGAAAGGTCGTGACCGCCGGCGGGCACGAGCTCGACGCCGAGTGTGTGGTGATCGGAGCGGGAGTCATGCCCGACATCATGCTCGCCCGCGCGGCCAAGCTCGAGCTCGGCGAGAGCGGCGGGATCGCCTGCTCGTCGGGGCTCGAGACGAGCACCGAGGGGGTCTTCGCCGCCGGGGACGTGGCCGAGTACGACTCCCCCCTGCTCGGGAGGCCGGTGCGGATCGAGCACTGGGACGTGGCCCGCGAGCACGGTCGCACCGCGGCGCGCAACATGCTCGGGCACGACGTCGCCCACGAGGCGATTCCCTATTTCTGGTCCGATCTCGCCGACTGGGCGTCGCTCGAGTACGTGAGCATCGGAGGTCCGCCCCCCGGGGCTCCGGGTCTGCGCGGCTCGCTCGAAGACGGCGCCTTCAGCGCCTTCTGGCTCGCCGAGGATGGACGGCTCGCCGGCGCGCTCGTCGTGGGGCGCCCTGGCGAGCTCGAGGAGGCGCGGCGGATGATCGCCGAGCGGAGCTCGGCGGATCGCGAGGCGCTGGCCGACGCCGGTGCCGAGCTGTCGTCGGCCTGAACCGGCTCAGGCGGCAGCGATACGCCGCCCGCCGCCCGTCAGCCGCCACTCGTCGCCCGCGGTGAGCCCCGAGCGCAGGGCCAGGCCGTCGGCCTCGGCGTCGCTGAGCGCGGCCTCGACGCGCTTGACCGAGTAATAGCCGCCGAGCACGTCGCAGACTGTCTCGGTGGTGGCGGGACTGCCGACGTAGTCGAGTTCCCACAGCGCCGTGAGGGCGCGGCGCTCGACGAGGTCCTCGAGGCCGTCGGAGCTTGAGACCAGGGTCAAGCCGCCCCGGCGCCGCTCGTCGAACCAGGTGAGCGCGATGCGACGCGGCTGACCGTCGCCGGCGCGACCGTTGCGACAGTAGGCATAGGCAGAGTCGACAGAGATGACGAGAAGAGGGCCGCCCGTTCCGTTAAGGCTCTCGTCGTTCCACACCTGCCCGGGCATGACGCGGTGTGGCTCACCCGGCTCGTTGTCGCCGCCGAGTGTTCTCGGGCCGGCAGTCAGCGCTCGCATCCGTTACCTCCGAGGGGTCGAACGGATCGGCGCCTGGCGGTTCCACCGTCCATCAGCGGTGTCGTCGACGTCTCCATGTCGTCCAAAGTGCCGGCCGCGGGCGGTCTCGCCCCCGTTCTCAGCTTTGCCGCCTTCGCGACTCTCCCTACGTATCGCCGTTCGAGCATCCGTCATGAGCTTTGTCGGCGGCGCTCGGGCTCGGCTTGAGGCCTGGAAGCAAGGGGTCCACCGGGGCGGGCAAGAACCCGCCGGACCTCATCAGGCGGCGGCGCGCCCCCGGTTGCGTCCGGCGAAGTTCTCGGTCTGGCTGTGGCAGTTGGGACAGAGCAGCTGGAGGTTGGCCAGACGATTGTCGTGGCGGTCGCCGTTGACGTGGTGAAGCGCGAGGGAAAGCGGGCTACCACGCCACTCGTCCAACCCGCACTCCTCGCAGCTCGGCCGCTTGAGGCCGGTGGCGAGCAGGCGCAACTTGAGGCTGTAGCGACTCGTGGCCACTCGCCCGGCCACGAGCAGCTCGTGCATCGGGATCGCTCGCGCCCGAGCGACGACGTCGCCGCGCTTTACCGCGTCGTTCCAGGTCTGGTTGGCGAAGCCGAAGTGCTCCCGACACTCGCGGACGGTGTGGCCGGCGTCGTAGTGGCGCTGAACTTCCGCCCAGTCGTAGCGCCTGGTGAACTTCACCGACGGCAGGTGCCCCAGGCGACGCGCGTGGTAGCAGATCGTGGGCTTTGAAAGGTTGAGCCGGTGGGCGATCTCCGTGACGGTGTGACCCCTGGCCAGAAGGTCCGCAACCCGCTGTCTGGTGGAAGTGGTGCGGGACTGCCTCCGCTCCGCCCGGTCTTCCATCGCCGCTCCGTCGGCCTCCATGGCTATCCTGTCGTCGATCCGGGTGCGGGATCGTCTAATGGCAAGACGCTCGGCTCTGGACCGAGAAATTGGGGTTCGAATCCCTGTCCCGCAGCCTTTTTCTACTCGCAGAGTAGCCGGGCGATCGGACGGAAAGGGGCTCCAACTCGCCCCTCACCCCACCGCCTCCTCCGCCCAGTCCCGGTACAGCCGGGCGTACGCCCCACCGGCCTCGATCAGCTCGTCGTGCGTCCCGTCCTCGACCACGCGCCCGTCCTCGAGCACGAGGATGCGGCCGGCGCGGCGGATCGTGGACAGCCGGTGGGCGATGACGATCGCCGTGCGTCCGGCGAGCAGTCGCCGTAGCCCCCTCTCGATGCGCGCCTCGGTGCGGACGTCGACGTTCGCCGTCGCCTCGTCGAGGACGAGGATCCTGGGGTCGGCTGCGGCCGCGCGAGCGAAGGCTACGAGCTGGCGCTGGCCGGCCGACAGGTGCCCCCCGCGCTCTCCGACCGGGGTGTCGTAGCCCTCCGGCAGACCGGCGATCAGGTCGTTCGCGCCGACCGCGGTCGCCGCCGCGACGAGCTCCTCCTCGGTCGCTTCGGGCCGGCCGAAGGCGATGTTGTCGCGCACCGTCCCCGAGAACAGGTAACCCTCCTGGGGCACGATCCCGAGCTGGGACCGCAGCGACCGCTGGGTCACCTCGCGCAGGTCGTGCTCGTCCACGAGCACTCGTCCGCGGGTCGGGTCGTAGAAGCGCGCGACGAGCTTGGCGAACGTCGACTTGCCGGCGCCGGTGGCCCCCACGAGGGCGACGGTCTGCCCGGGTGGAATGGTCAGATCGACCTCGGACAGCGCGAGCGGTCCGTCCGCCCCCGCATAGCCGAACGAGACCTCCTCGAAGCGGATCTCCCCGCGCACGTGCGGCAGCTCGACGGCGCCCGGCGCCTCGACCAGGTCAGGCTCCTCATCGAGCAGCTCGAACACCTTGTCGAGGGCGGCCATTCCGGCCTGGTAGGTCGTGTAGAGCTGGGAGAGCTGCTGGATCGGATCGAAGAACGAGTTCAGGTAGAAGACGAACGAGGCGAGCACGCCGATCGTCACCCCGTCGCCGGCCACGGCCTGCCGGCCGCCGTAGAGAAGGATCGCCGCCGTGGCCACCGCCGACAGGAGCTCCACCGACGGGAAGTAGGCCGCGTTCAGGTTCACCGTCCGCATGTTGGCCTGACGGTTGTCGTCGTTGAGCTCGGCGAAGCGCTGCTCGTGGCGCCCCTCCTGGCCGAAAGCGCGCACCACGCGCACACCCGAGATCGTCTCCTGGAGATAGGCGGTGACCCAGGCCACCTTCTCGCGCGTGAGCCGGTAGGCCTCCGACGACGCGATCCGGAAGGCGATGCTGCCGAGCGCCAGCACCGGAAAGACCAGGAAGGTGACGAGCGCGAGCTCGGCGTCGAGGAAGAGCAGGATCGCGGCGGTCCCGATTAGCGTGAGCGTCGAGGCGAAGAGGGTCTGGACGCCGTCGGTCACGAGCTGGTCGAGCGCCTGGACGTCGTTGGTGATGCGCGAGATCAGGACACCCGCACGGTTGCGTGAGTAGAAGCCGATCGACAGCCGCTGGAGGTGCGCGAAGATGCGCGCGCGTAGATCCTGCAGCGCTCGCTGGCCGACCCAGTTCACGAGGTAGGTCTGTGCGTAGCTCGCTCCCCAGTTGATGAGCGCGGCGGCCACGAAGACCGCGACGATGACGGCGAGGACGCGCGTACTGCCGGCGCGCACGCCGTCGTCGATCGCGCGCCCGAGCAGATACGGGGGAGCGAGCGCGGCGGCCGTCGCCACGGGAAGGCATACCAGCAGCAGGATGACGCGCCCGCGGTAGGGCCGCAGCAGCTCGAGCAGGCCGCGCAGCTTGCGCGCCCGTCCGCTGCCGTCGCGACGCGAGGCGCGCACGCGCCCCAGGAATGCTCTGCCCTCCGGAGCCCTCACAGCCCGGCCACCTCCGGCTGGAGCTCCTCGCGCGCCAGGACCACCCGGT
>JBHEMU010000021.1:0-36963 GCA_046262415.1 Gaiellaceae bacterium | reverse complement strand
CTGCCGTCGAAGAGGAGGAGGTCGGGCTCGAGACGGGTCGCGACCCGCATCCCCTCGGCGACGTTCGACGTCGCCGGGGCGCCGGCCAGGCCACCGCCGCAGCGCCTGCACCCGACCGTCGGCACGCCGGCCAGCACGGCGGTCTCGAGGTGGTCCGAGGCCGCATGGCGCCCGGAGCGCGCGAGCTCTAGGAGGTCGCCCACCGTCGGCGCCATCTCGACGACCTCCGGCTCGGCCGGTCCTCCGCGGCCCATGGCGACCACGACGACACGACGGTCCTGCGCGAGGACGCGCGCGGCGTGCGCCGTGACCGCGGTCTTGCCGACGCGCTTGCCCGTGCCGATCACGGCGAGCGAGGGCAGCTCGCAGGGCAGCAGCGCGGGCGCGTCGAGGCGGAAGTCGGAGCCCTCGTAGCGCAGGCCGAGCGCCAGCGCCTCGCTCGCGAGCCGGAACCGCTCGACCGGGCCGAGGACCGGCTCGTCCGAGAGGTCGACGGCGACCTCGACGCCGTAGCGGTCGAGCGCCTCGCCGAGCCCCTCCACGAGGGGCACGCCGTACTCCTCGCCGCCGTGCAGCTTCTCGGTGCCGCCCAGCAGGAGCGCCGCGGCGAACTCGTAGGGCAGCTCGGCGAGGGCGTCCCGCACCACCGGCGCGTAGTGCTCCCCGTCGATCACCGCCAGGGCCCTCATTGCGACCTCGACGTCACCTCGTCCTCGATGCGCGTCGTGTACTTCTCGAACGCGAGCGTCTCGATCGAGAACTGGATGATCTTCTCCTGCCCGTGGAAGGGGTACTTGCGCCAGACGTCCACGTGCGATCCCGCGACCTCGACGACGTTGTAGCAGGGCCTCGTCTTGCCGCGCAGGCGCAGCGACGAGACCGTTCCGGTGTTGACGATGAAGAGGTCCTCGAGCCGCCACGCGTAGGGGACGTGCTTGTGGCCGGAGAGGACCAGGTTCACGCCGGCCCGCTGGAGGCACTCGATCGCGTCGCCCGCGTCGTAGACGACGTTGCGCTCGCGGCCGGTGCCGGGCACCGGCAGCAGGTGGTGGTGGAGGACGAAGATCCGCAGGCGGGCCTCGCGCGCGAACTGTTCCTCGATCCAGCGGTAGCGGCCGCGGCCGATCTGGCCGTGGTCCAGGTCGGGCTCCGTCGAGTCGACGGCGACGACGGAGACGCCGTCGAGGTGGAGCACCGAGTTCCGGTCGCCGAACAGCTCCTCGAAGTGGATGTAGCCGACGTTGCGCGAGTCGTGGTTGCCCGGGATGACGACGAACGACTCGCAGACGATCCGGTCGAGGTAGGACTTCGCCTGCGTGTACTCGGGCTTGAAGCCGAAGGTGGTCAGGTCGCCGGTGCAGATCACGAGGTCCGGCTCGAGGTCGTTGATCTCGCTGATCGCGCGCTCCAGCAGGTTCGGCACGAAGTAGGGACCGCCGCAGTGGAGGTCGGAGATGTGCGCGATCGTGAAGGTGCCGCTGCGGCCGTCGCGCATGCCTCAAGCATAGAGCGGGATGTTGCGTGTCCGGGCCCGCCGGTACAGTGGGCCGCAATGGAGCTGGAAACACCGGATTTCCAGGCGTATCGGGGCGCCCGGCCGCCCCGGTTCGTCAACGAGGCGGAGCTCGAGTACGCGAAGATCCTCGACTACCACTCCGTGCCGTGGGACTACGAGCCGCGGACGTTCGTGCTCGAGGAGGACGAGGGGGGCCGCGTGCTCGAGGCCTTCACGCCCGACTTCTACCTCCCCGACCAGGACCTCTACCTCGAGGTGACGGTGATGAAGCAGTCGCTCGTCACGCGCAAGAACCGGAAGCTCCGCAAGCTCCGGGCGCGCTATCCGGACGTGCGGATCAAGCTCTTCTACAAGCGGGACATCGAGCGCCTCGCGCAGCGGTACCACCTCGACCTCGCCTCCTAGCAGGATGGCGAACGGGCGGCAGAGAAGACAGGATCGTCGCCTGTGGAGTCGTTCGACCTGAGAATTCCGAAGCGCGAGGCGCTGGTGCTCTACGAGCTTCTCGCACGCTATGAGGAAACCGGAGCCCTCGAACCCCTCGACCCGGCCGAGCGCGGGGCGCTGATGCAGGTACTGGGAGCACTGGAACGGGCAGAAGAAGAGCTTGAGGTTCCCGACTGGGCTGCTGCCAAGAAGCAGGCGTATGAAGAGATCAGGCGTGAACAAGAAGAGCTATGGGGTCCAGCGCGCCCCGTCACGCCCCTCGGTCTCCTGGAGGTGCAGGAGCGAGAGCTCTGGCTCCTCTACGAGGCCGAGGAGGAGGCCGGGCGGCGGGAGTCCGCCCTCGACGCCCTACGAACGTTTGTCGATGCCCTCGCGCTGTGCCCGCAGGAGAGGATCAGTGCCTGGGTCGAGGCGATCTGCCGCGTCCACTGGGACGGGCACGACCCACTCTTCCACGGCCAACAGCCGGCCAGTCGGATCCGCCACCCGCTACTGGTCGATCTGATCCTGCCGACCCTGCTCGACGGCTATCGACGCAGCGACCCGGACGCGACGCGCTGGCTGGCGCTGTTCACGATCAGCGGCCCGAGCGTCAACCCCCGTGTGTACGAGGAGCTTCGGGGCCTCGGCATGCCCGAGTTCGATCCCGCCGATCTGCTCCGTCAGGCTCTCGAACTCGACCCTCAGGACACTCGGGCCGCCCACACGCTCCTGCACTACCTCGCCGAGCGGTCTGACGACCGGCTTCACCACCTTCCCGAGGTCGTGATCGACGACGACCCCGGCGCCTGGCGCCAAGAACTCGACGAGTTCGAGTCGCTTCTGGATCGCTATTCCCCCGATCTCGACTTGCGGCCACGGCTACAGCACTGGCGGCTGCACGGCCAAGCGTGGGCGGAGTATCAGGAGCAAGACGAGTTCGACAGCTACCCGGCGTTCCTCGCGACGCGTGGACTCGAAGCGTCAGACCGGCCTTGAGCGTCGGCAGTTCCGGCTCCCGATCGCCCAGGCCGAGTCTGAGCGATCCACAAGAACGCCTGCTCGCCTTCCTGCTCTCCGAACCGTTTCCGGGACGCGACCGACTTCGCCTGCAGGCTAAGAGCGCCCGCCTGGCGTCGTCGCCACACGGCTTGTCGTTCCAACTCGCGGTGGACAGGAGCCTTGGCCCAGCCGAGGTCGAGGAGTGGATGCCGGTGTCGGCGGAGGGGCTCGACGAACACGGACAGCCCGTAGATGTCTATCTCCATGCTCCGGAGGGATATCTCAGCGAAATCGAAATCATCGCCAACGAGCTTCCCCACCCGAGCAGGCTTTCGCTGACACCTAGTGGCGCCAACCCCCAGCCCTCCCTCGACCGGCGTGTCGGCGAGGTCTACCTCCGCGCCGACGAGATCCGCACCCGGGTGAACGAGCTGGGGCTCCAGCTCGCCACCGACTATGCCGGGCGCGAGCCCCTGCTCGTCGGCACGCTCAAGGCGAGCGTCGTCTTCCTGGCCGACCTGTCGCGGGCGCTGCCGATCCTGCACGCGCTCGACTTCGTCGAGCTCGCGGGCTACGGCGGCGCCGCGACCGGAGGCCACAGCGCGATCCGCCTGCTCAAGGACCTCGACGTCGAGATCGAGGGGCGCGACGTCGTCATTGTCGAGGACGTCGTCGACACGGGTCTGACCCTCAACTACGTGACGAAGACCCTGCGCCTGCGGAGACCGCGATCACTCGCCGCGGTGACGCTCCTCGACCGCCCCTACCGCCGCCTCGTGGACCAGCTCCCGGTCGCCTACGTCGGCTTCACGGTGCCGGACGAGTTCTTCGTGGGCTACGGCTTCGACCTCGACGAGCGGTACCGGAACCTCCCGGACCTGCATCTCGCCCACCCGGGCTGACCTACCCTGTCGTCCGGTGGGACACGCGCACGGTCAGGCGCCGCACGGTCACGTCCGGGTCACCGCCGACGCGGACAGCCGGCGCCTGTGGACCGCGCTCGGGCTGATCGTCGGCTTCATGGCGGTCGAGGTCGTGGCCGGCATCCTGGCCCGCTCGCTCGCGCTCCTCTCCGACGCCGCGCACATGCTCACCGACGCGGGGGCGCTCGCCCTCTCGCTGGTCGTGATCCGGCTCGCGTCCCGTCCCGCGAGGGGGAACCTGACCTACGGGCTCAAGCGGGCCGAGATCCTGTCGGCGCAGGCGAACGGCCTGACGCTCCTGATCCTCGGCGGCCTGATCGTCTACGAGGCGACCAGGCGCCTGATCGACCCTCCCGAGGCCGAGGGCGCCGTCGTTCTCGTCGTCGCGCTCGCCGGGATCCTCGTCAACCTGCTCGCGATCTCGCAGCTCGCGAAGGCGAACCGCGAGTCGCTCAACATCGAGGGCAGCTACCGGCACGTCCTCACGGATCTCGCGGCGTTCGTCGCGACGGCGGTGGCCGGCGCGATCATCCTGGTCACCGGATTCGTTCGGGCCGACGGGATCGCCGCGCTTGTGGTCGCGGCGATCATGCTGTGGGCTGCCTTCGGCCTCCTCCGCGACTCCGGCCGGGTGCTGCTGGAGATGGCGCCGGCCGGGATGAGCATCTCCGAGGTCGGCCAGACGATCGCCGCCCACCCCGGGGTGTCGGGCGTGCACGACCTCCACGTGTGGTCGATCACGTCGGGCTTTCCCGCGCTCTCTGCCCACGTGCTCGTGCACCCCGGCGCGGACTGCCATGCGATCCGCCGCAGCCTCGAGCACCTGCTGCACGAGCAGCTCGGGATCGACCACACGACGCTGCAGGTCGAGCACGCCGACGCAGCCGAGCTGCTGAGCATCTCGATGGGGCCGGGAGCGCGGGAATGACGACTATGCTCGCGCCGGATGCGCTCGCCTGCGTTCCGCCGCGTCGCCATCGGCCTCGTCCCTCTCCTCGTCGCGGGCCTGATCGCCGCGGGCCTCTCGCTCGACCGATCCGAGGGCGGCGCCCCGGTGGACCGCGTCTTTGCCACGGAGGGGATCCGCACGGCTGACCGGAACGTCTACTGCTACGCGCAGTGGACGAAGGACTGGTGGAAGGCGCCGAAGAAGCCGAGCAGGTTCATCACTGCCCTGCAGTGCTGGGTCTTCTCGACCGCCGGCGGCCCGTACGGCCATCCGATCCAGTGGCTGCTGAAGCCGACCCGCCCCGCCGTCAGCGCCCGCACGCACGACCGCCCCCTCACTGCGCGCTTGCTGCCTCCCCGCCGGCTGTGGCAGGGGGGGCCGTTCCGCTGCAGGTCGACGAAGAGCTCCCTGCACTGCTGGAGCGTGCTCAGCAAGCGCGGCTTCACGCTCGGCCGCGACCGCCAGGTGACGTTCTGATCTAGGCGTCGCTTGCGACGCCGACCTCAGGAGCGCGGGCTTGCCCGTGCTCCGTCTGAGCCGACCGCACGAGCGCATCCGGGTGCGACCCACGCTCCTAGGAGGGGCCGCCGGGCCGGAGCGCGCGCCGGACCCCCAGCGCGACCGCGACGAGGCCCGCTGCGGCGAGCACGGCCACCCCCACCACCGCCCAGAGCGGCCACCCGCCCGAGCCCCCGCGCGAGCGGAGGTCCAGGGTCGCCACCGGCTGACGCTCGAGCTTGCCGAAGAGCGTGCCGTCGTCGAGCCGGAACGACGGCCGGAACACGAGGCGGGGAGGTTCGCCGGCGACGGTCCCTCGAATCGACAGCAGCTCGAAGGCCTGCGACTCGATCACGCCGCCGCGCCAGATCACCGTGCGGCCCTCGATCCGTGCCTGCCAGCCGGCGCGCGGCGGCACGGCGCTCGCCGCGACCGCCGCGGGCAGCTCGACCTGCACCTCTCGGATCACACGCCCGCCCGGGAGGTCGTTGCGGACGACCAGCGTGAACAGCGTTCCCTCCCCGGAGGGCGGTTTCACCGCGCGCACGCTGACATGTGCTCCGGCGCCGGCGGAAACGATTCCCGCGACGAGCATCGCGAAGACCAGGGCTCCGATCGAGCGCGCCGTCACGACAGAGCGCCTCTAGAGATAACCCAGTGGATCGACGGCGCCGCCGTTCACACGCACCTCGAAGTGCAGGTGCGGCCCCGTCGAGTGCCCCGTGCTGCCGACGTAGCCGATCACCTGGCCCTGCGAGACGCTCTGGCCGGTGCCGACGGCAATGCTGGACTGGTGTCCATACGCGGTCGAGATCGAGCCACCGTGGTCGATGATGACCAGGTTCCCGTAGCCGCCGAGCCAGCCGGCGTGGATCACCGTTCCCGACGATGCGGCGCGGATCGGCGTGCCGTACCCGGCGCCCAGGTCGATGCCCTCGTGCATCCGGCCCCACCGCCAGCCGAACGGGCTCGTGAGCGGCGCCGAGACCGGCCAGATCAGGCCGGCCGAGGAAACCGCGGACGGCGGCGCCGCCGCCACCGTGCGGCCGGTCTGCGCGGCCAGAATCTTCGCCGCCAGCTGGGAGCTGACCTTCGCGAGCGCCTCGGCCTCCTCGGCGGCCTCCCGCTCCTCCGCGGAGAGCGTGTCGAGCGACACCCGCTTCTCGCTCCGCGCCTCGTCGAGCTCGGAGTGGCTCGCCGCCAGCCGGTCGCGCACGTCCCGAACCTGCGCGGCCCGCGCCTCGATCACCCGCGTCACCGTCGCCACGCGGCGCCGGGTCGCCTTCGTCCGGGCGCGCGCGCGGCGGGTGTCCGTCTTCGCCCGCTCGACCTCCCGGGCGATCCGCCGGTCCTGCTCGGCGACGAGCTTGACGAAGTCGAGCTGATCGAGGATCTCCGTGAAGCTCCGCGCGGAGAGGATCACCTCGAGCGTGCCCGGCGCGTCGGTCTCGTACAGGGCGACGAGCCTGCGGTTCAGGTGCTCGACCGCGGCGGCGTACTCGCGGCGCAGGAAGCGAAGACGTTGCGACTGCAGGCGAAAGAGCTCACCGAGCGCCTCGAGCCGTCGCTGGTGCAGCTCGAGGTCGCGCTGCAGCGGCTCGAGCCGCTCCTCCACCCGGCCGATCCGCCGTTCCAGCACTCGAATCTCCGAGGTGACCGCGGAGATCTCGGCACGGAGCTCGTCCTCCCGGCCCTGGATCGCTGCGATCTTCTCGCGCAGCTGCGACAGCTCCTCGTCGACGGCCTGCTTGCGGTCGTACGGGTTGATCCCGGCGGCCGGCGCCGCGACCGCGAGCAGGCAGACCGCGACGAGGAGGAGAGGCCGTCGCACGGCAAGCATCTTCGGCGAAGGGGCGGCTGTCCCTGCCGCCCCGCGCCCGGGCACTAGTGCCTCGTCCGGTGACCTTGCCGAGCTTCTGGGTCGCGAGCACCAAGCCAGGCTAGGACGCAGGGAGCCCGCATAGCCAAAGCTATGGGGGCGACCGAGGACGACGCATGGCGCCGCGTGATCGCGGACCAGAGGCCGGCGAACGTTGCCGGACGGGGCACTACGTCCCCTGCGGCCCGCCCGGGATCGTCTGGGGAACCTGTGGCGGCTCGTGCGGAACCGGGGTCGGCTCCGGGACGGGCGCCGGCGCGGGGGGCGTCGCGGGCGGTGGGTAGGGCTCGGGAATCGTCGGCTGCTGAGGCGGCTCGTGCGGGACCGGAGTCGGCTCCGCGGGGGGCGCGCCCGGGGCTCCGGGCTGGTCGGGTAGCTCCACCATCGCCCGGAACGGTACAGAACGTGCCGTCGCGGCGCCGCTCGCCCGGGGCTCGAGCGCGCGGAGGGCCTCGGCGGCCTGCCGGCGCAGAGGTCCGACGAGCTGGCCGTAGTCCTCGTCGGAGACCTTGCCGGTGCGATGGTCGAACTCGAGCTCTTTCAGCGCGGCCAGGGCCCTGTCGCGCTCCTCCTCGAGCGCGAGCGAGCGGCGGCCGAGCCGCCCCGGCTGGTCCAGGAAGTCGTCCTCCGGCGCCGGCTCGCGCAGAAACGGCGCGGCGACGTAGAGCACGCAGGCGACGGCCAGCACGGCGGCGAGCACGAGCGCGACTAGTGGGTCGGTCGGCAGCGTTGCCGCCCTTCTGGGTCGCGAGCACCAAGCCAGGCTAGGACGCAGGCGTGCATAGGGCGGACGCCGGATACGGGGGCGACTGAGGACGACGCATGGCGCCGCGTGATCGCGGGCCAGAACCCGGTGAACGTTGCCGGTCGACCCACTAGCATCAGGCCTCCGCCGGCAGCGCGCCGGCACGGCTGTAGCGCGACACGAGCCGCCGCTGCTCGCGGGCGTCCGGCCAGAGGGCGATCAGCGCCCCGCCGACGAAGACGAAGCCGGCCGCCCAGATCAGGTTGACGAGGGGCTTCACCAGCACCTTGAAGTAGACGCTCCCATCCGGGTTGACCTGGTCGGCGATCACGTCCACATCCTCGGCGCGGAGCCAGCTCGTGTGGATCGCCATCTCGTTCGAGACCAGATCCTCCGCGAAGTAGCGGTTCTTCCCCGGTCGCAGGCGCGCGACGTGGTCGTCCCCGCGCCGGACGTCGACGAGGGCGCGGATCTCCTGCCGATTGCCGACGGGCCGGGTCCGGAGCGACTCGTACGTGAGCGTATAGCCGGCCGCACGCATCGACTCGCCCGGCCGGAGCTTCGCCTCCGCCGTGGTCTGGTAGGCGCTCGAGCCCGCAACCCCGATCGCGAGCAGGACGATCGCCGCGTGCACGACGTACCCGCCGTAGCGGCGGCGGTTCCGGTTCACGAGCGCCGCGAGCGCGGCCGGCCAGGACTCCCCCGCCGTGTCCCGCCGGGCGGCGGCGCCCCGGGCGAACTCGAGCCCGATCGAGGCGAGGACGAACGCCGAGAAGGTGTAGGCGATCAGCCCCGGGCGCGACGAGCCGGCACCGAGCAAGAGGAGGGCCACGCCGGTGGCGAGAGCGATCGCCGTCGGCCAGGCCAGCATCCGCCTGAGCCCGCGGAGCGATGCGCGGCGCCAGGCGACCAGCGGCCCGATCCCCATCAGCAGCAGCAGCGGCAGCCCGAAGATGCGCAGGAAGAAGTCGTAGTAGGGCCGGCCGACCGTCACCGCCTCCCCGCGCACGGCCTCCGAGAGCAGCGGGTAGGTGACCCCCCAGAGGATCGTCAGGCAGAGCGCGACCAGCAGCAGGTTGTTGTAGAGGAAGGTGGCCTCGCGCGAGACGAGCGACTCGAGCCGCGTCTTCGAGCGCAGGAGCGGCAGACGCAGGAAGACGAGGAGGAGCGATCCCGCGGTGATCAGGCAGATGAAGCCGAGGAACCAGGCCCCGATCGAGCTCTGCGTAAACGAGTGGATCGAGTTGAGCACGCCCGAGCGCGTCAGGAACGTGCCGAAGATCGAGAGGCAGAACGCGAGGATCACGAGCAGCACGTTCCAGACCTTCAGCATCCCCTTTCGTTCCTGCACCATCACCGAGTGCAGGAACGCCGTCGCCGCGAGCCACGGCATCAGCGCGGCGTTCTCGACGGGGTCCCAGGCGAAGTACCCGCCCCAGCCGACCTCGACGTAGGCCCAGTGCGCCCCGAGCAGCTGGCCGATGCCGAGGAAGGCCCAGGCCGCCAGCGTCCACCGCCGGGTCGTCACGATCCAGCGCTCGTCGGTGCGGCGTGCCAGCAGGGCCCCCATCGCGAAGGCGAACGGGATCGTCAGGCCCACGTAGCCGAGGTAGAGCAGCGGCGGGTGCGCGACCATGTAGGGGTTCTGCAGGCTCGGGTTCAGTCCGGCCCCGTCCGCCGGTGCGGCCTGCGTGACGAAGGGCGACGACACCGCGACGAGCACGAAGGCGAAGAACGTGCCGACGAGACCGAGCACGGGCACGACCCAGGCGAGCACGTCCCGCCCCGTGCGGCGGTTGAGCAGGACCGCCGCGGCCGAGAATCCGGTCAGGACGAGCAGCCAGAGCAGGAGCGAGCCCTCCTGGCCGCCCCAGAAGGCCGAGACCGTGTAGGCGGCAGGTAGCTTGCGACTCGTGTGGTCGGCGACGTAGGCGAGGCTGAAGTCGTGCCGCAGGAGTCCGGCGAGCAGGACCGCCGCGGCGACGGCGGCGGCGGCGAAGGACACGATGAGCGCGTTCTGCGCGGACACGGCGAGTCGCCGGCGCCGTCGGTGCGCGGCGTAGGCCCCGACGACGAGCGCGTAGGCCGACAGCCCGAGGCAGACGATCAGAGCCGCGCGGCCCAACTCGGGCATTACGACCTCTTGGGCGTGTATTTCGAGGGGCACTTCGTGACGAGCGAGTTGCGCTCGCCGACGAAGACGCCGTTCCGCAGCGTCCCGGTCAGGTACACGTGGCGGCCGACCTTGAACAGGTCGGGGACGGAGCCCGTGTAGACGACCGGCACGCGCGCCTTGCCGTCGATGTCGCGGAGGCGGAAGCGCAGGCCCTGCGCATGCGCGTCACCGCGGACGGGCGCGAGCACGAGGCCGGCGAGCTGCACCTTCTTCCCCTCGCGCGAGGCCACCTGGCTCGGGCGAAGCGAGGAGGTCCCGCCGCCTGCGATCGAGACGTAGAGCAGGAAGATCGCGAGACAGCCGGCGACCGACAAGGCGATGATCAGGCGGGCGGGGCTCTGCTTCGCCACGACAGCAGTTTAGGCTGCGCGCGACCCGGGTTGCGCCTGTCCCTCGATTGAACCGGCCACGGATCCGGCCCCGCCTCCTATACCCTGGTGCGCGAACCGATGCCGAGGGCGCCTGCTCCGTCCCGCAGCAGTGGTCTGACGGTCGTCGCGCTGGTCGAAGCGGCAGGCTTCTCCCTGGCAGGTTTCCTCCTACTCCTCGCTCGCTGCGACGCGCTCGAATCGCACGGCCGATTGGCCCTGGAGTACGGATTGCTCGCTTGCAGCGTGGCTTCATTGGCCGCGGCCGCGGCCCAGGCCGGACACCTTCTGGGGCATCGCCTCGTCGGAACGTTGCTGGCCCTGCCGCTGTCGGGGCTTTACGGCGCCGGCATCTCCCTGCTGATCACAGGCACGGACATTGGCCACTGCCCGAGTTGACGGTGGCTCGGAACTCCAGGACCGCGAGGCCCGCTACGCCGGTGCGGTGCGCTTCGGAGGGATCCGGTAGCCGTGCTCGGCGCAGAGCGAGCCCGGGCTGTCCTCGGTCAGGGCGTCGCAGTACCCCTTGCCGTATGCGGCCCGCATGAAGGCGGCGGCGACCTCGAGGTTCCACTCGTCGATCTCGCAGGCCTCACGCCAGAGATCGGCGAGACGCAGGTCGATGTCCAGCTCGAGCAGCTCGATTCGCGATGGGCGCGTTTGCATGGCAGAAAGGGTAGGACCGGGGTCGGACGGCAGGCCCGGTTGCTAGCGTGGCCCGGTGGGTGCGCTCCGTTTCGGTCCGGCGCGGTGCCCCTCGCGGGAGTCGCCCGAGCAGGCGGTCGAGGCGCTGGTGGAACGCGGCTACACGGCCTGCGAGCTCGATTTCGAGGGCCGCTTCTGGATGGACTATCCGTTCGCCGAACGGCTCGGCACGCTCGCGCGCGACGCCGGCATCGCGCTCTCCGTCCACGCTCCCATCGCGGGGTTCCTAGGACACCTCGACCGCGGCAAGAAGTACCGCATGGCGGTCGGCATGCTCGACCACTCGGCCGGGCTGGCGGCGGCGTGCGGCGCGGAGCTCGTCGTCTTCCACCCCGGCTTTCTGCTCGGCCGTGAGCGCGCCGACGCCCTGACGGCCGTCGTGGAGCAGCTCGGCGACCTGCGCGGGCGGCTCGAGGGCAAGGATCGCGCCGTCCCGTTCGGGATCGAGATCATGGGGCGGGTCCGCGAGCTCGGGACGGCGGAGGACGTCTTCGCGGTCGCAGCGCAGCTGACCTGGATCCGTCCCGTGCTGGACTTCGCGCACCTGCACGCCGTCACCGACGGCGGCTTCCTCGAGACCGGCCCGTTCGCGCAGATCCTCGAGCTGGCAGACGACCTCCTTGAGCCGGCCGCGCCCTTCCACGTCCACTTCTCGGACATCGCCTTCGCCAACCGGAACGAGACGAAGCACCTCCCCTACGGCGAGGGCACGCTGCGCGCCGAGCCGCTCGCCGAGGCCCTGGGCCGCTTCGATCGCCCGGCGACCGTGATCAGCGAGTCGCCCGACGAGGCGTCACATCAGGCGATCCGCTCCGCGCTGCTAGCCGGAGCAAGCCTGCAGTAACGACGATGGAGAGACCCGCTGCGCCGGCGGAGCCGGGCTCTGCCCGGCGGGAGCCTCACCACAGCGGAAAACGCGGGAGCGGCAGAGGAGGGGTCCACCGGGGAACCATGGGTTCACCCGTGCCTAGATTCGCTCCGCCCTCGAGGCGAACGCCGTCGCCAGCGCCGTCACCGGCGACAGCGCCGCGACGCGCTCGGAGACGGCGTCGTCGCGACGTCCGCCCTCGCGCAGGAACTGATCGAGCGTCGTCAGCAGCCAGAGCTGAAGTCCGGCGAGCTGAGTCCCGTCCGCGATCTCGACGGCCTCCCGCAGCAGCCTCTCCGCCTCGTCGTGGCGCCCCTGGGCGGCGCGGACGAGGCCCAGCGTCATCGTCGTGGTCGCTCGTGAGCTCACGTCCTCGGGTCCGACCGTGTCGGTCGCCTCGAGCGCGAGGCGCTCGGCCTCGTCGAGACGGCCCAGGGTGATCAGCACCTGCGCCAGCCCGCGCTGGCTCTCGCAGAGCGTCCCGCGGTCCTCGAGCGGCTTGAGCACCCGGATCGCCTCCCGCAGGTGGCGCTCGGCCGCGGCCGCGTCGCCGCGCTCGCCGGCCGCCCACGCAAGCTCGTTCAGCGTCCGGCCGAGCATCCAGGCGTCGCCGGCCTCGGCGAAGAGGGCGCGCGCCTGCTCGATGTAAGCCTCCGCCTCGGCGTACTCCTTGCGGTTCAGGTGGAGATGGCCGGCCGCGTTCAGCGCAGCCGCGCGCGCGACGATGCTGCCGCTGTGCTCGGAGAGCTCGAGCGCGCGGTCGACCAGCTCACGCGCCTCCTCGAACTTCATCAGCGACCCGTACATCAGGGAGAGCTCCTGCGCGGCCTTCGCCTCGAGATCGGCGCGCCCGAGACGCTGGGCGAGCTCGAGCGCCTCGCGCGCGAACCGCTCCTGCCCGTCGATGTTCCCGCGCCACCACGCGATCGTCGCGCTCACCCGCAGCGCCTCGAAGCTCTGGTCGGGCTCCAGCACCTCGAGCGCCCGCGCCGCCAGCGACTCCGCCTTGGGGACGTCGGCCTCGCGCAGAAGCGCCACCTCGGCCAGCGCTGTCAGCGCTTTCCCCTCCACGTGGAGGTTCCCCGCCGAGCGGGCCTCCTCGGCCACCTTGCTCATCTCCCGGGAGAGGGCAGGAAGGTCGCTCAGGCGCCAGGCGGCCCGCGCGGCGAGGAAGCGCCGCTCGAGCGTGGGGTCGAGCTCGACTGCGCGCACGAAGAGCTTCCGGGCCGGGCGGTTGGCCTCGCGCGCCAGCGCTCTGCGGCCGGCCTCCGTGAGCGCCTCCGCGGCCTCCCTCGCCAGGCCGGCCGGCGGCGAGCCGTCGAGCTCGGCCAGCAGGACGCAGGCCTGGTCGAGGTGGTACGCGCGGATCTCGAGCAGCTCCTCCGCCGCGCGTTCGCCGAGCCAGACGGCGAAGCGCTGGTGGTGGGAGGCGCGGGCCGACTTCGACAGGCCCGAGTAGGTGACCTCGCGGATCAGGACGTGCTTGAAGCGGTAGGCGATCTCCCCGCCGATCGTCGAGCGCGATTCGCGCTGGATGAAGTCGCGAGCGAGCAGGTCCTCGAGCAGCGGCCCGATCTGCGCGGCTTCGTCGGAAAGGTGCTCGAGCGCGCCGACCCAGAACGTCCGGCCGATGACTGCGCCGCGCTGGAGCAGGGCCTTCGCGTCGGCGGGGAGCCGGTCGATGCGGGCCGCGATCAGCGCGTGGAGCGTGTCCGGGATCCGATCGACGTCCTCGCCGCCGCACTCCACCAGCGTGCGGACGGTCTCCTCGAGGTAGAGCGGGTTGCCCTCCGTCTTCTCGAGCAGGGCACGCCGCAGGTCGTCGGTGAGCGGCGCCCCGTCGAGAAGGGCGTCGACGAGCTGCTCGCTCTCCTCGGCCGGCAGGGGCTCGAGCTCGATCGCTGTGGCCCGGAGGCGGCCTCCGCCCCACCCTGGGCGCACGTCGAGGAGCTCCGGACGGGCGAGGCAGAGCAAGAGCAGGGGCGTCTCGCGCGCCCAGCCGGCGAGGTGCTCGATCAGCTCGAGCAGCGGCTCCTCGGCCCAGTGGATGTCCTCGAAGACGAGCACGACCGGCTGCACGCGGGCGAGCTGCTCGAAGAACTCCCGGGCGGCCCAGGCGATCTCCTGCTGGCCCCGCTCGGCGTCGACCGCCTCGAGCACGCCCAAGGCGAGCCCGAGCAGATCGGCGACGGCCTCGTCCTCGCAGCAGGCGCGCAGCTTCTCCATCGCCTGGCGCACGGGCTCGTCGTCGGTGATCCCGGCCACCGTCTTGACCATCTCGGCCAAGGGCCAGTAGGTGATTCCCTCCCCGTAGGGCAGCGCCCGTCCGGCCAGGACCGTGGCGCCCTCGAGGGTGGCGATGAACTCGGACGCCAGGCGCGTCTTGCCGACGCCGGGCTCGCCGTAGAGCGTGAAGACGTGGGCGCGGCCGTGACGGACCGCGCGCTCGTAGGTCGTGCGCAGGAGATCGAGCTCCTCGTCGCGCCCGACGAACCCCGCCGCGACGCTCTGCGGACGGCTCCCGTTCGGACTCGTGCCGGTGACGCGCCAGGTCTCCAGCGGTCCCCGGCCGCGGATGTCGACCAGACCGACGGAGTCGACCTCCACCCGGCCCCGCGTGAGGCCGTGGGCGCCCGGGCCGATCAGGAGCTGGCCCGGCGCGGCCGCCTGCTGGAGCCGGGCGGCAATGTTCACCGCCTCGCCGGTGGCGAAGGTGGAGTCGCCGACCTCGGCCACGACCTCGCCGGTCTCGATGCCGACCCTGGCCTCGAGCCCGAGCTCGCCGACCGCGTCGAGCATCGCCAGCCCGGCGCGCACGGCGCGCTCGGCGTCGTCCTCGTGCGCGCGCGGGATGCCGAACGCGGCCATGACGGCGTCGCCCGCGAACTTCTCGACGGTGCCGCCGTGCGTGTCGACGCAGCGGGTGACCTGGTCGAAGAAGCGGTTGACGCGCCGGCGCACGACCTCGGGATCGGTGCCGGAGACGAGCGCGGTCGAGTCGACGAGGTCGATGAACAGGACCGTTGCCAGCTTGCGCTCCATGGTGCTAAGTGTAGAAACGACGCCGGGCCGCCGAAGCTGCCCGCCTTCGGAGGCTCAGTCGCGCTTCAGCGGAGTGGCCGAAGCCGGGTCAGGGTCGTGTACAGATCCTCTTTCCCGAACTGCGGCCCGATCAGCGCAACCGCGCGTCCTCCCCGCTCCAGCTCGGCGACGACGCGACCCTCGTCGGTGGTGTAGAAGCGAACGATGCCCTCTCCGAGCGGGATCGACTTCGCGGGCACGTACCGGCTCGCTGCGAGCGCGGGCGGGACGAGGGCGCCGTAGCTCCAGATCGTGAGCGCGTCTCCGTACCGGATCCGGTGCGCCCGGCCCGCATTCCAGCGGAACTCCTCGACGGAGGTCACCGGCTGGCCGCCGTAGGTCGGCCCGAGCCACTGCAGCGCCACCGGCAGGCGCCTCGCCTGCTCGACGGACAGGCTGCGCACCCCGAGCAGCCGGACGCCGTTCTTCGGCGCGACGCGCTGGACGATGCGGACGTTCGACGGCAGCATCAGGTTGATCGCCGCCGCCGCCTGGGACGCGGACACGACCTTGACGAGGCGCACGGTGATGATCGAGAACGTCCGCTCGCCGCGCTCGCGCCACTCGATGCGCAAGGGCAGGAACGTCTCCGCGTCGATCGTGACGACCTGCTCGATCGGCACGCTGTCGGGAAGCTGCTGCACGGCGAGGCGCAGCCGGTACACCCGGCGGTTGCCGCTCCGCCCCTCCGACGTCGAGGCGACTCCGCGCTGGAGCGCGCGGCGGTAGAGCTCGACCGGGTCGACCAGCTCGGCGCACCCGCTCGCGAAGGCCCGGCAGCTCGGCCCGACGATCGCCGTGTTCGAGCGGAGCGTGAAGCGCGTCACCCGCTGCCCCTCGAGCAGGGTGACGGTCGCGAGCCGGCCGCCGACGAACTGATTCCAGAGCGCGCGGCGCCGGCCGAGGTCGAGCCAGCCGACCCGGATCGACGGCGGGAACGCCCCGGCCCGCGCCGGCTCGATCCGCTCGACGACCCTGAGCGCGCCGCGGGGCCCGCCGAGTGCTGCGAGCGCCTCGTCCGAGACGTCGAGGCCGGGCGAGCGCAGGACGGTCGCGACGAGGAGCGCTGCGGCAGCCGCCGCCACGGCCCCCGCGGCGAGGACGAGCCGCCGCACGGGGCGGCGGTGCGCGACCGGCCTGGGAGCGGGCGCTGCCCGCAGCGCCCGCTCCACCTCGTCGGGGCTCACCTCGAACCGGGCCGGAGCTGCGGCGAGCTCGAGCAGCGACGCGAGCTCGCGCACCTCGCCCTCGCCGGGCTCACGCCCGTCGAGGACGCGGGCGAGGCGGACGGCCAGCTCGCGATCCTCACGCGATCGCACGGATGCCCTCCTCCCTGAGCGTGCTGCGCAGCAGCCGGCCCGCGCGGAGCAGCACCATCTGGCAGGCGCCGACGCTGCGCCCGGTCATCCGGGCCACTTCGTCGAACGAGTACCCCTCGACCAGCCGGAGGTGGACGACGAGCTGGTAGTCGTCCGGGAGCGAGCCGAGGGCGCGGAGCAGCGCCTGCCGGTCGGCGAGCTGCTCCGAGAGGTCGACGGGAGCGACCTCGGGCTCCACGTCGGCGGAGGGCACGATCCGGCCGCGCTTCCTCAACTCGTCCGCGGCCATGTTGGACGCCACGCGGTAGAGCCACGCGAGCACGGGCTTGCCGCGCCAGCGGAGGAGCGGCACCCGACGGAGGGCCTCGACGAACACCTCGGAGGCGAGGTCCGAGGCCTCCTCGCGGGAGCCCAGCCGGACCGCGAGGTAGCGCACGATCTCCGGGTAGTGCGCCCGGAAGAGCGACTCGAAGTCGGCCTGCTCACGGCGGAAACGCTGCTCACTGGGCTCCTCCCGCACGCCCGGGTCAGGCCGGCGTCGGTTCTCTTCGCGGAAGCGCCTGCCGCCGGCGCCGGGAACGAAGCAGCCAGGCGAGGCCGGTGAGGCCGAACGCCAGGCCGCCCGCGGCGAGGGACATCGGCCTCCAGGGGAAGCCGCTTCCGGGAGGCAGTGGGGAGAGGCCCGCCGCCTCCCGCTCCAGGCGCGTTGCCAGCTCGCCGGAGACGTCCACCCAGCCGACGGGGCCGAAGAGGACGTCCGCCCTCGGCAGGTAGTTGAGGTAGCCGATCTCGGCCCAGGGGTGCTGCGAGCCCCGCCAGTGGAAGGTCACCTGCAGCGGGCTGCCGACGGCCTTCGGGATCTGCGTCTGGCTCCTGCCGATCACCCCGAGGTACGCGTTCGGGTCGGCGGAGACGCGGCCCGCGATCTCGACCCGCTGGAGCCGCGGTGCGGGAAACGGCTCCACGTCGACGGAGTCGAGGGCGGCGCGCTGAGCCGCGGTCAAGGCGGTCCAAGGCCCGTCGGCCTTGAGGCCGAGGCCGCTCGCCGGCACGTAGACCCGATGAGTCGCGAGTGTCCTCGTCCCGTCGCCGAAGCCCACCTTGACGACGTAGTAAGCGCCGACGGCCGGCACGCGGGCCTCGGGCGCCTGCTCGCCCCCGTCCGAATAGAAGTCCTTCGCCTTCGCCTTCGCCACCGCGGCGCAGCCGGACGCGCCGCAGACCTGCAGCGAGGTGATCTCCTTGGCCGGCGCGAGCTGCGGGAGCGCCAGCGCCGCCGCCGCCATGATCGCGAGACACGTCTTCATCGGCTCCTCCCTCGTTGGTATCGCACATATCCGGCGCCGGAGCCAGAACCTCACGCGTCTCCCTTACAGTGCGAGCGTGATCGACCCGAAGGTCTTCAAGGCGTACGACGTGCGCGGCGTCTACCCGACCGAGCTGGACGAGGACGGCGCCTATGCGGTCGGCCGGGCGTACGCGGAGCAGTTCGAACCCCGGTGCATCGCGGTCGGCCGGGACATGCGCATGTCCGCGCCGGCGATGGCCGAGGCGGCGATGGAGGGAGCGGCCGACGCGGGCGCCGAGGTGCTCGACCTCGGGCTCGTCGGGACCGAGATGGTCTACTTCGCCGTCGGCCACCTCGGCCTGGACGGCGGGATCGCCGTCACCGCGTCACACAACCCGAAGGAGTACACGGGTATGAAGATCGTGCGTCGCGGCGCGCTGCCGGTCGGCGGGGAGTCGGGCCTGCTCGAGATCCGCGAGCGCGCCCTCGGCAACTTCCAGCCACCCGCCGATCGGGCTCTGATCCACCGCAAGGACATCTGGCCCGCCTACGTCGACCGCGTGCTCTCGTTCGTCGACCTCGAGCGGATCCGGCCGCTGCGGATCGTGATCGACGCGGCCAACGGCATGGCCGGCGCGATGCTGCCGCCGGTGCTCGAGCGGCTTCCGATCGACGCCGTGCGCTGCTTCTTCGAGCCGGACGGGACGTTCCCGAACCACGAGCCGAACCCGCTGCTGCCGGAGAACCGGGAGTTCATCATGCGCAAGACGCTCGAGGAGGGCGCCGACTTCGGCGTCGCGTTCGACGGCGACGCCGACCGCTGCTTCTTCGTCGACGACTCCGGTGAGTTCATCCCCGGGGACTTCGTCACGGCGCTGCTGGCCGAGTCGATCCTCGCGCGCGAGGCCGGCGCGAAGATCATCTACGACGTCCGGGCCAGCTGGGCGGTGCCAGAGACGATCGAGCGCGCCGGCGGCATCCCGCTCGTCAACCGGGTCGGGCACGCCTTCATCAAGCACCGCATGCGGGAGGAGGGTGCCGCCTTCGGCGGCGAGGTTTCCGGCCACTACTACTTCCGGGACTTCTCGCAGGCCGACTCCGGGGTGGTGCCGTTCCTGCTCATGCTCGAGCTCGTCTCGACGCGCGGCGAGAAGCTCTCCGAGGTCCTGCGTCCCTACCGCGAGCGCTACTTCATCACGGGCGAGCTGAACACGCCGGTGCCGGACGTGGCCCTGAAGCTGCAGGAGCTGAAGGAGCGCTTCGGGCCGGAGGGCGAGGTCTCGCACCTGGACGGGATCTCCGTCGACGCCGCGCAGTGGCGCATGAACGTCCGCCCCTCGAACACCGAGGCGCTGCTCCGCCTCAACCTCGAGGCACGGACCCCCGAGCTGATGGAGCGAAAGCGCGACGAGGTGCTCGCCGCGATCCGCGGCGGTTAGCATCCCCACGTGACGATCGACGCCGGCCGTCCGACCGATCGTCGTCCTCCGTTCAAGTTCTCGGCCTTCACGCGGGTCGGCTTCTCGGACACCGACGCGCAGGGGATCGTCTACTACGGCCGGTACCTCCCCTACTTCGACGTGGCACGCGTCGAGTACCACCGGCACCTCGGCATGCTGCGGCTCGAGGCCGGCGAGCACGAGTTCGTGATGCGGGCGTGCACGATCGAGTACTTCGCCCCGGCCCGGTTCGACGACGCGCTCGAGGTGTTCGCCCGCATCAGCCGGATCGGCCGGACGAGCATCACGTTCGAGAACTCCGCCTACCGCCGGGACGACGACCTGCTGATGGTGACCTCGCTCCAGACGCTCGTGCTCGTCGACCTCGCGGAGCGGAAGGCGGTGCCCGTCCCGGAGTCCTACAGGGAGCGGATCGCCGCCTTCGAGGGCGCAGACTGCGAGCTCGCCGCTCCCCGATGAGCGCGCTCGACCGCACGCCGGCCCTGCGCGGCGCGCTCGAGGCGATCGACCGGATCCTGAACCGCGGTGCCGACGCCGACGACGTGCTCCGCGCCGTCCTCGGGGCGCTCCACGAGCGTGCCGGCTTCGCGTGGGCGGGGATCGCGTTCGTCAACGACGGCGTCCTGGCAAACGGACCCGAGACCGGACGCCTGACTACGCCGCCCGCGTCCTTTCCCGTCGCCTTCGCCGGCGCGACCGTGGCGGAGCTCCGCGTCTCCCCCGCCCCGGCCGCCCGGAGGAGCACGCGCTCATGGAGCGGGTGGCCGCCCTCGTGGCGCCGCACTGCCTCGTCGGCTGGGATACCGGCGGTGTTCCCTGGACCGAGGTGTCCTAGGAACCGGAACGAAAGGCGCGCCGCCCGGACAGACGGCGCGCCTCGTGCAATTCCCACCGGTGAAAAACTCGAGCCGCCCGCCCGTCGGCCGTGAACCGAGCGGGCGGTCGGCCTCCCTCTCCCCATCTCTTTGTAGCCGCGCCGGGTCGGCCCGTCCATCCCCCGTCCCAGGTATCGCGGCGCGAGCTGGATCGCTCGAACGAGGGAACCTGCGGCTACGACGGAGTGACGCGGTACGCGTCGAACACGGCCTCGATCTGCCGCAGCGACGAGAGCAGCGCCCGCAGCGACTCCACGTCGCCGACCTCGGCCGTGTACCAGTTCTTCGCGAGCTGATCCTCGACCCCGCCGCCGTACGCGACGATGTTCGTGCCGTGCTCGGCGAACGTGCGGGCCACGTCCTCGAGCAGGCGCGGCCGATCCCAGGCGTCGACGGCGATCTGGACGCGAAAGCTCTGGGTGGCGCCGCCGTCCCAGCCGACGCTCGTGAACCGCTCGGGGTTCCGCTTCAGCGCCCTGACGTTCGGACAGTCGTCGCGGTGGATCGTGATCCCCTTGCCGAGCGAGATGTAGCCGACGATGGCGTCGCCGGGCACGGGCGTGCAGCACTTCGCCAGCCGCACGAGCACGTCCTCGATTCCCTGCACGTCGATGCCGTAGGCGTCGCTCGCCGCGACGTGGCGCTCGCGCGGCGCCTTGAGCGGGACCGCCTCCTCCTCGACGACGCCGGACGTCTTCAGCCGCTGCAGCACCTTGTTGACGATCTGGGCCGCCGGTAGCTTCCCGGAGCCGAGCGCGATGTAGAAGTCCTCGGCCTTCTTGAAGCCGGTCTCGCGGATCACGCCGGCCAGCACGGCGGAGCCGGCGAGCTTGCGGTAGGGCAGGTTCTGCTTCTTCAGCGCCGCCTCGAGCGTCTCCCGGCCCTTCTGCTCGGTCTCCTCGCGGGTCTCCCGGGAGAAGAACTGCCGGATCTTGTTGCGCGCGCGCGAGCTGGCGGCGAGCGAGACCCAGTCGCGCGAGGGCCCCCGGCCGGTCTTCGCCGTCAGGATCTCGACGCGATCGCCGCTCGAGAGCCGGTAGTGGAGGGGGACGATCCGCCCGTTGACCTTGGAGCCGACGGTCCGGTGCCCGACGTCGGTGTGCACCGCGTAGGCGAAGTCGATCGGCGTCGCGCCGGCGGGAAGCGTCTTCACCTCGCCCTTCGGCGTGAAGACGTACACCTCCTCGAGATCGCCGCGGAAGCTCTTGATGAAGTCGCGCGGATCGGCCTCGTCGTCGACGTCCATCAGCTGCTTCACCCAGCCGCGCCACTCGGCCGCGTCGCGCTTGCGGCCCTTCCCGCGCTTGTACAGCCAGTGGGCCGCGATCCCCAGCTCCGCGATCCGGTGCATCTCGCGGGTGCGCACCTGGATCTCGAGCGGCCTGCCCTCGGGGCCGATCACGGTCGTGTGCAGCGCGCGGTAGCCGTTGAACTTCGGCATCGCGATGAAGTCCTTGAAGCGGCCCGGCATCGGCTTCCAGAGCGCGTGCACAAGGCCGAGCGCGCCGTAGCAGTCGCGCGTCCCCTCCTCGGCAGACCGCTCGACGATCACGCGCATCGCCGTCAGGTCGTAGATCTCGTTGAACTCGCGGCCCTTCTTGGCCATCTTGTCGTAGATCGAGTAGAAGTGCTTCGCGCGGCCCGAGATCTCCGCCGGGATGTCGACCTTGTCCAGCTCCTTCTGCAGCACCACCGCGGCCTCCCGCACGTGCTCCTCGCGATCGGCTCGACGCTCCGAGACCATCGTCTTGATCTCCTCGTACTTGCGCGGATGGAGGGTCTCGAATGCGAGGTCCTCCAGCTCCCACTTGATCGCGTGGATGCCGAGGCGGTGCGCGAGGGGCGCGTAGACCTCGAGGGTCTCGCGCGCCTTCTGGATCTGCTTCTGCTTGCCGAGGTACTCGATCGTCCGCATGTTGTGCAGCCGGTCGGCGAGCTTGATCAGGATCACCGACTCGTCCTTCGCCATCGCGACGATCATCTTCCGGTAGTTCTCGGCCTCGGCGTGCTCGCGGCTCTGGAACTGGATCCGGGTCAGCTTCGTGACCCCCTCGACGAGCTCCGCGATGTCCTTGCCGAACTCGGAGCGGATGTCGGCGATCACCGCTTCCGTGTCCTCGACGACGTCGTGGAGGAGAGCGGCGGCGATCGTCTGCTCGTCGAGCTCGAGCTGCGCGCAGATCTTCGCGGCCCCCAGAGGGTGGTGGATGAACGCCTCGCCGGACTGCCGGTGCTGGCCCTCGTGCGCCCGCGCCGCGTAGCGGAAGGCGCGCGCCAGCAGGTCTCGGTCGACGTCCGGCTTGTACTCCTCGACGGCCGCGATCAGCTCGTCGACGAGGTCCTGATGGCGTTCCGATGCTTCGAGAACACCCATGCGAACAGTGTACTCAGGCGGTTCCCGGACACACCCGTGCCTCGCGGGCACGCGTTAAAGGACAGGGCCGTTCTGCCGAGAACTGTGGGTAGCCGATGACGCTCTCGCGCAGACGAAACTCACGCAAGGCAATCCGCCTCGCCCGGCTCATGCTCTCGCTCGACGCGTGCGCGAATCGCGGGCGGGCGATGCCCCGCCGCGAGACGCGGCTCTCGCTCGGCCGCGGGTAACGCGCCTACGCCGCGCGGGCCAGCGGCTGCTCCTCCAGGAGCGCGCGGAAGCGCTCGGACTCGAGCAGGCTGCGCCACGCGGGCTCGTCGGCGGCGAGCCCGAGCTCCTCGAAGACCGCCCGCGCCTCCGCGCTCCAGGCCTCGGACCCGGCGCGGAACTCCTCCGCCAGCAGGGCGCGGAGCTTTTCGTAGCGCTCCGGCGTCTCGAAGATCCGCTTGACGACGAGCTGCGGCGAGACGGTGCCGTTCCACCGGTTCTCCTGCAGGCGGAACGCCACGTCGTAGAGGCCGAGGCGCCGGAAGCGGTCGAGCTGCGAGCCGAGGCCGAAGGCGATCGCGCTCCCCGCGTCGCGGCCGCGCTCGCGGACGCGGAAGCGGAGGTGCTTCCCCTCGCCGACGGTCGCCAGATCCCCGAGCTCGCAGCCCGCGACGAGCAGGTTGACGCCGGGGTTGCCGAGACCGAAGGGGGCGAGCCGCGCGAGCTCCGAGCACAGCTGGAGCGTGAGGCTGTTGCCGGGGACGATCGCGTCGACGACCGTCACCGCCCGCAGCTCCTCGTCGGCCAGCACCTCGTCGGCGTGAGCCGCGAACGCCTCGGCGAAGGCCTCGACGCGGGCCGGCTCGATCGAGAGACCGGCAGCCGCCCGGTGGCCGCCGAAGCGCGCCAGGTGCTCGGAGCACGCGCCGAGGCCCGCGTGGAGGTCGAACGCGGGGATCGAGCGGCCCGAGCCCTTCCACTCCCCATCGGTGCCCGCGATCAGCACGACCGGACGGTTGAAGCGCTCCACGAGGCGCGACGCGACGATGCCGATCACGCCCTCGTGCCAGTCCTCGTGGGCGAGGACGTACGCCCGGCGCCGGCGGCGGGCCTCGGGCCAGGAGGCGACCTGCGCCACGGCCTCGCGCACGATTCGCTCCTCGACCTGCTGCCGGTCCCGGTTCAGCTGCTCGAGGCTCGCGGCCAGCCGCTTCGCCTCCTCGCGGTCCTGGACTAGCAGGAGCTCGAGCGCCTCCTCCGGGCGGCACAGCCGGCCGGCGGCGTTGATCCGCGGGGCGAGGCGGAAGCCGACCGCGCCCTCGTCGACGGCGGCGGGGTCGACCCCGGCCGTGGCCATCAGGGCCTGCAGGCCGGGCTTCTGGGTGCGGGCGAGCGCTCGCAGCCCGGCGATCGCCAGCGCCCGGTTCTCGTCCAGGAGCGGGACGACGTCCGCGATCGTCGCGAGGGCGACGAGGTCGAGGTGGCGCTCGAGGATCTGTGAGTCGACTCCCAGCAGGGCCTCGCCCAGCTTGTAGACGACGCCGGTGCCGCACAGCTCGGGAAACGGGTAGTCCGAAGGACGCGTGGCGACGACGGGGCAGTCGGGCAGGGTGTCTCCGGGCCGGTGATGGTCGGTGACGACCACGTCGAGCCCCGCCGCCCGGGCACGGGCCACCTCGTCCACGGCGGTGATGCCGCAGTCGACGGTGAGCACGAGGCCGCAGCCCTCGCGGGCCAGTCGGGCGAGCGTCTCGCCGGCGAGGCCGTACCCCTCCTCGAAACGGCTCGGCAGGTGCCACTCGACCTCGGCGCCGAGCTCGCGCAGGACGAGCATGGCGAGGGCGGTCGCGCAGATGCCGTCCACGTCGTAGTCGCCGTGGACGCAGATGCGCCGCCCAGCGTCGATCGCCCCACGGATCGCCCCGCAGGCCTCCTCCATCGCCCCGAGGCGGAACGGGTCGTGCCCCGGCATGGCGCCGTCGAGGAAGGCGCGGGCGGCAGCGGGCTCGAGGTGGCCCCGCCGGGCGAGGATGCGCGCGGTCGTCTCGCCGACGCCGAGCTCGGCCTGGAGCGACGAGATCGCCTCGGACGGGCAGGAGCGGATCGTCCACGTCATCTCCGCTCACGCTACGGAGGGGGCCGGACGGATCTCCCGGGCGGGATTCTAGTCGGGCGAGCGGCCGCGCACCGACTCCCAGATCACCTTCGTCCAGAGCAGGACGACTGCGACGGTGGCGCCGGCCGTGACCACGATCACGGGCGCCAGCACGGCCGCTCGCTCGAACGACATGTCGAAGGCGAGCGCGGCAACCGCCGTGATCGCGGCGCACGCCGCAGCCGAGCCGAGCAGGAGCCGGAGGCTCATCGGGTGCGAGTCTAGACGGGTCAGGAACGCGGTTTTCCGGACGAAGCGCGGTGCTATCCTCGGCCGCACTCCGTGGTCGACGCGAACTACACCTCCGGTGAGGACTACGTCGTCGAGTTCCTGGGATACCGCTTCAGCTTCAACGCGTTCGACTTCGAGCAGCGCGTCACGGCGGCGGGGGTCAAGCTCGGCCTGCTCCAGGTGAACGAACTGGACGAGGACGAGACCGCCGACCTGGTCGAGCTCGCCGCGCGGGGCCGGATCCGCGACGCGCGCAGCTCGCTGGGCCGCTACCTCGTGCGCCACTGGGAGCGGATCGCCCTGCTCGAGGGCGAGTCGCTCGTGTACTGGCTCCGCAAGCTGATCTTCCGCGGGGCGTGGCTCGACCACCGGGTCAAGGAGGGATTGCTCGAGGTGGCCTGGGACGAGGACGAGGCGGAGTTCGCCTACCGCGACCCGCGGGGCGGGCGGGCCCTGCTCGAGCTCGCGCCGGTGCCGAGCTGGCACGAGCTCCAGTACAAGGGCTGACGGCTCAGGGCGAGGAGCGCGGCCCTATTCGGAGGCGGATAGTCTGAACCCCAACCGGTGCGGCGGCTCCGGCGTACCGATCCGGATCTCGGCTATCGAGCCGACCGGCACGATCACCGCGCGCGGCTCGCCGTCCTCGGGATGCGGCCTGAGCGTGACGAAGCCGAACCCGGGCTCCGCCGCGATCGAGATCAGGTGGTAGAGCGTCCCGTCGCCGAGCTCGACCGACACCGCGGCGCCCTCGCCCTCGGCCTCGACCAGGCGGTGGATCGCCCGGACGAGCTCGTCCAACGGCGCGCCCTGCTGCCCGGAGACCCAGGGGCCCGTCACTAGAACAGCGCTTCGGCGCCGGGAGCCGGCACCGCGCCGACGTGCTCGCGACCGAGCCGTGTCAGGATCCGGCCCCGCGGGGTCCGCTGGAGGAATCCGAGCTGGAGCAGGTAGGGCTCGTAGACGTCCTCGATCGTGTCCGGCTGCTCGCCGAGGGAGACCGCCAGCGTCGAGAGGCCGACCGGACCGCCGTCGAAGCGCCAGGCGATCGCGCCGAGCAGCTCCCGGTCGGTCCGCTCGAGACCCCGGTCGTCGATCTCGAGCAGCTCGAGTGCCTCGCGGGCGATCGGCAGGGAGACGGATCCCTCGTGCCGCACCTCGGCGACGTCCCGCACCCGGCGCAGGATGCGGTTCGCCACGCGCGGCGTTCCCCGCGAGCGCCTCGCGATCTCGTCCGCCGCCTCGGATCCGATCTCGACCCCGAGGATGTGGGCCGCGCGACGCACGATCAGGGCGAGCTCGGCGAGCTCGTAGTACCCGAGCCGGAAGGTCATCCCGAAGCGGTCGCGGAGCGGCGTCGTCAACAGCCCGGTGCGGGTGGTGGCGCCGACGAGGGTGAACGGCGGCAGGTCGAGCGTCAGCGTGCGGGCCGCGACCCCCTGGCCGACGATGATGTCGAGCCGGAAGTCCTCCAGCGCCGGGTAGAGCACCTCCTCGACGGCGGCGTTCAGGCGGTGGATCTCGTCGATGAAGAGGACGTCGCGGGCGTTCAGGGTCGTCAGGATCGCCGCCAGGTCGCCCTTGCGCTCCAGCGACGGCCCCGCGATCGTCCGGATGCCGCTGCCGAGCTCCTCGCGGATGATGTGCGCCAGGCTCGTCTTGCCCAGCCCCGGCGGGCCGACCAGGAGGACGTGGTCGAGCGCCTCCTCGCGCGACCGGGCCGCCTGCAGGGCGACGTCGAGCTGCTCCTTCGTCCGCTCCTGCCCGACGAACTCGTCGAGCCGCCGCGGCCGCAGCGAACGGTCGAGCTCCTCCTCGTCCGCCGCGAGCGCCGGCGCCAGGAACTGCTCGGTCATGCGGCGGCCTTGAGCGCCTGCCGCACCCGCTCCTCCGGCGCCGATTCGGGATCCGTCGCGGCCAGCGCGCGCTCGGCCTCCGCGACCGAATAGCCGAGCTCCACGAGGGCGTCCCGCGCGACGAGGTGCGGGGAGCTACGCCCGCCCGTCTCGGCTGCCGTGCCCGGCGCGCCCAGCTTCTCCCGGAGCTCCAGGACGACACGCTCCGCCGTCTTCTTGCCGATGCCCGGGATCGCCTGGAACCGGGCCGTGTCCTCGAGCGCGATCGCGCGGCGTAGGTCAGCGGCGCTCGACCCGGAGACGATCGCCAGCGCGACCTTCGGCCCGACGCCCGAGACGGAGAGCAGCTGCTCGAAGAGCTCGCGCTCGGCCGGCTCGGCGAAGCCGTAGAGCTGCAGCGCGTCCTCGCGCACGTGCAGGTAGGTCTCGAGCTCGACCTCCCCGCCTCCGTCGGCCTGCCCCAGGGCGCTCTGGGTCGCCTGGACGAGGTAGCCGACGCCCCCGACGTCGAGCACGAGCCCGCCGGCCCGCCTGGCGACGGCCCGGCCGCGGAGCCGCGCGATCATCCGGTCATCCGCAGCAGCGGCGGCGCGAGCACGTGGCAGATCGCCACGGCGAGCGCATCGGCGGCGTGATCGGACGAGGGTGAGCCGGGCATCGACAGGATCGCGCAGACCATCCGCTCGACCTGCGCCTTGTCCGCGCCGCCGAACCCGCATAGCGACTGCTTGACCCGCGCGGGCGCGTACTCGGCGCAATCGAGCCCTGCCGACGCGGCGGCCACGAGCACGGCGCCTCTGGCCTGCCCGACCGAGAGTGCGGTGCGGGCGTCGGCGCCGACGAAGGACTCCTCGAGCACGACGGCATCCGGGACGTGCAGGGCGATGAGGGCGTTGACCCCATCGAAGATCGTCTTCAGCCGGAGCTCCGTGCGCTGCCCGGCGGGCGTCCGCCAGCAGCCGTGCTCCACCGCCGTGAGGCGGCCGTCGCTTTCGTGGACGATCCCGTACCCGCATGCGGCCGTTCCCGGGTCGATGCCGAGGACTCTCACGACGTGAGGTTAGGCGGCGGTCCGGACGTTCCTGCCGGCCGTAGGCTCCGCGAGGTGCTTTCTGCCCTCAGCTTCACGTTCTGCCCTCAGCTTCACGGGGACCTGGCGTCGCTACCAGGAGCTGGCGCTCGCGGCGTTCGAGCGGGACCGCGCGGCCGGTGCCCGGCGCACGCACTCGGAGCAGGAGCGAGGGTGCGCCGCGGCCGGGGTCGGCGATCAGCCGCGAGACGTGATCGTCCGCCGGCCGCCGTTCGAGCGCGTCTAGCACGCCGTCCCCGACGACCTGGGACGCCGGAAGGAGCGCGCCGAGCTGTTTCTGAGCGCGTGGAAGCGCTGGGTCGGCCCGTCCGAGCTCCGCTTCACGCAGCGCACCGAGGCGGGCCGGCGGACGCTCGCCGAGGCGGGCGCCCAGGCCGGTGCCGTCGAGCTCGGGCTCCGGGACGTCTGGGTCTGACGGCCGGTCAGCCGAACGGCCGGTAGTCGATTTCGCCGGCGGCGATCGCGCGGTTCAGCTCGAGCAGCCGCCGGTTCGTCTCGTCGGGGTCGTGTGCGACCCGATGGGGCCATCCGTAGGCGGCGGCGACCGCCTCGTCGAGCTCCCTGTGAAGGTCGCGCAGGTCCGTCCACGCGCCTTCGTCCAGCTGGTTGTAGAGCTTGGTCAGGCCGATATCTCGTTCGAGACAGATCTCGCTGCGGCGCACGTACAGCCGCTTCGCGACGTCGGCAACCGTGTCGAGCGGCCCGAGCGGCCACGGGAAGGTGCCGAACGACGTATTCGGCGTGTATCGCATCCGATCCTCGAGCGTTGATCCCTGAGCTCGTGCCCACCGCGCATGGACGCTCGATGCGAGGACGCCCATCGCTGCGTCGTCTTCGAAAGCGAAGACGGTCGTCAGATTGCTTGGGCACGTCCATGGCTCCGCCCAGCAGAAGAGAACACGTTTGCCCTGAGCCATCCCGGCGACGTAACGGGAGAGAGGTTCGAGCGCGTCCCGCATCGCGACGAGCGGCTCGGCGAACCGCCACCAACGCTCGCGATAGGCCTTTCTCCGCGTCTTCTCCCGCTCCGGCTTGACGAGCAGCCGCACCGCATCGAGCGCCTCCGGATACTCGATCGCCTGCTCGAGAGTCCTCAGGCCGAAGTCGATGATGTACCGGGAAGGCTCCTGGCGAGGATCCGATGCGATGTCGTGCCCCGTCAGGTAGGGGCGGACGACATCACGGTACCGGCTGTTGGCATCCGCGAGGTAGCTCTCCGCCTGCTCGCGGGACAGAACGAATCCGCCTCCCGCAGGAATCGGGCCATAGAAGCATCGGCCAGCGTTCTGCGGTAGCCGCGATGCCGATGTGATGTCCGATGCTGCTGGAACCAGCGCCGGGGAGATGATCGCGACATCCCGTGCGTCAAGGCGCGCGGTCGCATCCGGGTTCGGCGGATTCTTGACCCAGTTGACGATGCTGACGTCGACAGCCGCTTCGCCCGGCCAATCCTGAGATGAGACAGCATCGGTAATCACGCCTCCGCTCTCCACGATGTACTCGAGACTGGCGCCGCGTGCGCGGTTCTGGCTGATGGAGTTCGTCCCGACGAGGCCCGCCCGGGCCCCGTCCGCGAGCCGGTCGTGCGCCTTCCGGAACCAGTAGACGCAGTAGTCCTTGACTCCGACTCCGAACTCGCGCTTGAGCCACTCGACGTAGTCGTCGCCGAGGATCCTCCTCAGATGCCGGTCGCCGTGGAACGGGGGGTTGCCGATGATCGCGTCGGCGCGCGGCCACTCGATCCGGAGCGCGTCCGCCACCTGGATCCCCGAGAGATCGGCGAGCGGCAGCGTTGCCTCGCTGAGGTCGAGCTCGTCGACGGCGAGCTTGTGGCCCATCCACAGCGTCACCCGCGCCAGCGAGACCGCGAAGCTGTCGATCTCGATGCCGCGGATGTTGCCGAGCGGGAAGTGGACGCTCAGGGATCCCTGCTCCTTCATACCCGCCTTCCGCCGAAGATCTAGCTCGCGTTCCGCGAGCCGGCGCTCGAGCCTCCGAAGCTCGCGGTAGGCGACGTAGAGGAAGTTTCCAGAGCCGCAGGCAGGATCGAGCACCACGTAGTCGAGAAGGTCGTTCTGGGCCTCCACCGCCTGCGCGTGGGTGGACAGGTTCTCGATCCGCTCGCGCCAGGGCTCGACGATCGTCGGCTGGATCACCTTCTGGATGTCTGCCTCGTGCGTGTAATGCGCGCCGAGCGCCCATTGCTTGTCGTGGCCGAGGCCGCCCTCGAGCAGCGAGCCGAAGATCGAGGGCTCGACCAGCCGCCAGTTGAATCCCGCCGCGGCGCGAAGCTGCTCGAGCTCCGGCACGGTCAGGTCGACCCGCGCCGGCGCTGCGAAGAGGGTGCCATTCGCATAGCGGACACCCGCGTAGACGCCGCGCCTCGGGCGCTCGGGCGACGGATCGTCGAGCCAGGCGAACAATCCGCCGAGGTCGTCTGCGCTCGACCGGTGCGGGTTCGCGATCAGGTCGTCGAGTACGCGGGTAAACGCGTGCTCGGGGAGCTGCCCGAGATCCTCCGCGAAGAGGCACCAGACGGACTGGAGCACGAGGTCGCGCAGCTCATCGGGGCCGGCTGCGCGCCGCTCCTTCAATTGCTCGTAGAGGTCGATGACGTGGACGACTGCCTCCCTCGTCAGGGCCGCCTGCCCACCCGCGAACATGGGCTCGCGGCCGGCAAGGAACAGCAGCACGTCGTACTGATCCGGTAGGTCGACCAAGTCGAGCACGACCCGCGGCTCCTTCGGGAAGAGCCCCGGCTCCCAGATCTCCAATCGCCGGAAGGCGCAGATGACGACGAAGCGCGGAGCCGGCACGCCTTTCGCCCGGTCGGCGGCGTCCCGCCAGTACGCCAGCGCTTGCTCGCGGTGCTTCGCGAGCTTCCCCGCCTCCGTGGGCGACTTCATCTCGATCAGGCAAACACGGGGCCAGATGAGATCGAGGAAGCGACCGGCCTGCGCGTGCTCGAAGTGCGCGACCTCGCTGCGGGCCGTGCCGTAGCACGCGAACAGCGCGTTGAGGAACGTCTGCGCCTCGCCCCGCTCGGACCCCTCGTAGACACTCCACCGCGCGGCGAACGCCGTCAGCCGCGCCCTGATCGCCTCGCCGGAGAGCGCCAACCCGCTACAGCGTCAGCTGCTCCTTCGGAATTGCGAAGTACGTCCGCTGCATCACGCGTCGCTGAAGGTCGTCGAGCTCCCGCTCGAGCTCCTCGAGCGCCTCGACGAGATGAGGCGCAGCCGCCTGGCGCGAGAGGAGTTTCGCCGCCCGCTCTGCGCGCTCGCGCGCCTCTGAGACGTAGAGCAGCGTCTTCTCGACTTCCGCGAAGTGCCTTTCGTTCACGGAGGCGATCGTACGCGTCGGATCAGACGGTCTCTGTTCCGACATCATGCCGCCGTCTATCCCGCAACCGCCTCGAGCACGCGCTCCGGGATGTCGAAGTTCGCGTACACGTCCTGGACGTCGTCGTTCTCCTCCAGCGAGTCGATCAGCCGCAGCACCTTCCGGGCGGCGCTCTCGTCCTCGAGCTCGATCGTCGTCTTCGGCACCATCGTCAGCTCTGCCGACTGCACGACGATCCCCGCCGCCTCGAGACCCTCGCGGACGGCGACGAGGTTCTCCGGCGCGCAGATCACCTCGAAGCTCGAACCGTCGCGCGAGACGTCGTCCGCCCCGCCCTCGGCCGCCGCCAGCGTCAGCTCGTCCTCGTCGGTCGAGTCGGCGTCGACCAGGACGATGCCTCGGCGCTCGAAGAGCCACGCCACGGCTCCGGAGCCGCCGAGGTTGCCGTCGTTCTTCGTGAAGACATGGCGGACGTCGGAGGCCGTCCGGTTGCGGTTGTCCGTCAGCGCCTCCACGATCACGGCGACGCCGCTCGGTCCGTACCCCTCGTAGACGACCGTCTCGAAGGCCTGCGCGTCGGCGTCGGCCCCGGATCCGCGTGCGATCGCGCGCTCGATGTTGTCCTTCGGCATCGAGTAGGACTTCGCCTTCTCGACCGCGTTCGCGAGTGCGAGGTTGGCCGCCGGGTCGCCGCCTCCCTCCTTGGCGGCGACGATGATCGCGCGCGAGAGCTTCGAGAAGAGCTTGCCGCGCTTCGCGTCCTGGGCGCCCTTCTTGTGCTTGATCGTCGACCACTTGCTATGCCCCGACATACGCCTCCCTCCGCACCAGCTCGAGGAACAGCTCGTGCACCCGCGGATCGTCTGTCAGCTCCGGGTGGAACGCGGCCACGAGGATCCGTCCCTGCCGCACCAGCACGGGGTCGCCGTCGAGCTCGGCCAGCACCTCCACGTCCGGGCCGGCATCGAGGACCCGCGGGGCGCGGATGAAGACGCCCCGCAGCGGTCCGTGCTCGCCCTTGAGACCGAGGTCGGCCTCGAAGCTCGCGACCTGGCGGCCGTAGCCGTTTCGCCGCACGACGATGTCGACGGCGCCGAGCAGCGGCTGGTCGGGCGTCCCGTCCACGGCCTCGCGCGCGAGCAGGATCATGCCGGCGCAGGTGCCGAGGACCGGCCGCGCGAACCCGCGGATCGCGTCCTCGAGCCCGTAGAGACGGATCAGCCGCCCGATCGCGGTCGACTCGCCGCCGGGGATCACGAGCCCGTCGAGGTCTCCCAGCTGCTCGGGCTTGCGCACCTCGACCACCTCCGCGCCCAGGCGCCGCAGCATGGCCGCGTGCTCGCGGAAGTTCCCCTGCACTGCGAGGACGCCGATCTTCACGCCGAGATTGTAGGGACGCCCCTCCGGAAGCACGTGGCGACGTGGTCGTCGACGAGGCCGACCGCCTGCATGAAGGCGTAGCAGACCGTCGGACCGACGAAGCGGAACCCCCGCCGCTTCAGGTCCTTCGACATCGCCCTCGACTCTGGCGTCTCCGCCGGGATGTCTCGTATCGACTGCGGGGCTCCGCCCGGCGGGGCAGGAGCTGCGAACTGCCACACGTACGCGTCGAAGCTGCCGAGCTCCTCCTGCACCTCCAGGACCCGCCCGGCGTTGTTCACGGTCGACTCGACCTTCAGGCGGTTCCGGACGATGCCCGGGTCGCGGAGGAGCCGCTCGACCTTGCGGCGCTCGAAACGCGCCACCTTCAGCGGATCGAAGCCCGCGAAGGCCCTGCGGTAGCCCTCGCGCTTCCTCAGGATCGTCGCCCAGGACAGGCCCGCCTGCGCGCCCTCGAGCGTCAGCAGCTCGAACAGATGACGGTCGTCGTGCGACGGGACGCCCCACTCCTCGTCGTGGTACGCGAGGTAGAGCGGGTCGGTCCCCTCCGCCCACTCGCACCGGCGCGGCTCGCGCCCGGGTGGCGCTCTACCAGCCGCGGGTCTCGAGCAGCTCAGCGGGAGCCAGGGAGGCGGTCGAGAGACCGCTCATCGCGTCGCCGAGACCCTGCGAGACCCGGGCGAGGATCTCCGGGTCGCGGAAGTGCGTCGTCGCCTCGACGATCGCCTTGGCCCGCGGCGAAGGCTCGTGAGACTTGAAGATCCCCGAGCCGACGAAGACCCCGTCGGCGCCGAGCTGCATGCAGAGGGCCGCGTCGGCCGGCGTCGCGATGCCCCCCGCCGTGAACGTGACGACGGGCAGGCGGCCGCGCTCGGCGACCCAGCGGACCAGCTCGACGGGCGCCTGGAGGTTCTTCGCCTCGGTGAAGAGCTCGTCGGGATCGAGCGCGCCCAGGCGCCTGATGCCGCCGAAGACGGCGCGCATGTGCCGCACGGCGTTGACGATGTCACCCGTACCGGCCTCCCCCTTCGTCCGGATCATCGCGGCTCCCTCCGAGACCCGCCGGAGCGCCTCGCCGAGGTTCCGGCAGCCGCAGACGAAGGGGACGCGGAACTTCCACTTGTCGATGTGGTGCTCCTCGTCCGCCGGCGTCAGGACCTCGCTCTCGTCGATGTAGTCGACCTCGAGCGCCTCCAGGATCTGCGCCTCGACGAAGTGCCCGATGCGAGCCTTCGCCATCACCGGGATCGTGACGGCCTCCTGGATCTCGCGGATCTTGTCGGGGTCGGCCATCCGCGCGACCCCGCCCTCCGAGCGGATGTCGGCCGGGACCCGCTCGAGCGCCATCACGGCGACGGCTCCGGCGTCCTCGGCAATCCGCGCCTGCTCGGCCGTGGTCACGTCCATGATCACCCCGCCCTTGAGCATCTCGGCGAGGCCGCTCTTGACCCGCATGGTGCCGATCTCGGCCACGCTCAGAGTCTAGATGTTCGATCGAGAGAGCCGATCGAACTCTCTGGAATTGCTCAGGAAGCCGCTGTGTGCCCCGGCCGCGGCTCCTCGAGACCGGTCTCGCGCGGGCCGACCGCGGCCGGCCGCGCCGGCCGGAGGTACAGCCACTCGTAGACGAGCGCCGCGACGGCGCCCCCGACGAGGGGGCCGACGTACCACACCCACGCGTCGGCCCACTCGCCCCGCACGAGCGCGGGCCCGAAGGCGCGGGCCGGATTCATCGCCGCGCCGGTGAGCTGGCCGCCGACCAGCACGTCGAACGAGATCGTGAGGCCGATCGCGAGGCCGGCGATCGACTTGAACGTGCCCCGCGGGTCGGCCGCCGTGGCGAAGACCACCCACACGAGGAAGAAGGTCAGGATCGCCTCGAGGGCGACGCCCGCCCAGACGCCGATGTTCGGGTCGAGCGCGGGCGTGCCGAGCTTGGCCCCGTCGACCGCGCCCGCGGGGTAGATCCACCAGAGCAGCAGCGCCGCGAGCACCGCCCCGCCGAGCTGCGACATCCAGTAGACGACGGCGAGCCCGGGCTGCATGCGCCGGGTGACGAGGAAGCCGAGCGTCACGGCCGGGTTGAAGTGGCCGCCCGAGATGTGTCCGACGGCGGAGGCCATCACGGCGATCACGAGCCCGTGGGCGAGCGCGACGCCGACGAGATCCGCGCCGGACATGATCGCGCCGGCGCCGACGAAGACGAGCGCGAAGGCGCCGACGAACTCGGCGAAGCCGCGCCGGAACGGGTCGACGTCCACGGGTCGAGGGTACGACCCGGATCGGACGGAGGCGAGGCGCCGTTCAGTCGGCCAGTTCGCGCTCGAGCACGGAGGCGGCGGCCGCGAGCGCGAGCCGCGTCTCCCCGAGCGCGGGCTCCCGCGTCGTCACCCGCTGCAGAGCCAGCCCCGGGAGCAGGAAGACCCGGCCGAAGCCGCGGGCTGCCTGCACCGCGCGCCACAGCTCCATGCTGAGGGCGAGCGAGAGGACGGCCACGACGGCGGGCGTGTAGAAGGCCGGGGGGACGGGCCAGAGCCGGTCGGCTGCGATCGCCACGGGGAAGACGAGCACGGCGAAGTTCGTTCCGCAGCGCGGCGAGAAGCGGCTCGGCCGGGCCTCGCCCGCCCAGGTCGCGTGCAGGCGTCCCTCCTCCGCCGCCGCGATCGCGCGATGCTCCGCGCCGTGCAGCGCCAGGGTCCTCCCCCGGAGCAGCCAGAGCACGAGGCCGACCGTCAACGCGATGCCAGCGGCGAGCGAGGCACGCTCGGGCAGGAAGACGAACGCGCACGGCGCGAGCACCGCGGCCCCGAGCAGCCAGCGTTCCCCCCGCCGGGCGACACCCGTGCCGCGAAAGAGCGGTGTCAGTGACGCCGCCAGGCGGATGAGACCCCGGACGAGCGGCACGCGCGAGACGCGGTCCGGCGCGGCGGGCACCGTACCCTCGCGCAGCGAGCCGTCGCGGTTCGCGAACGCCCAGAAGCGCTCGCTGACGATGACGACCCCGTCGGGCCTGGCCATCCCGCCCAGCCGCACGCGAGCCGAGCCGGCGTCGAGGCGTGCAAGCCTGTTCGGGAGGGGGTCCCGGTTCACACCCCTAGCTTCGATCAAAGCAGGGCCGCCCGGCAAGTGCCGGGCGGCCCATTTTCCCCGATGCTAGGTCCTACCCCGGCCTACCAGCGGCCGCGCGAGAAGAACCCGAGCAGGGCGAGCACGAGCACGACGATCAGGATGATCCACAGAATGCTCAAGACGTCCCCCTTCTGTCTCGTGACGCACTTGTCTTCGGAACAACGGAGAAAGGGCCGAAATGGGTTCGGGCGGAAGGAGTCACCGCCGCGCGTCGCGAACTGTGTTCCGGCGCCCGTCCGGGCTTCGCGCGCACGGTCATGCGTCGGATCCTCGCCCCTGCACTCGCCGCTCTCGCACTCGCCGCGCCGGCGACTGCGGGCCTCGGCGATCCTCAGGTTGCCGCGCTGCAGGTCGGCCTGAAGGAGAGAAGGCTCTACGCAGGGCCTGTCGACGGCGTCCTCGGCCCCAAGACCTCGGCCGCCGTCCAGCGACTCCAGCGTCGTGCCCGGATCGTCCCTGACGGCCTGCCCGGACCGCAGACGCGCGCGGCGCTCGGCCGGTTCGGCGCGCACCCGCTGGGCAGCCGCACGATCGGGACCGGCATGTCCGGCTGGGACGTCGCCGTGCTGCAGTTCTCGCTCGCGTGGCACGGCTTTCCCTCCGGCGTCTTCGACGGCGACTTCGGGCCCCGGACGCAGGCGGCGCTGACCCGGTTCCAGGAGTGGGCCGGCCTGCCGCCGGCCGGGCACGCCGGCGCCCGGACGCTGGCCGCGCTGCGGGAACCGCCCGCCACGTCGCCGCTGCAGCTCGCCTGGCCCCTCGGCCTGCCGGTGACGGACACGTTCGGCCCCCGGGGCGACCGCTTTCACGCCGGCATCGACATCCCGGCCGCCTACGGGAAGATCGTCCGCGCCGCCGCATCCGGCTGGGTCGTCTACGCCGGCTGGCGCGACGGCGGCTGGGGGAACCAGGTCACGGTCGCGCACGCGAGCGGCGTGCGGACGATCTACGCGCACCTTCTGGCGGTGGACGTGGAACTCGGCGACGTCGTCACGATGGGAACCCCCGTCGGCCAGGTGGGCGCGTCCGGGTCCGCGACGGGTCCGCATCTGCACTTCGAGGTACGGCTGCGGGGCGCCGCCGTCGACCCGCTGACGGCGCTGCGAAACTAGGATCGGGGGTCTCTACCCGGATGCGCTCGTGCGGTCGGCTCAGACGGAGCACGGGCAAGCCCGCGCTGCTGAGGTCGGCGTCGCAAGCGCCGCCTAGGCTGGACTGTCACCGAGTTCTCCCGACACGTGGGAGAACGTCGATAGGGCTTTGACGCGACAGCGCCCGGTGTCCCGGGCGCTGTCCGTCTCGCGACTCAGTCTCTCTTCCTTCACGGCCAAGCAAAGGAAGGG
>JBHEMU010000020.1:0-5957 GCA_046262415.1 Gaiellaceae bacterium | reverse complement strand
CAGGCTTCGACGGCATCACCGAGGCGCTCATGCGAGAACTGTGCCTCGTCCTCGAAGTCGACCAGGTGCACCTCCAGATGATCTCCCAGGACCGGAGCCTGGGCCGCGCGCGCGTCATGTGCCCCGGCGCGGAGGAGGGGCCGGCGATCGTCGCCGAGTACGTCCAGGCCCTACGTCCCGATCGTCCCTCGGGCGTCCGAACCGTCGTGGAGACCGGGCAGCCGCTCTCGGTCTTCGACGCGGGCGGGCGCGAGGATCTCCATCAGGAAAACGTGGAGCGCTGGGATGCTCGCGGAATGCTCTTGCAGCCGCTCGTCTTCGGCGGAAACGTCCGCGCGGTCCTCGTCCTCGTCTCGCGCGCACCGCGGGAGTTCACCGCCTCGGAGATCGAGCTCGCGGGGACGCTCGCCAACCAGGCGGCTGCCGGAATCGCCCTGCGCGAGGTCGAGCATCGCCGTCGCATCGAGCTCGAGCAGCAGACCGCGCTGGCCCGCGCTGCCAAGGCAGTGAGCGCGAGCCTCGACCTTCGCGAGGTGCTCACTGCGCTCTCCCGCGAAGCCGTCCGCGCGACCGACAGTGACTACGCCGGCGTCTACCTCGCCGACGGCACGGGAGGAGGCATCGCCGCCGCCGGGCACCACAAGCCGCGCGGCTGGCTGGGCTCGCGGATCGGGCCGGGCGAGGGGGTCGGCGGCCGGATCCTCGTGACGGGCGAAGCGGTGATCACCAACGACTACCAGGGGGAGGTCGACGTCCCCGACATCGACGGGTTCGATCGCCTCCAGACCGCGGCCGGGGTCCCGATCCGGTGGGAGGGTCAGCTCAAGGGCGCGCTGTCGGTCGGCTTCGAGCGGATGCGCCGGGTGACCGGCGAGGACATCGAGGTGCTCGAGGCGATCGCCGAGCTGGCCGCGATGGCCTGCCGCAACGCCGAGACCTATGAGCGTGCCCGACTTGCGGCGCGCACGGACTCCCTCACGGGCGCGCTCAACCACGGCGCGATGCAGGTCCGCCTGCGGGAGGAGATCGAGCGCTCGCGGCGCACCGGCGAACCGCTGGCCTGCCTGCTCATCGATCTCGACAACTTCAAGGCGCTCAACGACGGGGCGGGCCACCTCGTCGGCGATCAGGTGCTGCGCCGCGTTGCGACCGCACTGGCCCGCGAGTTTCGCCCCACCGACCAGCTCGCGCGCTACGGCGGCGACGAGTTCGTCCTCATTCTGCCGGGAGTCGCCGAAGAGAAGGCGCGCGAGACGGCCGAGCGGGTGCGCACCTCGATCCGCGACGCGGCCGCACCGCTCGTGGTCAGCGGCACACCTCTGGCAAGCTCCGTCGGGATCGCCCTCTGGCACGAGCCTCTGGGAGCGGCGGAGCTGCTCGAGCGCGCCGATCGCGCCCTGCTGCTGAGCAAGCGGACCGGAAAGGACCGCGTAGCGGTCGCCTCACTCGAGAGCGAGCGCGCACTGGCAACGCTGCTGGGCGGCAGCGGCTCGCCGTCCGACCTGATGCGCGACTTCTGGAGCATGGTCACGGGGTGCGAGAGCCCTCGCGAGGCCATCACCACGCTGCCCTCCTTCGCCCGCCGCGTCCTCGGGCTCGAGGAGGCGGCCCTCTACGAGTTAGCCGCGGGTAGCGCGGAGGTACTCCATCGAACCGCAGGAGCACGCTTGCCGGGCGACCCGGGGACCCGCGGCTTCGTGCGTGCCTCCCTGACCCTTGATACCAACGCCCACCCACGCGTCTCTGGCGCCGCCATCGCCCGCGGCCGGCTGGCCGAGCTCCACGAGGCGCTGGGCATCTATGGGCGCGACCTCGACCGGCGCGCCCCGCCGGGCGCCTATGCCGCCGTCCCGCTGGTCGGGCCGGATCGGCTGCACGCCATCCTCTTCCTGCGCACCGCCGAGTCCCCCTTCCCGCTGGCGCGCCTCCAGCAGGCCGAGATGCTCGGCCGCCAGGCCCTGACGGTGCTGCTCGGCCAGTCCGAAGATGGCTCCGCCGCCGCCGTCAAGGCGCTCGCGGCGACCATCGATGCCCGCGACAACTACACCCACGATCACTCCGAAGAGGTCGTCGCCCTCGCTTCGCGGGTGGCACAACTGCTCGGGTTGCCCCTGCAAGAGGTCGAGCGGGTGCGCACCGGCGCGCTCTTGCATGACGTGGGGAAGGTGGCGATCCCGAACGAGATCCTCTACAAGTCGGGAGGGCTGACGGACGCCGAGTGGGAGATCATGCGCCAGCACCCCGTCATCGGGGAGCGGATCCTCCGGCGCACGCCCGAGCTCGCCGACGTCGCATCCCTCGTGCGCCACGAGCACGAGCACTGGGACGGCACCGGCTACCCCGACGGCATCTCGGGCACCGACATCCCGGTCGCATCGCGAATCATCCTCGCCTGCGACGCCTACAACGCGATGATCACCCGCCGCCCCTACCGGGACCCGATGACCCACCTGGACGCGATCGAGGAGCTGCGGCGAGGCTCGCGCACCCAGTTCGACCCCACGGTCGTCGAGGCGCTCGTGCGAGTCCTGGCCGAGCGGTCCTAGCCTCGGCGCTACCGGCTGGGCGAGGACGACGTCGTCTTGGGCGCGCGCGGGATGGCGACCACGGTCGCTCGGTAGGTCAGCCGCGCGCCGCGGTAGAGGCAGCGGTACCCCCGCAGGGAACCGAGGCGCATCTGCGCCGAGGCGGGCGGGGGCTGCTTGTCGCAGTCGGCCTGCGAGCGGCTCGAGCGCCACGCGTTGCCGCGATCGAGGCCGAGTGCGATCGCGGGGATCCACGTCGGCGTGGTCAGCACGACCAGGTAGCCCCTGCGGACGAAGAGCGAGCGCAGGAGCGGGAACTGGACCTCACGGCCGAGGTAGGGCTCGAGGTCGAAGAGCTCGCTCTGGCCGCTGAGCTGGTACTGGAAGCCCTTCGTGGGCGGCTTGAGCACCGAGACCCGGGCCTGCGGGGCGCCGCCGAAGTTCGTGTTGAAGAACGCGATCTGCTGCCTGGAGGGGTTGCCCAAGCGGATCGTGAAGGCCACGACGCGCCCGTCCCGCCGCGCCTCGAAGAGGCCGCGCTTGTCCCGGCCCCCGACGGTGACCTGAAAGCCCGAGGTTCGGGTGATCGCCTGGCAGGGGTCGGCCGGACAGGAGGCGGGCGGACGGTCGGGGGTCTGGCCGAGCTCGACGATCTCGGCCGGCGCGGCCGCGGGCAGGGCGAGGAGTCCGACGGCCGCGGCGCCCACGACGAGGGTGAGTGGAAGGCGGGGCATCACGGCATTCAAACACGTCGCTTCGTCGCCGAGTTGCGGCTTCCTGCCCGGTCGCGACCCGGACGCGTCAGTTTGCGGACGCCAGAACAAAGCGCCGTGAGCGCGGCGCGTCGGGCGCCGTGTCGATGCACCCCCGCGGGCGGGGGCATCCCTTGGCCTGCGCGGCTTCGAGCGCGAAGCGGAAGTTGCCCTCGCGTGCGCGGATGAGCCTCGCGGGCCACCCGAGCACGAGCACGCGATCGGTCGGGCCGCTGACCGAGGCGACCCCGATGCGGACGGGTAGGCCCCGCCCCGGGTCGCGCAGGACCGTGCCGACCAGCCGTTCGCCGGTCTCGCCGGGCGAGGCGCAGACGAGGTAGTTCGGGGGCTCAGAGCCCGACGACCGGGTCGTCCAGATCTTCACGCACACGCTCCCCGGTGGCCCCGACTGCGCGACGAGGTCCTCCGCGGCCCACCCCTCCCAGCTCGTCACCGTCGCGCGCATCCGCCCGCTCTCGCTCTGGGAGAGCGTTGTGGCGGCAAGGTCGAGGGTGCTTGCGACGTCGTCGTCGTCGCGGGCGATGACCGGATCGCCCGGCGCGGCGAGGGCGACGACCGACGCGAGCAGCGCGGCCGCGCCGCTCAGGCCGCCGGCGAGCAGGATCGCGCGTGTCGGGCTCACTCCGCGAGCTCCGCCCCCGCGGCCTTGATCTGTTCCTCGTCGCCCGCGCCGGGAACCCACGGAAGCTTCAGTGGATCTTCTTCGTAGCGTGGGATGACGTGGACGTGGAAGTGGAAGATCGTCTGCCAGGCCGCGCGGCCGCAGGCGTTCAGGATGTTGACGCCGTCGGCCCCGAGGCGCTCCTTGCACCGGCGCGCGAGCCGCTGAGCCGCGTCGGCGCACGCGTGGAGGTCTTCTCGAGGGACGTCGAGCAAGTCATCGGCGTGCGCTCGGGGAACGACGAGCGCGTGACCCCGGGTGGCCGGGTTGATGTCCATGAAGCTGACCGTCCGCTCGTCCTGCGCGACGATCGTGGCCGGGACGTCGCCCGCGGCGATCTTGCAGAACAGGCAGTCCGGGTCGGTCGTCGCCATGAAACCGCAGCTTAGACCGCCTCGGCGGCCGTGAAGCTCCAGGATGGCCTGTCGTCGTCGAGCATGACCACCGTCAACGTGCCCACCACGGTTCCCGCCTTCCCCAGGGCACGGCAGCGAAAGGTCCTGCCCGGCTCGGTCTCGACGTCGTCCGGGCAATCGACGCGCTCGACCTTCGGGGTCGTCGACGAGCCGCCGCCCTCGTCCTCGAGCTGGCCTGACTCGCGCAGCTGCTTCTCTCGCACCCCCTGGCGGGCGAGTTGGGCGGAGAGCTGGTCGGTGAGCTTGGCCTCGATGTCCGTGGCGCTCTCGTTTCCGCACGACGCGAGCCCGAGGCAGGCCGCAAGCGCGCTCCCTACGGCGATCACCCTCCCGGCGCGTGCCTGCATCCACCCGCGACGCTACCGGTCAAGTGCGCTCACGTCGACAGGTAGGATCCGTCACCCCAGTGACGCCCGACCGCGCCGAGCTCGAAGCGACCGTCCGCCGGCTCGCGGCGATCGACCGACCGTCGGCCTCCCCGGGGGAGCGTGAGGCGGCCGAGTGGATCGCCGCCCGGCTGCGCGAGCACGGCGCCGACGCACGCGTCGAGGAAGAGCGTGCCCACGGCACGTACTGGTGGCCGGGCCTTGGGCTCGGAGCGATCGCGACCGCCGCGGGGGTCGCGGGCCTGCGCGGGCGGCGGCTGCTCGGCGCCGGCGCCGGGGCCTTCGCGGCGGCCGGCATGTACGCGGAAGTCAGCGGCGGTACGCAGTGGTTCCGACGCGTCCTGCCGACGCGCTCGACGTGGAACGTCGTCGCCGAGGCGGGCGACCGCGCCGCCGCGCGGACGATCGTCTTCGTCGCCCACCACGACGCCGCCCACGGCGGCCTCATGTTCGACGACCGTCCGATCCGGTGGGCCGGGGACCGCTTCCCGCAGCTCTTCGACGGCGCCGACCAATGGCCGCCGGTCGCCGCCCTGCCCTTCGCCGCTGCGGGGCTGGTGGCGGCCGGCTCGGCGGCCGGAGTGGGCGGTCTGATCGCCGCCGGGCTGACGGCCACCGCGGTGACCATGGCGAGCTTCGTCGACATCGCCCGCAGCGATGTCGTCCCCGGCGCCAACGACAATGCCACGGCCGTGGCGGTTGTCGTCGCCCTCGCGGGAATCCTCGGCGAGCAGCCGGTCGAGGGGATTCGCGTGCTGCTGGTCTCCACGGGATCCGAGGAGTCCCACATGGAGGGCATGCGCGCCTTCGCCCATCGCCACTTCCCGTCGCTTCCGCGCGAGCAGACGACCTTCGTGTGCGTGGAGTGCGTGGGCTCCGAGCAGGAGCTCGTGCTCGTCGAGGGCGAGGGCATGATCCGTATGCGCCAGTACCCCGACGCAGTCAAGGGGCTACTGCTCGACGCGGCGCGGCGGGTCGGCGTGCGGCTCCGCCGCGGACTGAAGGTGCGCTTCTCGACCGACGGGCTCATCGCACTGCGCGCCGGCTACCCCTGCGCGGCCATCGGCGCGATCGACCGCTACAAGCTCCCGTCCAACTACCACAAGCCCACCGACACACCCGAGAACGTCAACTACGACAACGTTCTCGACTGCGTGAAGGTGTGCGACGCGGTCATCCGCGAACTGGCCGCTTAG
>JBHEMU010000019.1:0-2521 GCA_046262415.1 Gaiellaceae bacterium | reverse complement strand
CCCGTGAGCCGGCCAGATAGAGCCGCCACACCCGCGCTCTGCCCTCGCTGATCTCCGTGACCGCCTCCTCCCAGTGCGCCTCGAGGTTGTCCTCCCACGCCGCGAGCGTTCGCGCGTAGTGCTCGCGCAGGTTCTCCGCGTGCCGTAGCTCGAAGCCGGCGTCGTGCATGGTCGAGATGATGTGCCCGGGGCCGATCAGCTCGCCGTCGGGGAAGACGTAGCGCTCGATGAAGCCGTCGCGCAGGAGGACCGGCTGGCGATCGTCGGAGCGGGTGATGCAGTGGTTGAGCAGCCGCCCCCGCGGGCGCAGCTTGTCCCGGAGGAAGGCGAAGTAGCCCGGGAGCTGGGCCTTGCCGACGTGCTCGGTCAGACCGATCGAGGCGATCGCGTCGAAGTCGCCGTCGGGCACGTCGCGGTAGTCGAGCAGGCGTACCTGGGCGCGATCGGCGAGCCCCGCCTCGGCGAGCGCGCGCTGTCCCCACTCCGCCTGCTGGCTTGAGAGGGTCACGCCGAGCGCCTCCACGCCGTAGTGGCGCGCCGCATGGAGCACCATGCCGCCCCAGCCACAGCCGACGTCGAGCAGACGCATTCCGGGACCCAGCCCGAGCTTGCGACTCACGAGGTCGTGCTTTTCGAACTGGGCTTCCTCGAGTGTGGCGTCGGGGTCGGGGTAGACCGCGCAGGTGTAGGCCATCGACGGACCGAGGAGCCATTCGTAGAACTGGTTTGATACGTCGTAGTGATGCGAGACCGCAACGGCGTCGCGGCGCTTCGAGTGCCGGCGACCACGGGGGCGGACCTCCTGCGGCGGCGGATCGACCGGCTGGAGTGCTCGCCACCCGACCGAGCGCAGCATCCGAAGCCGTTCGGCCCACGGCAGATTGCCCTCGTTGCCCCGCCATAGCCGGCGGAGAACGTCGTGGAGGTCGCCGTGCACCTCGAGCTCGCCGGAGACGTAGGCCCGCGCGAGCCCGAGGTCGTTGCGGGCCTGGACGAGGTACCGCAGCGCTCGCGGCGATCGGAGCTCGACGGCGACCGAGGCGTCCGGCGGACCCCAGCGGCTGCCGTCGTAGGCGCGGAACTCGATGCCGGTCTCGGCGCCGGTCGCACGGTCGAAGGCCTCCGCGAGCTCCATCACCCTCCTCCTACCCGCGTTCGACGCACTTCTCATACAGGTCGAGCAGCCGGCCGTCGCCGTCGTAGGCTTGCTTCAACGTCGCGTACGCCCGACCGTTGTACAGCCGCCAGAACTCGTCGCGCCCGTAGTGGGAGGTCGAGTACAGCGACTTGCGCCCGCCGAGCTCGTCGACCGCGCGCTCGATCCGGCGGTTGTGGGAGCCGTCGGGCTGGCCGTCGGTGAGCGGGACGGTGGACCAGAACCCGAAGTTGACGTAGGTCCGCTGGGGGTCGAGGGGGTAGAGGTCCCACCGGGCGCCGGGGTCGCGCTGGCGCAGCGGGCAGACCCAGAACGGGGCGACCGGGATCTCGCGCGCGAAGAAGTCGAAGAACTCGGCCGCGCGCTCGATCGGCACCTCCACATCCTGGACGACGTGCTCCCAGCTCGGCCGTCCGCGCAGGCGCTCGAGCCGCTCCATCGGTCGGTAGCGGCGCTCGAGGTCGACGAGCTTCCAGTAGGAGTCAGAGCGCAGCCACCGCTTGGGGACGAGTCGCCGCACGCGCGGGTCCTGCACGCCGAACGCCCGCGAGCACCAGAACCAGTCTGTGTCCCAGCGCCACAGGTAGTCGCGGACGGTCAGGTGATCGATGTGACGGCGCTGCAACGAGCGGTAGTAGATCGCCATCCCGGTGTAGTCGCTCGTCGCGGGAGCATCGTCGACGAAGGTCCCGAGCGTCAGGTACATCTCGTCGCGGCCGAACACCGTGCCGTCGACGAAGTCGACCCGCTCGCCGGCGTGGGACCGCTCCGCGCAGACCGCACGCATCGTCTGGAAACAGTCCGCCCGGTCATCGAACCGGACGTGTCGGAGCTTGACTAACGGGCGCACCGGCTCGAGCTCGATGGTCAGCCTGATCGCGTACCCGAGCGTGCCGTAAGAGTTGGGGAAGCCGAAGAAGAGATCGCGATGGTCGTTGTCGGGCCGCGCGACGACGATCCGCCCGTCACCGCTGAGCACCTCGATCTCGAGCACCGACTCGTGCACCAGCCCGTTGCGAAATGACGAGGACTCGATGCCGAGCCCCGTGACCGCGCCGCCGAGCGTGATCGTCTTGAGCTGCGGCACCACGAGCGGCATCAGGCCGTGGGGCAGCGTCGCGTCGACGAGGCGCTCGTAGGTAGTCATGCCCTGCACGTCCGCGGACCGAGCGACGGGATCGACCGCCAGGACGCCGTCGAGCCCGCTGACGTCGAGTCGAGCGGCGGAGGATCGCCGCCGCGCGCGAAACAGGTTGGACGTCGTCTTGGCGAGCCGCACGGGCGTACCGGATGCAGTCGCGGCGTACTCGCGGCGCAATCGCTCGCGGCGCGCCTCGAACTCGAGCCGGGCGTCGTTGCTCATCG
>JBHEMU010000018.1:0-17573 GCA_046262415.1 Gaiellaceae bacterium | reverse complement strand
ACGTCCTGCTCCCGACGGCGCCGCCGCGGATGTTCCCGGACTTCGGCTTCGTCGACACGCTCGCCGGCATGGGCGGCCTCACCCACGGCAGCGGCCTCGTCGAACTCGCCTCGAACCCCTACGCGGCCATGCCGAGCCTCCACGCTGCGGACGCCCTCATCCTCGGCATCAGCCTCGCGCTGATCGTGAGGTCGTGGTGGGCGAAGGCGATCTGGCTCTCCTGGCCGCTGTGGGTGTGGTTCTCGGTGATGGCGACGGCGAACCACTTCGTGCTCGACATCGTCGCCGGCCTGGTGGTCGCCGCCCTCGGGTGGGCGCTCGTCCAGTACGGGCGGCTGCCGGGCCGACCCCGCCGCGCTGCCGCCGTCTGACGAGGAGGCAAGCCGTCCCGCCGCGGGCGCCGGAACCGGGTGGGGAGGGTGGTAGCGTGGCGCCCGTGAACCGCGCTGGCGCGCTCAAGCAGGGCTACACGGCGGAGGCCCGCCGGCTCGCCCTGCGGTCGATGGCGGGTCTCTCGCGCACGCGCGTGTCGCCGAACGCGCTCACGACGGCCGGCGTCTCGCTCTGCGCGGCAGGGGCCGTCCTCGTCTACTTCGAGTACCGGGACGACCTGCTCTTCTTCTGGCTCGGCGCCGCCGTCTTCGTGCTCGGCTCGATCCTCGACATCCTCGACGGCGCGCTCGCGCGCACGAGCGGCAAGGCGACCCCCTTCGGCGCGTTCATCGACTCGACCACCGACCGCGTCAGCGAGGCATTCATGCTCGGCGCGATCGGCCTGGTCTTTCTGAGGCACGACCACGAGTGGGCGCTCGCGCTCTGCTTCGCGGCGGTCGCCGGCTCCTTCCTCGTCAGCTACACGCGTGCGCGGGCGGAGGTGCTCGGTCTCCGCGGCGACGTCGGCATCGGCTCGCGGGCCGAGCGCGTGGTCGTGATCACCGCCGGGCTAGTCCTCGCTCCCTGGGGGCTCCTCCCGTGGGCGATCGCGGTTCTCACCGCCACCGCGTGGGTCACCGTGCTGCAGCGGATTCTCCACGTCCGCCGGCAGCTTCGCGCGCGCGGCGACTGAACCGCGTACGTCATCCTCGCACGAGCGCTATAGTGCTAGCACGTTGTCTGCTAGCAGTCCACAGCGGCGCGGCGTCCTCGTCCGCACGCCCTCCTCCCTGAAGGGGGCGCTCGTGCGGGAGACGGCCCTCCGCCGGGCGTCCCTGAACGACGTTGCGGTCGGCATCCTCGCCGAGGCGCTCCACGTCCGTTACGTGCCGACGGGCCGCAAGAGCGCGCTCCCGGGCTCGAGTCCGGTCGTGCTGCTCCGCATGCCGCAGGAGCTGAAGGAGAAGATCCAGGCCGAGGCACGCCGCACGGGCTCGAACGTCAACGATGTCATTCTCCGTTTGCTAGCAGAAGGTCTCGGTATCCCGCCTGCGTCAAATCGACGAAAGGAACAAATGGCTAGCACAGCAACGAACGGTTCCCGCAACGGCCGCAGTCGTCCGACGGACCGGGTCCGGGTCGCGATCGTGGGGGTCGGCAACTGCGCCAACTCGCTCGTCCAGGGCGTCGAGTACTACCAGGACGCCGACCCCGCCGAGTTCGTCCCCGGCCTGATGCACGTCGACCTCGGCGGCTACCACGTGCGCGACATCGAGTTCACGGCCGCCTTCGACGTCACGAAGGACAAGGTCGGGAAGGACCTGGCGGATGCGATCTGGTCGCAGCCGAACGACACGTACCGGTTCGCGGACGTGCCGAAGACCGGGATCACCGTCTCGCGCGGGATGACGCACGACGGCATCGGCACCTACCTCGCCGACGTCGTCGAGAAGGCGCCCGGGTCGACCGCCGACGTGGTCGGCATGCTCAAGGAGACCGGGACCGACGTCGTCGTCAACTACCTGCCCGTCGGCTCCGAGTCCGCGACCAAGTGGTACACGGAGCAGATTCTCGACGCCGGCTGCGCGATGGTGAACTGCATGCCGGTGTTCATCGCCCGCGAGGCGTACTGGCAGCGGCGCTTCGAGGAGCGCGGCCTGCCGATCGTCGGCGACGACATCAAGTCGCAGGTCGGAGCGACGATCACGCACCGCGTGCTGACGAGCCTCTTCCGCGAGCGCGGGGTCCGGCTCGACCGGACGATGCAGCTGAACGTCGGCGGGAACTCCGACTTCCTGAACATGCTCGAGCGCGAGCGGCTCGAGTCGAAGAAGATCTCGAAGACCAACGCGGTCACGTCGATGCTCGACTACGACCTCGGGCCCGGGAACGTTCACGTCGGCCCGTCCGACCACGTGCCCTGGCTGACCGACCGCAAGTGGGCCTACATCCGCATGGAGGGCACCTCCTTCGGCAACGCGCCCCTCAACATCGAGCTCAAGCTCGAGGTCTGGGACTCCCCCAACTCGGCCGGGATCGTGATCGACGCCGTCAGGCTCGCCAAGCTGGCGCTGAACAACGGCGTCGCTGGCGCGCTCGAGGGCCCGAGCTCGTACCTGATGAAGTCGCCGCCGAAGCAGATCGTCGACGACGAGGCCTACGAGGCGGTCGAGCGGTTCATCGCGCAGAACCGCCGCGGCCGGAAGGCGAGCGCGAAGAAGGCGGCGGCGAAGCGGTAGGCATGGAGCTGCGCCGCCTCTTCCTGCTCGGCGCCGCGGCGCTCGCCTGCGTCGCGGCGCTCCTCGCCATCGTCACCCTCCTGAGAGGCGACTTCGGCGAGACCGAGGGGGATCTCTTCGCCACGATCGGCGCGACCTTCGTCGCCATCTCCGCGGTCGCCGCCGGCGCGGCCCTGCTCGAGCGCGGGATTGCGCGGCCACTCGGGCTCGCGGGGCTCGTCCTCGCGTGCGCCGGCTTCGTGCTCTGGACGGAGCAGATCTGGGCCGAGCACCACAGCGAGCGCTACTGGAAGGTGCTCTGGCTCCTGCTGGCCTGGACGCTCGCGGTGCTGCTCGCGACGACGACGCGGCTGCTGACGCGGACGGAGCGACTCGCCCGCACCCTGTTCCCGACGACGGCCGGGGCGGCAGGGCTGGCGGCGCTCGTCGCGACGGTGATGATCCTCCGCGAAGCCGGCGGCGGCTGGCAGCTCCTCGGCGTCCTCCTCGTCCTCGCCCTGCTCGGGCAGGTGCTGACGCCGCTCCTCGGCCGCGCCGGCGAGCGGCCCGCCGGCACGACGGGCGAGCGGGTGCTCGGGACGGTCGCGGGGGCGAGCGTCGTCGCCGTGCAGGGCGACGCGGGCGGGCGGATCGTGCGGATCGGAGAGCGCGAGGTCGCGCTCGGGGCGGGCGAGACGGTGCACGTCCGCCCTGCCTGACCGTCCGGGGCATCTGCGATCCTCTCGTGCGTGATGAGTGCGAGGCGGAGCGACCTGCAAGGACTCCTAGAGGAGCATTACCGCTCCTGCGGCTGGAAGCCGGCCGCGGTCGAGGACGGAACCGTCCGGGCCCACGGGATCGGCGGGGTCACGTGGATCGGTCTTCCCGTCGTGGCCGAAGACCTGGACGATCCGTCGTTCGAGGGCCGGCTGCTGGAGTTGAGCGCTCAGCGGATGCCTCGAGGTGAGCTATGCCCGCTCGAGATCCTCCCGGACCCTCCATGCGCGCCCGAGCTGCGGAGCCTCGTCGAGCGCCTGCGGCTCCGCGACCGCGGCAACGTCGAGATCTACTCGCTCGCCGCCTGATCCTCGACCTCGGCGCGACCGACCGTGCGGTAGAACCGGCGAACATCGGCGCGAGAGCTCGGTCCGATCTCGAACAGGTCGAAGATCAGGTCGTCGATCTCGTCTCGGAGCGCCTGGATCTCCGCCTGCGGGTCGGCCTTCAAGGTCTCGATTATCTTCTCGACACGTCCGACGACTCCGAGTTCCACATCGGCAGGCGGCCGCCGGTACGGTAGCTTCTCGACATAGCCGAGGTGGGCCGTCGCGGTCGTATTGACGATCTTCTTCATGAACATCGTAGCCATCGCAGAGTTCAGGTATCCGAGCAGAAAGTGTTCCGAAGTGGCGGCGTCCTCGACGAAGATCCCGCTCCCTTTGTCACTGAAGATCCAACCCGCAGGCATCAGGCGGACTGACAACCGGCCGCTCGAAACGACGGAGTAGGTGAGGCCTTGCAGGAAGTAGTAGTCCGTATTCTGGAGTCGCGGTTTCCGGCTTGTCCCTGCTGGTAGCTCGTCTCTCCTCTTCAACTCGGCCACCGCCTCCTCGGACCAGTCGATTGCGACGCTCGGGGGTTTCCAAAATTCGCCGAAGCCCTCACCCTTCGCGAATGGGACCCAGTGCGGTTTGGAGGCGCTGATGCCCTTTCTCCGCTCATCATCCGAGACCACGCCAGCAACCACCTCTGGAGCCACAACGTGCGTCAAGCCAGAGAACCTCTGGCCGATTCCGGCCAGAAAACGCTTGTCGTCAGCCGTGATCAATCCCTGACGACCTCGCGCGATATCCCTTACACGAAGCGATTCCTTCGCAGCGTCGAGCACATCTCGCGGCACCCCCACGAAGAATGGCGTCTCGTCGAGAGCCTCGTACTCCTCTTGGCGAAGCTCCTGCACCTTCTCCGCAGGCGGATTCGCGAAGTCGCGCGGATCGCGGACGTAGTCGACGAGCCGCATCACGTGCTCGCACCGCGCCTGTTCGTTGCTGCACCGCTCGAGCGTGATGATCGCCATCCCCGCGAACTGAAAGCTCACTCCCTCGAAGTGCTTCGTGTCCGTGAGGAGCAGCTCCACGATCTTGCACGTGTCGAGGATCCGGCGCCTGAGCCGCGCGTATGTTGTCAGCGTGCGGTAGCTGTCGTTCGTGATCAGGCACAGGCGACCGCCCTCGCGCAGACGCTCGATGCCGTTGGCGATGAACATCGCGTACGTGTCCCGGTCGCCGGTACCGATGCTGCCGGCATTCAGCTCCTTCTGGCTCGGGCCGTAGAGCCGGCCGTAGACACCGACCTTGTACCTCGGCTTTCGTGCACCGTACGGTGGATTCCCCACGACCGCGTCGAACTGCTGCGCATCGATCGGCGCGGGCTCGTCCACGTCGGCGTCGACGACCCGCTCGGCGTCCGTGAACAGCGCTTCGCGCTGGGGCGAGTGGAGCAACATGTCGTGCACGTACAGGTGCGGCCGCACGACCGCGTTCTCCTCGCTGAGCAGGAACAGCCTGATCGCCGCGAGCGAGAGCGCGAATGAGTCGATGTCGGCCCCGAAGAGCTGCTCCGCGACGATCTGGCGGTAGGCGTGCTCGCGCGACACGCCCTGGTCGGCGTACAGGGCGATCAGCCCTTCGACGATCTCTTCGAGGAAGTGGCCCGATCCCATGCATGGGTCGAGCACGCGAGACTCTGAAGACAGATTCAGCTTGGACACCATGTACGAGACGTCGCCGTGCGGCGTGTAGAAGGCTCCGAGCTTCGCTTGCTGGCGCCGCCGCGCCGAGAGGAGGCTCTGGTAGATGTCGCCAACGTGCCGATTCGTCAGCGCCTCGAAGCTCTTCGTCGAGAGGTCATAGACGAGCTCCGCGAGCGCCTCCTTTCCTGGCCGGAAGTAGTCGTAGACATCCTCCCGGTAGACGAGCGGAAAGCGCTCAGCCGCGAGGTCGAAGGCAACCTAGATCAGCTCACGCCAGCTGTTCTGCTCGATCACGCTCTGCTGGATTGCGGGCGCCAGTTCCTGCCGAAGCGTCCGGTAGGTCTTCTCGTCCGCGGGATCCCAGGTTGCGGTGGTGTCCTTGATGCGCCGTCGCAGCAGAGCGAGGAAGGCCGCGACCGCGCTCGTGGTGGTCTCGGCGCGGCTGCGCGGGAGGAACTCGCGCATGATCCGGTAGAAGCCGGGCAGGTTCCGCTCCTCGCACAGTGAGAGGAAGAAGACCTTGTTGAGGTAGTTGAGCGCGGCTTGCGTCACCATCTCGCCGGCGACCTGGGTCTCGCGATCGGTGCCGATCTCGGCGACCTTGCGCTCATAGAGCAAGCGCATGCGCTCGAGGGTCACCGGCCGGTCTCGGAGCCACTGCGCGAAGTCGCCGAGAATGACCGTGCCGTCCGGGTTCTTCACCACCTGGATCGCCTGATTGACCTGTATGCGCAGCGAGCTCTCGATCGTGTCGAGGTGGTACACGAGGATCTCGCGGAGGCGCTCGGCATCGACGACCTCCTGCGCGAACTCCCCGCGAAGCTGGAAGTCGCGCACGCGTTGCCAGTTCCAGATCTCGTCGAGCTCCTCGTACTCGACGGTCCCGAACAGGGACGGATCAACCAATGTCTTGCGACGGAAGAAGCGATTCCGCTCGGGCTTGCCGCAGTACAGGACGAGGAACGGTGGCGATGCCGCAAAGTCGTCGCTGCGGGCGTAGGCGATCAGTTGGCGCTTCGCGCGCTCCCACTCCGCGGCCGAGTCGACAGCCTCGTAACGCTTGATCTCGCAGAGCGCCACCGGGGCGTTGCCGATCAGGTAGAGCCCGTCGTAGCGGCCCGTCGTCTTTTGTGATCTCAGGCGGCGGGTGGCGAGCGTGCGCTGTTCGACGAAGTACTCGCCGTCGGCCTGAGAGCTCTTCCTCGACGGGTAGCCGAGGAAGGTCAGGTCGGATTCGAAGAGCTTCGCGTGGACGTCCGCTTCCGAGTATGACCCTTTTTCGGTCTCCGGGATGTCGAGGCTCGGCAGGCGCAGGCTCACGCGTCACGTCCCGGGATCATCGAACGCTGCCTCACACTCATCTGTGCTGCCACTGCCTCGATTCTCGCAGCGGCGGCGTACGGCGCCACGATCGGCGCCCGAGTTGGTCGGTGCTAGATCCGTTCGGGCGGTAGAGGCTCGTCCTCGGACTCCGCACCGGCGTCGGACACCACCGGCAGGGGCTCGTCCCAGGGCACGTCGGCCGGCTGCTCGGACGGGCCTTCCTCGTCCAGCCGCCGCTGCGTCGGGTTGCGGCCGCTCTCGTCGATCTCGGGCTCGCGCTCGGGCTCGTCCACGGCCGTCTGATTGCCGTTGCCGGCCCGCCCGAAACCCTCTCGCCACGTCCCGGACGCGTCTAGACTCGAAGGCCGTGGGGCTTCGGATCTGCCTCGTGACGCCCTTCGCCTGGTCGCAGCCGCACGACGTGAACGAGCACGTGGCCGGCCTCGCGACCGCTCTGCGCGCCCTCGGCCACACGGTCACGATTCTCGCGCCCTCGGGACGCGCCGCCGACCTCGTCGCGGGACGCCGCGCGCTGTCGAACGGGACCCAGGCCGACGTGATCGCGCTCGGACCCGCGCTGCCGATCTCCCGGCGGAGCCGAATGGGCGTCCCGGTGGGGGTCCGGGCGAACCTCTCGCTCGCGCTCCAGCGGGGCGGCTTCGACGTCGTCCACGGCTTCGAGCCCGGCCTCCCGAGCCTCTCGTACCTCGCGCTCAGGGGCGCGCCCGGCCTCGCGGTGGCGACGTTCTTCTCGCCGGAACGCCTCGGCTACCCGCCCGGCAAGGCGCAGCGGGGCCGCCTGCTGGCGCGCCTGGACGCCCTGATCGCGATCTCCCGGGAGGCGGCGGAGGCGGCGGCGGAGCGGTTCCCCGGCGAGTACCGGGTCCTCTCGCCGGGCGTCGACCTCGAGCTGTTCCGACCGCTGGAGAAGCGCCGTCTCGCCGTGCTCGAATGGCGTCCGACCGACCGGCCCCTCGCGCGCTCGGCGCTGCACGTCCTCGGCGAGCTCCCGAGCTGGGAGCTCGTCCTCCTGCGCACGAAGCCGCTGACGGGGAGGCCCTACGTCCCGCGGGCGCTCCGTGAGCGGGTGCACCTCCGTACCGGACGCGACGGGCCCGCGCGAGCGCCGCTCCTGAACGAGGCGGCGATCTTCATCCCGTCCACGCTCGGGCTCGACCGCGTCCTGCTCGAGGCCCGCGCCGCGGGCGCGGCGGTCGCGACCGCACCCCGGGTGGACGAGCAGCCCGAGCTGGCGGCGGCGGCCTTCGCACGGCTGGCCGAGAACGAGCCGCTCCGCGAGCGCGTGGCAGCCGAAGCGCGTGCGGTCGCGGAAGCACAGGGCTTCGACGCGGTGGCGCGCGAGGTGAGCGGCCTCTACCGCGACCTCGCCGGCCGCAGGCGCAGTCCACGCGCGGCCCGCGGCGCCGACCCGCTGGCCGGTCGCGACTGGATCCTCTGCGACCTGCACATGCACACGTCCTGGTCGCACGACTGCCGCATCGACGTCGCCGACCTGCTCGACCACGCCGAGGAGCAGGGCCTGGGCGCGATCGCCGTCACCGACCACAACGCCTTCGGCGGGGCACTCGAGGCCGTCGCGCTCGCGCGCGACCGCCCGCTGACGGTGATTCCGGGCGAGGAGATCAAGACGGACGGCCAGGGCGAGGTGATCGGGCTCTTCCTCTCGGAGGAGATCCCGAGGGGACTGTCCTTCGCGGACACGATCGCGGCGATCCGCGACCAGGGCGGTCTCGTCTACCTCCCGCACCCCTTCGACCGGATGCACGCGATCCCGGACCCGGCCACGCTGCACCGTCACCTCGCCGACATCGACGTGTTCGAGGTCTACAACGCCCGCCTGCTCTTCGAGGCGTTCAACGAGGAGGCGCTGCGCTTCGCGCGCAAGTACAACCTGATCGCGGGAGCGGGCTCCGACGCGCACGTCCTCCAGGGCGTCGGCACCGGGGCGGTGCGCATGCGCGCGTTCTCCGGCCCGGAGGAGTTCCTGATCAGCCTCCGCGGAGCCGAGATCCTGCGCCGGCCCAAGTCGCTCGTGTACCTGCAGTCGCTGAAGTGGATGGCCCAGGCCAAGGAAAGAGTCCGGTAGGGGAGAACTGGGTTCCAGCCTCGTGTCTGCCGCTTCCACCGACGAGATCTACGAGCGCTACCTCAAGAAAGCCATCGCCGAGATCAACGAGCTCGGGGACGAGGTCGCGCACGCCGCCGGCGAGGCGCGCGTGCCCGTCCTGGGCTCCGGCCACCCCCTCGCCGACGTCCTCCTGCTCAAGCACCGGCCCCAGCCCTCGGAGCTCCAGGAGGGCGTCGCCTTCTACGGCCGCTCGGGACAGGCGATCCTCAAGTCGCTCCAGCGGCTGCGCGTCGATCCGATGGCCGTCTACGGCACCAACTGCCTCAAGCTCGGAGACGGCGGCGAGGACGACGACGAGGCTCGCGCGTGGCTGACCCGCGAGCTCCACATCGTCCAGCCGAAGCTCGTGGTCGTGATGGGCGAGGAGGCGCTCGCCTTCCTGAACGCGCTCGAGTTCCCGCTGTCCTCCCCGGTCGAGCCCCGGCCGGGCGAGCTGCAACGGCTGACGCCGACGACGGAGGCTCTCTACGTGCCGGACGTGGACTCCTCGCTCGACGAGGCGTCGGCGAAGACCCGCTTCTGGAATGCCTTCAAGGCGCTCGGCCCGTGGTGGGCGGAGCTTCCGCCGTACTGAGCCGGCAGCGGGCGATCGGGGCCGCCGCGCTGGCGGGCACGCTGCTGGCCTACTACGCCTTCCACGAGTCGCTCCTCGACGTCTCGACCTGGTGGGACGTCGGGTTCCTCGCGCTCGTCCTGATTCCCGCCGTGTTCGGGCTGGTCTGGCTCGCCCTGCCGCTGCGCCGCGCCCGCGGCCTCCTGGCGATTGGACTGGCCCTGGCGGCGCTCGCCTTCCTGCTCGAGGTGGGCGACCTCCAGCTTCCGGCCAACCTCGCGAAGCTGGCGGCGATGACCGTGCTCGCCTTCTGGTTTCTCGGCTACTTCGAGCACCTCTCCTGGGTGGTGCTGGTTGCGGTGATCGTGCCCCTCGTCGACGCGTACTCGGTCTGGCGCGGGCCGACGCACCACATCGTCACCGAGCGGCGCGAGATCTTCTCCGCGCTCTCCTTCGCGTTCCCGATCCCCGGGGAGGACGCGGCGGCGAACCTCGGCCTGCCCGACCTGCTCTTCTTCGGGCTCTTCCTCGCCGCCGCCGCCCGATGGTCGCTGCGGGTGGGCTGGACGTGGGCGGCGCTCGTCGCCTCCTTCGGCGCGACGATGGCGCTCGCGGTCTGGGGCGACCCGTTCGGCATCGGCGGGCTGCCGGCGCTGCCGCTGCTCTCGATCGGGTTCCTCCTCGTCAACGCCGACCTGATCTGGCGCTACCTGCGACGGGGGCTGCCCCTGGAGCATCCGGAGTGATGAGCGGCGAGACCCGCATCACGGTCGTCGGCCAGGCGACGACGGGTAGACGATCCGATCCGGAAGTGGGCGGGTGCTTTCGACGACGTCTGGCCGGAGCGATACCGGGAGGAGCTCAGGGCCGAGTGGCGGTGACAGGGGCGGAAATCCGACGTGCGTGACGCCCGCCTTGCGGCCGTCGCGATCGCCCTGTTTGTCGCACTGAGCATGGCGGCGAGCGCGGCGGGGGCGCCTGCCAAGAGCAGGGTGTCGCCCGAGACGTTCGCCCGAGTGGCGAGCGGCGTCGGCCTCGTGCGGTCGGATCCCGACTGCCGGGGCAAGCGGAGGCCCGGGTACGGCACCGGCTTCCTCGTCGGCTCGCAGGTGGTCGTGACGGCGCTCCACGGCGTCGGCTCCCCGGACGGACGCCGCGCCTGCCGGATCCAGGTCCGGCTCAGCGGCCGCTGGTACGAGACCGCGTACGCGAGGGCGTGGTACGGCGCCCGCGCGGCCGCCAGGTACGTCGACCTGGCGACGCTCAAGCTGACGAGGCCGGCCCCGGGGCACCTGTTCGAGTTCGCCGCCTCGCTCCCTCGCCGGGGGAGCACGATCGCCACGATCGGCCACCCGCGGGCACTCCCGCTCAGCTTCCACCAGGGCCTGCTCCGCCGTGGCCTCATCAGCGACGGTGTCCCGACCGTGATCGTGCACATGGTCGCCGAGGGCGGGAACAGCGGCGGCCCGATCATCGACCGCGAGGGACGCGTTGTCTCGATCGTGCAACGAGCGGCATACCCTGAGGAGGACCCGGTGCAGGGCCTCCACCTGGCCGGCGGTCTCGACCTCACGGCGTGGTTCGGCACCTCGGGCGCCAGGGATCTCTGCCGCGCGTACCCGCAGGGCGGCATTCCGAACTGCCGACCCGGCCGCGCCGGGAGGCAGTGGGTTTCCTTGACTCCTTGATCAGGCCTTCGTCAGCAGCGCCACGGTCTCGACGTGCGGGGTGTGCGGGAACATGTCGACCGGACGGGCGCGCTCGAGGCGGTAGCCCCACTCCCGGCCGAGCTCCTTGGCGTTGGCGGCCAGGGTCGTCGGGTTGCAGGACACGTAGACGATCCGGGAAGCGTCGAGGCGGGCGACCCGGCGCAGCGCCTTGTTCGACAGCCCCGCGCGCGGCGGGTCGACCACCACGACGTCGGGTGAGCCGGCCCGGGAACGGAGATCCTCGATCGCGTCCGCCGTCTCGCCGGCGAAGAACGCGGCGTTCGCGATCCCGTTCAGGTCGGCGTTCTCGAGGGCGCACGCGACCGACTCCTCCGAGACCTCGATCCCCCAGACCGTCAGCGCCCGCGAGGCCAGGCAGAGCCCGATCGTGCCGATGCCGCAGTAGAGGTCGTAGACGGTCTCGCTTCCGGTCAGCCCGGCGTACTCGATCGCCAGCTCGTAGAGGCGCTCGGCCATCGCGGTGTTCGTCTGCAGGAAGGCGTTCGGCCGCACGCGGAAGCGCAGGCCGAGGAGCTCCTCCTCGATCGCCTCCTCGCCCCAGAGGAGCTTCGACGGCAGGTTCGTCACCTCGGCCGGCGTGTCGTTGACCGCCCACCGGATCGAGCGCACCTCGGGGAACCGCCGCAGCACCTCGACGAAGTGCTCGGTCTCGGGCAGCTGGCCCGGCGCGGTCACGAGCATCGCCATCGCCTGGCCGGTGTTCCTCCCCTCCCGGACGACGAGGTGGCGGAGGAAGCCCGTGTGCGACTCCTGGTCGTAGGGGGTCAGGCGCTCGCCGCGCGCCCAGTCGCGCACCGCGTCGCGGATCGAGTTGCCGAGGTCGGTCGTGAGCCAGCAGCGCTCGACCTCGAGCACGTCGTCCCACCGCCCCGCCTTGTGGAACCCGAGCGCGGGGCCGCCCGGCGCGGCCGTGAACGAGTACTCGAGCTTGTTCCGGTAGTGGAAGACCGACTCGGCGGGGAGGATCGGCTCGAGCGGAGGGTCGGGGATCCCGCCCAGCCGCCGCAGCGAATCGACGACCTGGGCCTGCTTCGCCGCCACCTGCTCCTCGTAGGCCAGATCCTGGAAGCGGCAGCCGCCGCAGGCCGGGTAGTGGGCGCACGGGGCCTCGACGCGGGCCGGCCCCGCGGCCAGCACCTCGACCGCGAGCGCCTCCGCGTGGTTTCGCTTCACCTTCGTGACGCGCGCGCGCACCGTGTCGCCCGGGAGCCCGCGCCGCACGAAGACGACGAAGCCGTCGAGGCGCGCGACGCCGTTGCCCCCGTAGGCGAGCGAGTCGACGTGGAGCTCCACCTCCTGGTCTCGGGCGACGGGGGCTGCCACGGGGCCACCCTAGCGCCGGGGCGTCAGCGCAGGGCGGTCACGAAGAGCTTGCGCTCGCGCGGGCCGTCGAACTCGCAGAAGAAGATCCCCTGCCAGGTGCCGAGCGCGAGCCGCCCGTCCGAGAGCGGGACGAGCACCTCGGGGCTCATCAGCGAGGCGCGGATGTGCGAGGGGGCGTTCGGGCCGTCGGGGTCCTCCAGGTGCTGCCAGCGCCAGCCGTCCTCGACGATCTTCTCCATCGCCGTCTCGAAGTCGCGTGCGACGGTCGGATCGGCGCCCTCGTTGATCGTGATCCCGGCGGTCGTGTGCGGCACGTAGATCAGCGCCGCCGTCGCCCCGTCCACACCGTTCAGCGCCTGCTGCACGCGCTCCGTCACGTTCACGAGCTGCGTGCGCCGCTCGGTGCGAAGGCTGATCTCCTGCACGCCGCTATCCTAAGCCACCGTGTCCAGCGCCCCGCCGACGCGAGAGCCAGCGGATCGACCGCCAACGTTCACCGGCTTCTGGCCCGCGATGAGACTGCGCCAGGGGGCGTCCTCGGTCGCCCTCATAGTCTCGACTATGCGGGCTCCCTGCGTCCTTCCCTGGCTTGCTGCTCGCGACCCAGAAGGGCGGCAACGTTGCCGGCCGACCCGCTAGACAGGTACCGGGGTCGCGTCGACCGCTTCATCGCAGCGCTCGACGAGGAGTACTACCTCCACTTCGCCGGCCTGAAGGAGAGCCTCGAGCTCGAGCCGATCTACCGGGAGTACGCCGACCTGACCGAGCTCGACCAGGCGCGGACGCTCGGCGCGGCGGTCGACGGCGACCGCGGTGTGCGCGAGCTCTGGCGCTTCGCCTGCGAGAACTACCTCGGCGGCCTGACCCGGACGTACGCGGAGCGGACGGCGGAGCTCGAGGCGACCCTGACCGCGACCGTCGACGGCGCCGAGATCGCCTTCCGCATGCTCCGGCCGACGATCGCGAACGAGGAGGACCGGGAGAAGCGCCGCCGGCTCGAACGGGCGCGCAACGAGCTCACCGAGGAGCATCTGAATCCGATCTACGCCGAAGCGGCGGGGGTCGAGCGAGCCGCCGTCCGCGACCTGGGCTCCGAGACCTACACCGACCTCTATACGCGCTTCGGCTTCCGGCTCGAGGAGCTCGCGGGACAGTGCCGGGCCCTGCTCGACTCGACGGAGAGCCTCTACGAGCAGTCGATGGACCGTCTCTTCCGTGACCGCGTCGGCGTCTCTCTCGTCGAGGCGGAGCGATGGGACACCGCCAGGCTGTTCCGGGCGGCCAAGTGGGACCGGTGGTTCCCCGAGAACCGGATGGTGCCGGCGCTCGAGGCGACGCTGGGCGACCTCGGAATCGACCTGCGAGGCCAGAAGAACGTCGAGCTCGATCTCGAGCGGCGCGAGACGAAGAGCCCGCGGGCGTTCTGCGTCCCGATCGAGGTGCCGGGCCGGGTCGTGCTCGTGATCCAGCCCCAGGGCGGCGTCGACGACTGGGCGGGCCTCTTCCACGAGGCCGGCCACGCCGAGCACTACGGCAACACGTCCGCCGACCTGCCGGTGGAGGACCGCCGCCTCGGCGACGTCACGGTGACCGAGGGCTGGGCGATGCTGCTCCAGCACCTGACCACCGAGCCCGCGTGGCTGAACCGGCGTCTCGACTTCCCCCGCCCGGACGAGTTCGCCGTCGAGGGCGCGACCGAGCTCCTCTTCATCGTCCGCCGCTACGCGGCGAAGCTGCTCTACGAGCTCGAGTTCCACGCGACGCCGGACCTCGCCGACGCGCGGCCGCGCTACGTCGAGCTCCTCGCCGACGCGCTCAGGATCGAGCCGAGCCCGACCGACTTCCTCGCCGACTTCGACTCGGGCTACTACGTGACCGGGTACCTGCGCTCCTGGGCCTTCGAGGCGCAGATGCGCGACTTTCTCCGGACGGAGTACGGCAACGAGTGGTTCGCCCGCCGCGAGGCAGGCTCGCTCCTGCGCGAGCTCTGGTCCCGCGGCTCCAGCCTGGACGCGGACGCGATGCTGCGCGAGGTGGCCGACGCGCCGATCGAGCTCGAGGCGGTGGCCGAGCGCGTGCGCGAGCGGCTCCGCTAGAGAGCGCCGCCCGCCACGGGCGGCGCGCCGGTGCCCGCTCCGGCGTCGCCGACCTGCGTGCGCGAGAGGTACTCCTCCGCGAGCAGCAGGTTCGAGGAGGCCCGCTCGACGACCGCCAGCAGGTCGGACATGCTCGACATCTCCTCGCGCTGCTCCTGCAGGAACCAGTGCAGGAACTGCTCGCCGACGAGGTCGTTCTCCGCACGGGCCAGGCGCACGAGCTCGGCGATCTGCTCGGTCACGCGCCGCTCCTGCTCGAGCGCCAGCCGGACGGGCGCGACTGCGTCCGGGAACGAGGCCTGAGGCGCCGGGACGCCCGGGATCGTGACGGGCTCGCCCGCGTCGAGCAGGTACTGGACGAGCATCATCGCGTGGTTTCGCTCCTCCAGCGCCTGCCGGTAAAAGTGCGCGGCGAGCTGCGGGAGGGTCTCTGCGTCGTAGTGGACCGCGATCGCGACGTACTGCTGCGAGGCGCCGAACTCCTGTCCGACCTGCTCGCCGAGCGCCTCGGGAAACCGGGCCACGCGCGCGACCCTAGCAGCCGGCCGTCGCGCTGAATATTCTCTATTCATGACGGCAGCCAGAAGGGTGCTGATCGCCGGCGCGGCGGGCCGCGACTTCCACAACTTCAACCTCCTCTTCCGGGGCCGGCCGGAGTTCCGCGTCATCGCGTTCACGGCGACGCAGATCCCCAACATCCACGGGCGCGTCTACCCCGCCGAGCTCGCCGGCGATCTCTATCCCGGCGGCGTGCCGATCCACGCGGAGGCGGAGCTCGAGCGGATTCTCCGGAGCGAGCGCGTGGACGAGGTCCTCTTCGCATACTCGGACGTCAGGCACGAGGACGTGATGCACGTCGCCTCGCGCGCGCTCGCAGCGGGCGCCGATTTCCGCCTCGCGTCCCCGTTCGAGACGCAGCTCACCTCGACGAAGCCGGTTGTGGCCGTCTGCGCCGTCCGGACCGGCTCGGGCAAGAGCCAGACGACGCGCTACGTCGCCTCGCTCCTGCGCGAGGCCGGCAAGCGCGTCGCCGTGCTGCGCCACCCGATGCCCTACGGGGACCTGACCCGCCAAAGGGTGCAGCGCTTCGCGCGCTACGAGGACCTCGACGCCGCCGAATGCACGATCGAGGAGCGCGAGGAGTACGAGCCGCACCTCGCCGAGGGCAACCTGGTCTTCGCGGGGATCGACTACGGCGCCATCCTCGACGCCGCCGAGCAGGAGGCCGACGTGATCCTCTGGGACGGCGGCAACAACGACACGCCGTTCATCCGGCCGAGCCTGCACCTCGTCGTGGTCGACCCTCACCGTGCGGGGCACGAGCTTCGGTACCACCCGGGGGAGACGAACCTTCGCATGGCCGACGTCTGCATCGTCAACAAGATCGACAGCGCCTCGCAGGAGGGCATCGACGCCGTGCTCGACTCGATCCGCGCCCACAACCCCGACTCCCGCATCGTCCTCGCCGCCTCACCCTTCCACGTCGAGGGGGACGCCGCCGAGATCGCCGGCAAGCGGGTGCTGGCCGTCGAGGACGGGCCGACGCTGACGCACGGCGAGATGACCTACGGCGCCGCGGTGCTCGCCGCCAAGGCGAACGGGGCCGCATCGCTGGTCGATCCACGCCCCTTTGCCGTCGGCTCGATCGCGGAGACGTTCGCGGCGTACCCGCACATCGGGGAGCTCCTGCCGGCGATGGGCTACGGGCGAAAGCAGATGGAGGAGCTCCGGGAGACGATCGCCCGTTCCGACGCCGACCTCGTCCTGATCGGGACGCCGATCGACCTGCGCCGCGTGATCTCTCTCGACAAGCCGGCGCTGCGCGTCACGTACCGCCTGCAGGAGGTGGGCGAGCCGACCCTCACCGACCTGCTCGCGGAGTTCGGCCTGACCGACCAGGCCGAAGCCGCCCCGGCGCTGACTTGACCGTCGTCGTCGCGCTCGGCGGGAACGCCCTGATCAGGCCCGGCGAGCGCGGAACGGCCGCCGAGCAGCTCGCGAACCTGCGCGCGACCTGCGAGGCGCTCCGGCCCCTGCTCGGCGAGCCGCGGCTCGCGATCACGCACGGCAACGGCCCCCAGGTCGGGCAGGCCCTCCTCCGGCAGGAGCGGGCGGCCGCCGAGGTGCCTCCACTCCCACTCCACCTGGCCGTGGCCGAGACCCAGGCGACGATCGGCGCGATGATCGCGACCGAGGTGGGCGTCGCGTCGCGACGAGCGGTCGCCTGCCTGCTGACCCGCGTCGTCGTCGACCCGGACGATCCCGCCTTCGCGCGGCCGACGAAACCGGTCGGCCCGTTCTACGCCGAGGCCGAGGCCCGCCGGCTCGAGCGCGACCTGGACTGGGTCGTGCAGGCCGACGCCGGCCGGGGCTGGCGGCGCGTCGTGCCGTCGCCTGCACCCCGCGAGATCGTCGAGCTGGACGCGATCCGCTCGCTGCTCGACATCGGCTCGGTCACGGTCTGCTGCGGAGGGGGAGGAATCCCGGTGGCGCGACGCAACGGGCGCCTGAACGGCGTCGAGGGGGTGATCGACAAGGACCGCGCCTCCGCGCTCCTGGCGGCCGCACTCGGCGCGGAGCGCCTCGTGATCCTGACCGACGTCGCCGCGGTCGCCGCGGGGTTCGGTACGGGCGAGGAGAACGACCTCCGCGCCCTGACCCCCGACGACGCGGACGCGCTCCTGCCCGAACTCGCCGCCGGCTCGATGGGGCCGAAGGTCGAGGCGGCCGCGCGCTACGTGCGCGAGAGCGGCGGGGAGGCGCTGATCACCTCGGCGGACGCGCTCGCCGAAGCGCTCGCGGGGCGCGCCGGGACGCGCGTCGCCGCCTGACCCGGGCTGGCACGATGTGCGCGATGCGCTCCGGACTCGTCCTCGTCGTCGCAGTCGCCTGCGTCCTGCTCGCGGTCGGCTGCGGTTCCGACTCCCCGTCGACGACGACGACCGAGCCGCCGCCGCCGACCCTGCAGCCGCCGCCTCCCCCACCCCCGCCGACGCAGCCGCCTCCCCCGACCTCACCTCCGCCTCCTCCACCCCCTCCTCCACCTCCACCACCAC
>JBHEMU010000017.1:0-17360 GCA_046262415.1 Gaiellaceae bacterium | reverse complement strand
GGCGAAGCGGGAATGGTCGTCGACGAGCGAGTGCACCCATTCGTAGCCGACCGCCATCCGCTTCTCCTTGCCGCTGCGGCGCCGGTCGCCGGTGAGCGCATGGCCGGGACGACTAAAGCGGGAGAAGCGCTTGCTGTCCAGGTGGACGAGCTCGCCGGGGCAGGGCCACTCGTAGCGGACGACCTGCTCGCGAGCGGGCCTCGGCGGCCGGGAGATGCCGGCCCGCCGCAGCGCGCGCCAGACGGTCGCGTGCGGATGGCCGGTCTCGCCGGCGATCAACCTCGGTCCCCAGCCGGAGCGGCGGCGCACGGCGCAGACCGTCCGCTCGGCTGCTGCCGCCAGCCGGCGCGGGCTGCGGTGCGGGCGCGAGGAGCGGTCCTCGAGACAGGAGAGGCTCAGCCGCTCCTGTCTCGCTGGCGCCGCTCCAGCGCCGCCACCACTTGCAAGCCGTCGAAGGGGAGACGCCGCGGCGGCGGGCGGCCTCCCTGCGCGAGCAGCCGGCATCGACATCGAGCACGAGCGCGTGCCGGCCGGCAAGTCCGAGACGGGCGTTACGGTGCTGCATCCGGGCCTCCTTCGGGAGTGAGTCCTGGCAGACCCACAGCCTCGAAGGAGGCCCGGATGTACTCCTCAGGTGTCTACAACGTGTTGAGGCACGTCAGCTACTAGAGCCCGGGCCTCTACCCGGATGCGCTCGTGCGTCGGTTCAGACGGAGCACGGGCGAGCCCGCGCTCCTGAGGTCAGCCCGAGGCGCCGGTCAGCGCTGCTCGAGGGCGCCGAGCGCCCGGAGCTGAGCCTGGAAGAGGGTCTTGTCGATCTTGCCCTGGTAGATGGGTACGCCCTCCTGCACGCAGACCCGGATCACCTCCTGGCGCTCGATCCCAAGCTCCTTCGACAGCTCCTCAGGCGTCAGGTGATTCGGCATCGTCTGTGCTCCCCTTTCCGGTCCACGAAAAAGCCCGGCGACAGGCTCTGTCGCACGGGCTGGTGGCAGCCGCTTCGAGTTCGCTGGCGGGAATCATCGGGCCCGCCCTCCCAGGTCGCTCATCGCACGAAGCATAATCGGGGTTCCCGACGGGTGCAATGCCCCCCTTTGCCCGGGGCCGTCACACGGGGTTGGGCAGATCGACGAACTCCCAGGCGAGGTCGAAGCGCTCGGCCAGGTGAGCCGCGAGCGCCTGGACCCCCAGCCGCTCGGTGGCGTGGTGGCCGCCCGCGACGAAGTGGATGCCGAGCTCGCGCGCGGTATGCAGCGCCGGCTCCTCCGGCTCTCCGGTGAGGAAGAGGTCGTAGCCCGCCTGCGCGGCCTCGATCAGGTGCTCGCCGCCGCCGCCGCACGAGAGGGCGACCGTCTCGACCTCGCCGGGCCCGTGCGCGAACACGAGTGGCTCTCTGCCGAGGCAGGCGCGGACGCGTTCGACGAAGGCCGACATCTCCACGGGCTCCTGCAGGCGTCCGCCCACGCCGATCTCGGCGAACGGCCGCTCGACCTCGACGCCGAGGGCTCGGGCGAGGACGGCGTTGTTCCCGACCCCCGGGTGCGCGTCCAGCGCGAGGTGGTAGGCGACCAGGTTGAGGTTCGCGTCGAACAGCGCCTGGAGGCGTCCCTTCATGCGGGCGTCGACGACGCGCGGCTCGTTGCGCCAGATGACGCCGTGGTGGACGAGCACCAGCTGAGCGCCAGCCGCGGCCGCGCGCTCGAAGAGCTCGCGCGAGGCCGACACGCCGCAGACGATCCGCTCGACCTCCGGCGCGCCCGTGACCTGGAGCCCGGCGGGGGCGAACTCCGGGAACCGCTCGACCTCGAGCAAGCCGTTCGCGTAGGCGACGATCTCGTCCCGCGCGGCCACGGCCGCGATTGTATGGGGCTCTCTCAGGGCATCGCCGCCTCCGCGAAGGGGATGTCGTCCGCGGGAGCGGGCTCCCCGGCCGTCGCCGGCGCGCCTCCCGCGCGCGGGGAGAGGAACTCGACGTGGTTCGCGACGACCTCCACCGCGCTTCGCCGCTTGCCGTCGCCGTCCTCCCACGACCTGCTCCGCAGGCGGCCGTCCACGCCCACGCGCTGGCCCTTCGCCAGATACCGGTGACACGCCTCGGCCTGCTTGTTCCAGGCGGAGACGGCGATGAAGTCCGCACCCTCAGCCCCGACCCGGTCAACGGCGACCAGGAAGTTCGCGACGCGGCGCTCCGGCCCGAGATCCCTCAGGTCGACGTCCGTGGCGAGGTTGCCGATCAGGCTGACGACGTTCATGTTGATCTCCCTCTTCGTTGTCTCGCAAGACAACATAGCGGAGCGACCGGACGGAGCGGCGAGCCGAGGTGTGGCAACTCCGTGCCGGAAGTGACGCGGCCGGCAGCCTGGCCCGGGAAGTCGCTAACCTGTTCCGGCTCGGGGTGTGGCGCAGCCTGGTAGCGCGCTCCGTTCGGGTCGGAGAGGTCCCCAGTTCAAATCTGGGCACCCCGATGAGGGTCCCGAGCGTCGGGCCGGGTCGACAGGCGCTGCCTGCGACCCGGCCCCTGCCGAGATACCCCTCACAGGTATGCTGGCGATTCGAGCGGATCGATGAGCCAGACTCGTTCAACCCTGCCACCCGAGCGCCTTCGCCTCCGGATCGAGGGCATGACCTGCGCGTCGTGCGTCGCGCGCGTGGAGCAAGCGTTGAACCGCCTCGACGGGGTCGATGCGAGTGTCAATCTCGCCACCGAGGAGGCGGCCGTCCTGCTCGGCCCGGGCGTGCTCCTCGAAGACGTGATCGCCACCGTCGAGGCCACGGGCTACGCGGCGGCGCCCGTCGCCCTCGCCGAGGACGAACGGCGCCCGGACGGCCGCGGCATCGCCGTCCGTCTGCTCGCGGCAGCGTTCCTGAGCGCGCCTCTCCTGCTGCTCTCGATGCTGTCGCCCCTCCAGTTCGACGGCTGGGGGTGGGCGGCTCTCGTCCTCGCGACGCCGGTCGTCTTCTGGGCCGGATGGCCCTTCCACCGCGCGGCGGCGCTCAACGCCCGGCACGGCGGCGCGACGATGGACACGCTCATCTCGATCGGCACGCTCGCTGCCTGGGCCTGGTCGGCGGTCGTCCTGGTCGCCGGACTCGAGGCCGAGGTGTACTTCGAGGTCGGGGCCGTGATCACGACCCTGATCCTGCTCGGCCGCTTCCTCGAGAGCCGCGCGCGCCGCCGTTCGGGTGCGGCGATCCGCGCGCTGCTCGAGCTGGGCGCCAGGGAGGCCCGCCTCCTCCGCGGCGGGGAGGAGGTTCTCGTCCCCGTCGAGGAGCTCGTCGTGGGCGACCGCTTCGTCGTTCGACCCGGGGAGAAGATCGCCACCGACGGTGTCGTCGAGGACGGCGGCTCGGCGGTCGACCAGTCGATGCTCACGGGTGAGCCGGTGCCGGTCGAGGTAGCCGCCGGCTCGCCGGTCGCCGGCGCGACGATCAACACGTACGGCCGGCTGGTCGTGCGTGCGACGAAGGTCGGAGCCGAGACGGCGCTCGCGCAGATCGCCCGGCTGACGGCGGAGGCGCAGGCGGGCAAGGCTCCCGTGCAGCGATTGGCCGATCGCGTCTCGGGGATCTTCGTGCCGATCGTCCTCGGGATCTCGCTCGCCACGCTCGCCGGTTGGCTCGCGATCGCAGGCGACCCCGCCGAGGCGTTCACGGCGGCGGTGGCGGTGCTGATCATCTCCTGCCCGTGCGCTCTCGGCCTTGCCACTCCGACCGCGCTGATGGTCGGTACGGGGCGCGGCGCCCAGCTCGGCATCCTGATCAAGGGGCCGGAGGTGCTGGAGCAGACCCGCCGGATCGGGACGATCGTGCTCGACAAGACCGGAACGGTCACGGAGGGCAAGCTGGAGCTCGTCGAGGTGGCGCTGCTCGACGGCGTGACGCGCGCCGCCGTGCTCCGCCTCGCAGGCGCCGTCGAGTCGGCCAGCGAGCATCCGGTCGGGCAGGCGGTCGCCGCGGCGGCGCGCGCGGAGGTCGGTTCGCTGCCGGCGGTCTCGGACTTCCGCAACCTCCCCGGAGTGGGCGTCCGGGGCGTCGTCGACGGACACCGGGTCGAGGTCGTCCGGCGGCTGGGCGCGATCACCGTCGCGTGGGACGGCCGCCCGCGGGCGACGCTGGTCGTCCGGGACACGGTCAAGCCGACGAGCCCCGAGGCGATCCGGGAGCTGCGGGCGCTCGGGCTGGAGCCCGTCCTCCTGACCGGCGACGCGCCGGAGGCCGCCCACCGGGTCGCGGCCGAGGTGGGGATCGAGCGGGTGCTCGCCGGCGTCCTCCCGGACGGCAAGGCGGCGGAGATCCGGCGCCTGCAGGCTGCCGGCGAGGTCGTCGCCATGGTCGGGGACGGCGTCAACGACGCGCCGGCACTCGCGGAGGCCGACCTCGGCCTCGCGATCGGCACGGGTACGGACGTCGCGATCGAGGCGAGCGACCTGACCCTCGTCTCGGGCGACCTCCGGGCGGCCGCGGACGCGATCCGGCTCGCGCGCCGGACGCTCCGCACGATCAAGGGCAACCTCTTCTGGGCATTCGCCTACAACGTCGCCGCGATCCCGCTGGCGGTCGCCGGGTTGCTCGACCCGATCGTCGCCGCGGCGGCAATGGCGTTCTCGAGCGTCTTCGTCGTCACCAACAGCCTGCGCCTGCGACGGTTCCGCAGCGCGCGGGAAGGAGCCGTATGACGGGCTATGTCGCCGACAAGGAGGCGCTCGTGAAGCGCCTCCACAGAATCGAGGGCCAGGTACGCGGGATCGAGCGGATGGTCGAGGAGGAGCGTTACTGCATCGACGTCCTGACGCAGATCGCGGCCGTCAACACGGCCCTCGAGAGCCTCGCCTTCCGGATCCTCGACGAGCACGTCAGGCATTGCGTCTCGGACGCGCTGGCCGCGGGCGACGCCGAGGTGGCCGCCGAGAAGAGCCGCGAGCTGCTCGCGGCGGTGCAGCGATTCGCGCGGACGCGCTGAGGGACCTGTAATGCGTCGCTCGAGGGCGCTCGGGATCCTGGGGGCGTTCGCCGCGATCGGCGTCGTCGCCGTCGGCCTGCTCCTGTGGCGGGCCGGCGGTGACGACGAGTTCTCGGGCGTGCCCGCGGCCGACCCGGGTCCCGTGCACGTCCACGGCCTCGGGATCAACCCGGCCGACGGATCCCTCTTCATCGCCACGCACACGGGTCTCTACCGCGTCGCGAGGGACGCGCGGAAGGCCGGGCGAGTGGCCGATCGCCTCCAGGACACGATGGGCTTCACGGTCGTCGGGCGCGACCGCTTCCTCGGCTCGGGACACCCAGACCTGAACGAGGCGCGCGACCGGGGGCTGCCGCCGCTGCTCGGGCTGATCGAGTCGACGGACGCGGGCGAGAGCTGGAGCTCGGTCTCGCTCTCCGGCGAGGCCGACTTCCACGTGCTCCGCTTCGCGGGCGAGCGCGTGTACGGCTACGACGCCTCGAACGACCGGCTGCTCGTCAGTGGCGACCGCGGCCGGACCTGGCGTGAGATCGGCAAGCCGGGGCCGCTGATCGACCTCGCCGTCGATCCCGCCGATCCCCGCCACATCGTCGCGTCCGCCGCGAGCGACCTCGAACAGGGCCTCTACGCCTCTCGAAACGGCGGCCGGACCTGGGCGCGGCTTGATGGGCCGGTCGGGCTACTCGCCTGGCCTGCTCCGGACCGGCTCTACGTCGCGGCCGGCGGCGGTCTCGTGCTCGCAAGCCGCGACGGAGGCCGCAGTCTCGAGCGCCGCGGCCAGATCGGCGGGCAGCCGGCGGCTCTTCTCGCGCACGGCCCTGAGGAACTCTACGTCGCACTCCACGACGGCCGGATCAAGCGCTCGACCGACGGGGGCTCCGGCTGGACCCTCCGGTCCACGCCCTGACTAGAACCCGAGCGGGTTGAGGATCAGCCGCCCGATCGTCATCGCGATCACGCTCGTCGTGATCGTGATCAGGCGAGCGAGAGTCCCCTCGTCGATGGGCCACTCGTGGATCGCGTTCGCCCGCTTCTCGAGCTGGTCGGCTGCGGCCAGAAGGGCGCGCTGCTGCTCGAGCACCTCCAGCGTCGGCGCCGTCCGGACGGGCCCGTACGCCTGGGCGTAGAGGTCTCGGGCGACGGCGACCTCGGCCCTCTTCGCCTCGACCATCTGCCGGTGCAGGCGAAGCAGCGAGAAGTAGAACGTCGCCAACCCGGTACCCAGCACGAGCATGCCCAGCGTCGCACCCACCAGATCAGGAAGACCGGTCAGGACGACCGGAACCAGCCATGCCAGCAGCGTCCACAGGCCCAGGAAGGCAATGTCTCCGAGCGGGCGGAGCCCGAGCGTCGGGTCGACGCGAACGGCATCCGGCAACAGTCGCTGCCTGCCGAGTCGATCGAGCCCCAGCCGCAGCGATGCGTAGGTCCAGAGGTAGGTCCAGAGCGCGATCCCGAGGAGGAACCACGTGACGCCCCTGAGGAGTGCAGCACTCCAGCCGCTGTGGACGAACGCTGTCACGCCGAATCCAACCGCGGTGGCGACGGAGAGCGCGAGCGGCCCTGCGACGCTGTTCATCTCCCGGAACGGCCCCTTTGCGTTCGGCCCAAGAACCTCTGACGTCGCCGCCCGAAGCGCCTCCAGCCGCCTGACCAGCCGATCTGTCCCCCACAACGCGATCACCACAGCGACGCTGAGTGCGCGACGTAGTTGAGGACGACGAGAAGGCGACTCTGCTCCCAGACCGCGCTCGTCCCTCCCGTATCGAGCAAGACGTTGGCGCCCACGTTGGCGCCTGGAACGAGCGCCCACGCCGCGATCCACAGCGGCCGGGAACCGGGCAGGCGATCGAGGATGAGCTCGCTCAGCGGCCGCAGCCGCCGCATCGCGCTGTCAGCTGCCATCTTCGCGCTAGGCGTCGCCGGCGACGCCGACCTCAGGAGCGCGGGCTTGCCCGTGCTCCGTATGAGACCGCACGAGCGCATCCGGGTAGAACTCCACGCTCCTAGGGAGCGAAGACGTTCCGCGTAAAGGCGGCGGTTCGGACGATGCCCTCATGCTTGAACTGGAGGAAAAGCCGGTAGCGGCCGTCGCTGGGGAAGGTCGTCATGAAGGCAGTGGCGGTGCCCGAGCCGTGGTGCCCCTCCTCATGGTCGGCCGGGTGGACGTGGAGAAACGCGAGGTCGTCCTGTCTGAGCGCCACGAGATGACCCCCAGCACCGAGATAGGGCTCGACCTCGACCGGCGAGCCGTTCCGAAGCACGGTGAAGCGGAGCTCGGTCTCGCGCTCGGGTCTCGCGACCGGTGCGTCGAGCTCGACGCGGTAACCCCCTCCGGCGTCTGCGGTCTCCTCCTCTGCGGGAAGCGGCACCCAGCGCACGTCCCCGTCGACGGCGAGATCGGCACCGAGCGTGAAGTTCCGCCCTGCGTGCTTGAAGTCGGCAAAGACGCGGTAGCTCCCGGCTGCAGGGATCGTCGCCGGCGCCTCCCAGACGCCGTCTGCGCCGAGCGACGGGTGGAGGTGTTGGAATCCCGTCAGGTCGCGCCTGACGACGATCAGATGCATCCGCCTCTCGTGCTCGAGCTCGAAATCACGGATCGGCGCCCGTTCCGCGCCGAGGATCGCGAAGCGCAGCAGGCCCGAACTGCCCGCGGCGAGCTGGCGCGTCGCCAGCTCGATGCGCAGCTCGCCATCGGTGACAGCCAGCCCACGCACCGGCGCAATCGTTGCAGCTTCGTGGCCACCGTGGGCGGGATCGGTGTCGATCGCCTCGGCGATCAGGACGGCGGCGCCGAAGACGGCTGCGACGACGGCCACGGCGGCCACGAGCCTCGTCGGTGGACCGCCGTGGACCCCGGTCGCATGCACGGCGGCATGGCCCCTGCCGCGAGCGATCAGCCAGCGATTGACTGGGAAGGCAACGGCTCCGGCGATCACCAGAGCGAATGAGAGGCTGCCCCAGAAGAGCAGCGATGCAACGCCTGCCTCCATCGCCCCCGGGACCGCCAGAATGATCGCGTTGTCGACGATCTCCATGATTGCGATGCTGAGGGTGTCCGAGGCGAATGCGATCGGGATGACGGTCGCCAGGGCGAGGCCGGAGCGCAGCAGCGGCAGGCTCGTGAGGGCGTAGCCGAAGAAGAAGGCCAGGACGACGGCCAGCGCCACCGTCGGCCAGTTCGACCAGCCGAGAGCGGTGCCGATCACCATCCCGAGCACCTCGCCGATCGCGCAGCCGGTCAGGCAGTGGAGGGTCGCGCTGAGGGCGATCCCGTCCAGAGCGCGACCCCTCGTCGGCAGCGCGTGGTGCCCGTGGCGCCCGTGGTGCTGACCGTCATCGGCGATGCTCATCCGTGCTCCCTCGCTCGACTGGTGGACTCCTCCAATCTATATACCCCACTGGGGTATTGTCAACCTCGATCGGAGCGAATGGGGATCGAGCCGAGCGTGCCCGCTGCAAGCGACGTGTCGCTCCAGCGGGTCGAGAGAACGGCGAGACCGCTCGCGGCCGTCAGCGCGGCAACAACGCTGATCGCCTTGCCGGCTCCGACCGCGTCTGCGACGAAGCCGGCGATCAGCGCCCCGGCGACGAAGCCGCTGTCGCGCCAGAAGCGGTAGACGCCCACGACCGACGCGCGATCACGTGGCTCGACGACATCCGAGACAGCTGCGATCAGAGTCGGGTAGACGAGCGCCGTCCCCGCGCCGAGCAGCGCGGCCGCTGCGACGGCAGGAGCGAGGGCGCCGTCTCCGGCTACGAGCAAGGAGAGCCCACCGGCCTGGACAAGCATTCCGAGGACGATCAGGGGCTTGCGGCCGGTGCTGTCCGACAGCCAGCCGGTCGCAAGCTGGCCGATTCCCCAGACGGCTGGGTAGAGCGCGGCGACGACGCCGATCTCGCCGGCGCTCGCCCCGTGGGCGGCCAGGTACAACGGCGCGAGGCCCCAGGCGAGGGCGTCGTTCAGGTTGTTGACGAGGCCGGCCTGCGAGCACGTACGAAGGACGGGGTTACGCAGGCTCGCTGCTCCGAAGGCAGCCCGGAGCCCCATCGCAGGGCGCTCGCCGTAGCTGCGCTGCTCCTCGGTGACGTGAGAGCCTGTATCGCGGACGAACACGACGGATACGAACAGGCCGAGGGCAGCGACGACGAGCGCTCCGATCCAGACGACCGTGCGCGGGGCGAACGAGGCGGCGAGGAGGCCGGTGAGGAGCGCGGTCGCCGCGACGCCCAGGTAGCCGGCAGACTCGTTCAATCCGAGGGCGAGGCCACGGCGCGCTCGTCCGGCGAGGTCGATCTTCATCGTCACCGTCATCGACCACGCGAGTCCCTGATTGGCGCCGAGCAGGACGTTGGCGGCGATGACGTAGCCCCAGCTGGGTGCGAGCCCGATCAAGAGTGGCACGGGCAAGGCGAGGAGCCAGCCGACGATCAGGAGGCGCCGACGACCGAGGCGGTCAGCAAGCGCGCCGGCACCGAGGTTGGCAACGGCCTTCGCCGCGCCGAAGGCGACGACGAAGGAGAGGATCGCCGCCCTCGAGGTAAGGCCGAAGTCGCGCTCGCCGATCAGCGGCAGGACACTGCGCTCGAGGCCGACCAGCGCGCCGACAAGGCCGTTCAGTGCGACGAGCAGCGTGAACTGACGCCAGTTGGCGCGCAGGCCGAGTCGTACGCTCACGCCCGGCTCCGGCTTCTCCCGGCTCGGTTCGCCGCAACGATCTCTGCCTGGTCGGCCGGCGGCGGGGGTACGTCGAGGAGTAACTCCTGGACGAACTGACCCACGTCCCGGGCGCCGGCTGCCGCGTTGTGGCGGCGCTCGAAGCCGATCGTCGAGAACGGATTGCCCGAGAGGGCTCGTCCGCAGACCGAACCACCGTAGTGCGACGGGAGGATGAGCACGTGATCGGGCAACTCGAGGAGGCGCTGGATCGACGCGTACAACCGGCGAGCCATCGGCTCGGGATCCCCACCGGTGTGCAGGTCGGGCCGCCCGACGTCGCCAACGAGCAGCGAGTCGCCGGTGAAGGCCACCCACGGCTCGTCGCTGCCGCGGCCTCGATCGGCGACGAGACACGCAGCGTGGGCCGGCGCGTGGCCGGGTGTCGACAGCGCCGTGACGAGCGTGTTGCCGAGCTCGACCTGCTCGCCGTCGGCGAGCTCTTCGTGGGGGAAGTCGACTCCGGCGCCGCCCGGCAGGTAAGCGGTGGCGCCGGTGGCCTCGACCAACGCCGGCAGGCCGGAGACGTGATCGGCTTGCACGTGCGTCTCGAAGACCGCGACGATCGGCGCGCCGGCCTCCTCGGCGGTCGCCAGATAGTCGTCGACGAGCTCGGCGTGTGGGTCGACGACCGCCAGGCGCGATCTCGACAGGCAGCCGAACAGGTACGAGGCGCAGGCGGTCGGACCAAAGAGGAACGGTCGCAGGATCACTTCCCGGCAAACGTAGGCCCGCGCACGCTATCGTCGCCACCGAACATTCCGATGGCAGCCATCGCCTCAGGCGCTAAGAGATCCGTCCTCGGCGAGATCTGGGACACGACCCGGATGCGCCTCCTCGTCGAGCTCGAGCGGGCCGGCAGCGTCTCCGCCGCGGCGAAGGCCGTCGGGATCACGCAGTCGACAGCCAGCGAGCACGTGCGCCTGCTCGAGAGCGCCGCCGGCCAGCGCCTTGTCGAGCGCAGCGGCCGCGGCAGCCAGCTCAACGGAGCAGGCCGCGTGCTGGCCGCGCGCGCCGCTCAGGCCCTTGCCGTGCTCGACGCCGGGGAGGAAGAGCTCGCCGACCTGGCCGGCTTGAAGACGGGAACCATCCACCTGGGCGCCTCGACCGCCCCAGGCGTCTATCTCCTCCCGGACACGCTCGGCTGCTTCCGGCGCGATTACCCGGCCGTCAGAGTCGACGTCGAGGTCGCCGCGAGCGGCGAGATCGTCGCTCGCCTGCTCTCGGGACGCATCCAGCTGGCGATCGTGGGCGGCGCCGACGATCCCCGTCTACACCTGGAGCCGTTCGTCGAGGACGAGATCGTCGGCGTCGCCGCGCCCGGACTTCCGGGCGCAAGCGACGGAGTTGCCGACTCACGCTCGCTCGAAGAGCTGATGCTGCTCAAGCGAGAACCGGGCTCGAGCACGCAAGCAGCCGCCGACGCCGCGCTCGAGCAAGCCGGGATCAGGCCGCGCGGCGTCTGGGAGCTCGGCTCGAGCGAGGCGATCAAACGGGCTGCACGGGCGGGCCTCGGCGTCGCATTCCTGTCGCGCTACTCGGTCGCCGAGGAAGTCGAGCGCGGGGAGCTCCTCGTCTTTCGCCTCGCCGGGCATGCGCCGCTCGTGCGCAGCTTCTACGTCGCCCACCTCGCCAGCCGAACCCTCTCGCCGAGCGAATCAGCGTTTGTCGGGACACTGAGGCGCTGCTGCGCGAAAAGTGCGGCTTACGCCGAAGCCTGCCTCGCGACCTGAACCTCGGCCGTCGTCCCGCCTGCGGCGCGTCCGGACGCGACTCGCTCAGCAGCAGCCGGCCTTGGTCGCGATCAACGGCAGGGGCCGAGGCACGGCCTCGGCGTGGGGCGCGGCCGTCTTTCGTCCCTTGACGATCGCGCCGTGCATCCCGTCCGCGACCTCGTGCGTGAACACGACCTCGACGTCCTCGAAACCGGCCGCCTCGAGGCCGGACTCGTACTCGCCCTTCGAGAGCGCGCCCGCGATGCAGCCGACGTAGCTGCCGCGCTCGGCACGCTCGGCGGGAGAGAGGCGATCCTCGGCGACGACGTCCGAGATCCCGATCCGCCCGGCCGGCTTCAGGACGCGCCCGATCTCGGCGAGCGCGCTCGCCTTGTCGATGGAGAGGTTGACGACGCAGTTCGAGATGACGACGTCGACCGATTCGGCCGGCAGGGGAATCTCCTCGATCACGCCCTTGAGGAAGTGGACGTTCGTCACCCCCGCCTCGGCCGCGTTCCGCCGCGCGAGCGCCAGCATCTCGTCCGTCATGTCGAGGCCGTACGCGACGCCCGTCCGGCCGACGCGCTTCGCCGAGAGGATCACGTCGATCCCGCCGCCGGAGCCCAGGTCGAGCACGACCTCCCCCTCACTGAGCTCGGCCACGGCGGTCGGGTTGCCGCAGCCGAGGCTCGCGAGCGCGGCCGCGTCGGGGAGCTCCCCCCGCTGCTCGGCCGTGTAGAGCGCCTCGCCGAAGCCCGTTCCGGCCTCGCCGCCGCAGCAGGTGGACTCGCCGCACCCGCAACCGCCTCCGTCGGTCACCGAGCGCGCCGCCTCGGCGTAGCGCTTCCGAACCTCGTCGCGCAGGGTCTCCGTCGTTATCGCTGGCCTCCCTTAGAGCTCCTGTCGAAGTCGAGCAGAGCACCGAGGCGCTCCAGCGCGCCCGGCCTCAGTGAGAAGTACGCCCACCTGCCGCGCTGCTCGCGCTCCAGCAGGCCGCTGTCGGTGAGCTTCTTCAGATGGTGGCTGACCGTCGGCTGGGCGAGCTCGAGCTGTCCGACGAGCTCACAGACGCAAACTGGTTCGTCGCTGGTCGCGAGCAGGTTGACGATCCGCACGCGGGCCGGGTCGCCGAGCAGCCGGAAGAGCGACGCGGTGGCCTCGGCGTCCGCTTCGGAAAGGGTCGCCGTCAGGGGCCGGCAGCAGGTGATCAGAAGCTCGCTCGACATATCGACCGCGGTCAATATATCGATGGGAGTCGATATGTGTCAAGCCGGGCGACGCATGCCGGCGTGCACGACGGCGGTGCAGGCGTCCTCGACGTAGTCGAGCCCTGCCTCCCTGCCGCCTCGCGCACGCGGCGGAGCGACGCCGACGGCACAGACGAGGAGCACTTCCAGCCGATCGCGACGAAGAAGGCCGCGTTGCCGAATCAGGGAGACCGTCTGGCCGGACCAGATCAGCCTGAGGCCGCGGCTGCGTAGGGCGTGGAAGGCGCGCGCGGCCGGCCGGTGAGACGCGGCCTCCATATACGCGACGCTATCCTCCTCCCGTGCCCGAGCGCCTGCGCATCGCCTGCGTCCAGCTGACGAGCAGGGCGGACAAGGCCGCGAACCTCGAGCAGGCCGAGCGCTTCCTCACGGCCGCCGCCGGAGGGGGAGCGGACGTCGTCGTGCTGCCCGAGAAGTGGAACCTGATCGGCGACGCCGACGAGCTCCGCGCCGGCGCCGAGACGCTCGAGGCGGGGGAGTCCGTCGCCGCAATGTCCGCCTGGGCGAAGCGGCTCGGCATCAGCCTCGTCGGCGGGTCGGTCACGGAGCGGCGCGAGGGGCGCGACAAGCTCTCGAACACGAGCGTCGTCTTCGACCCGGACGGGACGATCGCGGCCGTCTACCGGAAGATCCACCTCTTCGACGTCGAGGTCGGCGGCCTCGTCTACCGCGAGTCCGAGGCCGAGGAGCCCGGCGACGAGCCCGTCGTGTGCGACGTGGAGGACTGGTGCCTCGGGCTCTCGGTCTGCTACGACGTGCGCTTCCCGGAGCTCTACCGGATCCTCGCGCTCGAGGGCGCCGAGCTCCTGTCGGTGCCCGCGCACTTCACGGAGCGGACCGGCCGCGACCACTGGGAGGTGCTCCTGCGCGCCCGCGCGATCGAGAACCAGTGCTTCGTCGCGGCGGCCGCGCAGGTCGGCGAGACCAGGCCGGGACGCCGCAGCTACGGCCGCTCGCTGATCGCCGATCCGTGGGGCGTCGTGCTGGCGCAGGCGCCGGACGCGCCGGGCGTGATCTGGGCGGAGCTCGACCGCGCGCGCCTGCGCGAGATCCGGCGCACGCTGCCGTCGCTGGCGAGCCGGCAGCCGGCGGCGTACCGCTGGCCCGCGCCGGCGTGACGGGGCTTCGCGCCGTCCTCTTCGACGTCGACTTCACGATCGCGAAGCCCGGTCCGGACCTCGGTCCTGAGGGCTACCAGCGGCTCGGGCGCCGGTTCGGCCTCGAGCTCGACCCGAGCGCTACCAGGAGGCCCGGTTCGCGGCGATCGCCGAGCTGGAGCGCCATCCCGAGCTCGACCACGACGAGGAGGTGTGGGTGCTGTTCACGGAGCGGATCATCCGCGGCATGGGCGGCGCGGCCGAGGGCGCGTACGCATGCGCTGTCGAGATGACGAAGGCCTGGGAGCACGCGCACAACTTCGACCTCTTCGAGGACGCGCTGCCGGTGCTGGACGAGCTGCGCCGCGCCGGCCTCGAGCTGGGGCTCGTCTCCAACACGGGCCGCGACCTGGAGCACTTCGTCGCGCACCACGGCCTCGACGTGGACGTCGTGCTCTCGTCGCGCGTCCACGGGAAGACGAAGCCGCACCCGACGATCTTCCGCGCGGCCCTCGAGCGCCTGGCTGTGGAGCCGGGTGCCGCGGCGATGGTCGGGGACTCGCTCGAGGACGACATCGAGGGCGCCCGGGCGCTCGGCATGCGCTCGTTTCTGGTCGACCGCGAGGGTCGGTATCCGGAGGAGCCGGACCGGCTGCCGGATCTGTTCGCGCTGCCGGCGGCCCTCGGGCTGCGAAGGCCGGGATCGTCGTAGTTCGAGGTCGGAGCGCGGGAGGCCGCTCAGCAGTCGGCGAGCGCCGAGAGCGCTTGACAGAGCTCGCTGCGGCGCGCCGCGGCGAGCCGGCCTACACGTTGGGTGAGGAACGGGCGCCGAAGCGGCTGGAGGTTGTCGAACGTCGCTGCGCACGGTTGCGGCAGGCCCTCCTCAGAGCCCAGAGCAACCTCCGTCGGAATGTTCCGCACCGTCCTCGTCACCGGCGCTACGACCAGCCAGGTCAGCACGGGGATCGCTTCGCTCCTCGTCACGATCAGGACCGGGCGACGCTTGCCCCCGGCCTCGGCCCACCACACTTCCCCCTGAGCCGGGCCCGTCACCAGGGCTCGTCGGCGATCATCCGCCTCGTGGACCCGTCGGTCCAGCCAACGTCGGCCTCGCGCTGCGGCCGTCGCTGGTAGCTCTCGACGATCGACTGACCGACACGACGGCGCCGGTGGCGCTCGATCAACCCCTCCAGGCCGAGGCGAACAGCGGCTGAGCGGGACGAGACAGCGCCTTCCTTCACGAGCTGGTCGACCTGGTGCGCCAAGTCGTCGCCGAGCCGGGTGACAAACTGCGCCATGCAAAAAGCATAACGCAATGCATACACACCCGTCAGGGAACCTTGAGCCCCAACTCGCGGCGCCAGGCGTCGCCGTGCTCGTCCAGGCGCGGGGGGGCGGGCACGGGCGGGCTCGGGCTGCCGAGCTCGGCCGCCGCCTCCTGGAGCGTCCGGACCGGCCCGGCGCAGACGTCCTCCCCCTCGAAGAGCTCGAGCCACGCCGCGAGCGTCCGTGTCGCGAGCACCTCGCCGAGACGTGCGGCGAGCGCCTCCTGGTCGGCGTCCCACTGCCGCCCGGCGAGCTCCGGCTGCCCGATCAGCTCGCAGAGCCGCCGGAAGAACCTCGCCTCCAGCGCGGCGACGGTCAGGAGGCGGCCGTCCGCCGTTCCGTAGATCCGGTAGCAGGCCAGCCCGCCCGTGAGCAGGCGCCCCGTCGGCTCGCCCCCGAGCCGGTGCTCTGCGAGGCGGTGCGCGTTGTGCGTCATCGAGATCTCGAGCCGGCGCCCGCGGCCGGTGCGCTCGCGTTGCAGCAGCGCGGCGAGGATCTCCGTCACCGCGTACAGGGCTCCGGCGGCCAGGTCTGCGACCGGAACCGGTGGGAGGCCCGGGGCGGTGTCGGCGAGCACTCCTGCCCAGCCGAGGTAGTTGAGGTCGTGGCCGGCGCGCTGCGCGTGCGCTCCACCCGAGCCGAAGCCGGTGATCGAGCAGTAGACGACGGACTCCGGCACGTCGGCCGATCCGATCCCGAGGCGGTCGGCCACCCCGGGCCGGAAGCCCTCGAGCACGACGGCGGCACGGGTGGCCAGGCGGCGGGCCAGCTCGGGCTCTGCCTTGAGGTCGCACGCGACGGATTCCTTGCCGGCGTTCAGCGCCCCGTGCCAGGCCGGCGCGGTCTCGCGCATCGGGTCTCCCTCCGGCGGCTCGAGGCAGACGACCCGGGCCCCGAGGCGGAGAAGCTCCCGGCTCGCGAACGGCCCCGGCAGGTAGCGGGTGACGTCCACGACCAGGAGCCCGGCCAGCGGTTGCACCTGCCGATTCAAGCAGCAACCCCCGGATCTACCGGGTGCGTGACGGTCCTGATCCGGCCCGGCGAGTCCGGATGGTTGAGGACCGTCGGCGATGGGTACTTGCCGGGCGAGTCCCGTTCGTTTGGACCGCTGCCCTCTTCAGCCACCGCGACATCTCGGAGGTCCTGCATGCGCATCTCCGCTCCAGCGACCCGTCCGTTCAACACGCCGTTCGCGCTCCTAGCCGTCCTCGCCGTCCTCGCCGTACCCTCGACGGCGTCGGCGGCCGAGTTCACGAACTCGACGCCGATCACGATCAACCCGAACGGTCCCGCAACCCCTTACCCGTCGACGATCACGCCGACCGGCCTGACGGGGACGGTGAGCAAGGTGACCCTGTCGCTCAACGCCTTCGAGCACACGTTCATCGCCGACGTCGACGTTCTGCTCGTCGCCCCCGACGGCACGGCAATGGTCCCGATGTCCGACATGTGCACCTTCTTCCAGACGACGGCCCCGAACGACTTCACGTTCGACGACGAGGGTCTCGAGCCGGCGCCGCCCACGCTCTGCTTCGTGACGCTGCAACCCCTGAAGCCCTTCAACAACGTGGGCGACCTTCCCACGCTGTGCGCCATGGACCCGGACGTCTTTCCCACGCCCGCGCCGCCGGGGCCGAGCGCCGGCGGGTACCCGAGCGGACCCCAGTTCCTCTCGGTGTTCAACGGCATGGAGGCGTCCGTCGCGATGGGAGACTGGCAGCTCTACGTCTCCGACGATTGCCTCGACGCGGGCAAGATCTCGGGCGGCTGGACGCTCAACCTCACGATGGACAGCCCGACAGCGGTCACGGTCGCCTCGTTCTCCGCGCGCGCGATCGCGAGTGCCGTCGAGCTGAGCTGGCGCACCGCCTCCGAGACCGGATTCGCGGGATTCAACGTCTTCCGGAGGGGCCCGTCGGGCACCGTGAAGGTGAATCGCGGCCTAATCGCGGCCAGGGGTGGCATGTTCGGCGAGACGTACCGGCTCGTCGATCGCTCCGCGCGCGCGGGAGCCCGTTACACGTACCGCCTCCAGGCCGTGCACATGGACGGATCGCGTACCTCGCACCGCAGCGTCCGCGTGGCCGCGCGGCGGTAGCAGACTCAGCAGTCCGGCGCCGGCGGCCCGCGCTCACGTCCCGCGCTGTGCCGCCGGCGCCGCTCCGACTAGATGAGTGATTCCACGGCGGCGGCCATGTTCGAGGGGTTTGGTGCAGAGGGGCCGAAGTCGGCGGTGTTCAAGACACCGTCGACCAGGAGGCCACGATGGACGCCGAC
>JBHEMU010000016.1:0-5277 GCA_046262415.1 Gaiellaceae bacterium | reverse complement strand
TCGGAGACCTCGGTGTGGATAACGACGTCGGCGATCTGGAGCCGTCCGCCGGGCCTGAGCACCCGGTCGATCTCGGCAAAGACGGCGTCCTTGTCGGGCACGAGATCGATCACCCCGTTCGAGATGACGACGTCGACTGTCGCGTCGGGCAGCGGGAGCGACTCGATCAGCGACTGGTGGCACTCGACATTGTCGAGGCCCATCTCGCGCGCGCTGCGCCGCGCGCGGTCGAGCATCGCGGGCGTCATGTCGACGCCAATCGCATGCCCCTCCGGGCCGACCATCTGGGCTGCTATGAGGAGGTCTGTCCCGGCGCCGCAGCCGAGGTCGAGCACCACCTGTCCGGGCTCGAGGCGACCGAGCGCGAATGGGTTGGCCACGCCGGCGAAGCTCTGCACGCTGGGCTCGGGCACCCCGGCCAGCTCCGGCGGGTAGCCGAGGTCCTCTGCCCACGGGCGGCCGGTCGGGAAGATGAACTCCTTCGCCGGATCGGTCGAGACCTCCGTGTAGGTCTTTTGGATCTCGTCGCGCAGCACCTCGACGTCGACCGGCGCGGTGGTGGTGGTCATCGTGCCGGCTCCAGGTCGTAGGCGTCGGCGGCGATGCGCTCGCGCACCTGCGTGTTGGTGCGCTGCCTCTCGGGGTGGTCGCGGTTGACGTGCTCGCGCGCCCCGGAGAACAGCTCTTTGTCGTCTGCTCTTTCGAGGCGATGGCCGCAGGGACAGTTGATTGTTCGCATGGGTCCTCCTTCTCGGTCCTGGCGACCGTACGCCCCTTGGGGCTATGCTTCTAGTCGATCCTTCGTATAGATGGCTTTCTCTGACGGCATAGTCGATGCGATCGACCCCAACCGGTTGCGGCTGTTGGTCGAGGTGGGCCGTCGCGGGTCGATCTCGGCGGCCGCCGACGCCTGCCGGATTGGTCAGCCGTCGGCGACCAAGCACCTCAAGACGCTCGAGGCGGCGGTGGGAACGAGCCTGGTCGAGCGCGACGGCCGCTCGAGTCGCCTGACCGAGGCCGGCCACGTTGTCGCGGGCCACGGGCGGCGCGTGCTCGACACGCTCGAGGCGATGCACGAGGACCTGCGTGCCCTGGACCAGGCCGAACGGGGAACGCTGACCCTGGCGGCGTCGACTACGCCGGGCAGCTACGTGCTCCCGTCGATCCTGCAGTGCTTCGCCGATCGCCATCCCCACGTTGACGTCGACGTGGTGATCGGCTCGAGCGCATGGGTCGCCCAACGCGTCGCGCATCGCGAGGTCTCGCTGGGCCTGGCGGGGGAGGTCGACCTGCCCGACGGGGTACTGGCCGAGCCCTTCCTAGACGACGAACTGATCGGCATCGCCGCTCCCGGCCGCCTCAAGCCCAAGCGCGGGCGGGTTTCGATCGACAGGTTGGCGGCCGAGACCCTGCTGGTGCGCGAGCGCGGGTCAAGCACCCGCGCGGTGGCCGAGCGTTACCTCGCGCGGGTGGGCTATCACCCGGCCAAGCGCTGGGAGCTCGACTCAAATGAGGCGATCAAGCGCTCAGTCCAGGCCGGGCTGGGCATCGGGTTCCTCTCGCGCCTGGTCACCGAGGACGAGATAGCGCGCGGGCAGCTGGTCGCCTTTCAGATCGAGGGAGCCGAGCCAATGCGTCGCACCGTTTCGCTGCTGCGCCCCGATGGCCGCGATCCGACGCCCTCTGAGCGCGCGTTCATCGAGACACTGTGCTCCTGCTGCGCCGCGAGCGTGGCCGGCTGCAGCGCCTAGCCGCCGGACTCATTCCGCCGGGGCAAGCGTCGTATCGCTCATCAGCTCTGGGTGCATGGACTGGGCTGGCGTAGCTTGATCGCATGTACTTCCGCCAACTCCTCAACGACGAGACGGCGTGCGCCTCCTACCTGCTCGGCTGCAAGTCCCACCGGCAGTTCGCGGTCGTCGACCCGCACGTCGACCTGGTCGACGACTACATCGCGCTCGCTGAGGGGCAGGGGATCCCGATTGTCGCCGTCTTGGAGACGCACCTGCAAGCCGACCATGTGTCCGGCCTGCCGGAACTGGTCGAGCGGACCGGGGCTACCGCCTACCTGCCCGCGGGCGCCGGAGTGGAGCTCGAGCACCACGCACTGGCAGATAGGGCGATCATCAAGCTTGGCAACACCGAGCTGCAGGCGATCGCCACTCCAGGGCACGCCCTCGCGCATCACGCCTACCTGGTGACCGACCGCACGCGCGGCGACGAGCCGTGGCTCATCCTCACCGGCGATGCGCTGCTGGTTGGCGATGCCGGGCGCCCCGATCTCCATGCCGGCGGCCAGCACACGGTCGAGGACATGGCCCGCGCGCTCTACCGGTCGCTGACTGAGCGGCTGCTGGCGCTGCCCGACCACCTCGTGCTCTACCCGGCCCACTACTCCGGCTCAGTCTGCGGTCGCGGCCTCTCGGCCAACCCCGCATCCACGATCGGCTTCGAGCGCCGCCACAACCCCGCGCTCAAGCTCGACTCAGAGGAAGAGTTCGTCGAGGCGCTGCTACGCGACATACCCGCGGCGCCCGAGCAGCAGGCGGCGATCATCTCGGCCAACCGCTCCGGCCGGCCGCTCGTCTCGGCCGGGTGACCGGGCGCGAGGCCCGGCTCGGGCTGCGCGAGAACGTCGCGCAGTTCTCGCTGCTGGTCGCGGTCAACGCCTTCGTCGGCGCGATGATCGGGCTCGAGCGCTCGACGCTGCCGCTGATCGGCCGCGAGGACTTCGGCCTTGTCTCCAGCGCTGCCGTGCTGTCGTTCATCGCCGCGTTCGGACTGGCCAAAGCGTTTACCAACCTCGGCGCTGGCACGTTCGCCCAGCGCTTCGGACGCCGGCGACTACTGCTACTCGGCTGGGCGATGGCGCTACCGGTCCCCGCGCTCATCGCCCTCGCCCCGTCGTGGGGATGGATCGTGGTGGCAAACGTCTTCCTGGGCGTCAACCAGGGTCTGGCGTGGTCAATGACGGTGGTGATGAAGATCGACCTTGTGGGGCCCAAGCGGCGCGGATTCGCCCTCGGGCTCAACGAAGCCGCGGGCTATGGCGGCGTCGCCCTCGCCGCCGCCGTGAGCGGCTGGCTGGCGGCTGACCTCGCGGCGCGCGACGTGCTCGTGGTCGCCGCGGCGCTCATCGCTGTTGTCGCCTTTGTGTTCACGCTGCTCTTCGTCCGCGACACCGCAGCGCACGTCGCGCTCGAGCAGGCGAACGCGCACCCGGGCGCCGACGACGCCCCTCCATCGCTTTCCCAGGCCGCCAGGGACGCCAGCTACCGCGTGCCCGCCCTGCGCTGCTGCTCGCAGGCCGGGCTGGTCAACAACCTCAACGACGCGCTGGCCTGGGGCCTGCTGCCCCTGTTCCTCGCCGCGCACGAGGCCGGGGAAGCCCAGGTGGGGCTGGTCGCCGGGCTCTATCCGGCGGTGTGGGGGGCCGGCCAGATCTGGACCGGCCACTGGTCAGATCGCGTCGGGCGCAAGCCGCTGATCGTGGCCGGCATGCTCGTACAGGCCGCCGCCCTCGGCGTGCTCGCCGCCTCCGACGGCGAGATCGGGGTGGCCGCGCTCGCGGCGCTGGGCCTGGGCGCGGGGACCGCGCTGGTCTACCCGACCCTGATCGCTGCCATCTCCGACGAGGTGGCGCCCGTCGCCCGCGCGCCGGTAGTCGGGGTCTACCGCTTCTGGCGCGACTTGGGCTATGTCGCCGGGGCGCTCGTAGCCGGCATCGTCGCCGACGCGATCGGCTACCCCGCAGCCATCGCCACCGTCGCCGCCCTCACCGCCGTCTCCGGCCTCTACGTCGCCCTCGACATGCCCACCGCCCGCCGTCACGACCCGGCCTCCAGCGGCGGCGTTCAACGTCAGCCAGCATGACCAACATCCCTCCGCCGGCGAGCAATGTGAGCTGGCGGGGGCCGACCGGCGAGACCCGCGCCGACCAAGCCGTCTCTTCGATGGTCACACGGCCGAAGGATCCCTTCGCTGCTATGGACGGGTCACCCGGCAGTCAGATAGTTGTGGACCTCAAAGAACGAGATGCTCGGCGGGCTCGGGATCCCGACCTCGGCGGTGATGGGACCGATCTGGTCTTCTGCGAACCGCTCGAAGGTCTCACGATCCTGCCAGACGTCAGTGACCCGGATCCCGCTCTCGGTCGGCGTAACCCAATGGAACAGGCCCCCCGGGGCACCCGCACCGCCGGGCGAGAAGCCCATCTTCGCGATGACCTGGTCGTACTGCTCGAGTGTCGCACCCTCGAACTCCAAAATCACTCCCACAGCCATGACCGACCTCCTCGTTGCTCGTGGGCTCCACGGCAAGCCGACCCTACTCCCCCGCGGAGCGCTACCGCAAGGACCCCTCGCCGTTGGTGACCGACGCGACGGCGGACCCGCCGTTAGCCGCGGTCTGTCAAACGCTGCGTGACGCTCGTCCGCTACCGCGACCGCGGAGAGGTGGCCGCGTCGCTCGCCGTCGACTGCGCCTGGTATGTGCAGTTGGCGTGGGGTCCTGATTGGGTCAGGCGTCAAGGCGGGCGCTGCTGGCAGCTCGACTCGCTGTCCCGGAGGATGCCGGCACGCCTGGGGCGGGTCGTGTGCTCTGGCGGCGGCTATGCTCTTGGGTCGAGCGATGAGGCTCGCTCTATAACCGCGGCTTGGTCCGCTGATGGCCTCTACGAAGCAGTCGTCGATGTTTTCGTGGAGGCCGTACATGGAGCCAGTCCAACTCGCCGCTGTCCTTGCCGCCGTCGTTGTGCTTGCGAGCATGCTCTCGGTCGAGCTGGGGGTCTCGGTCGCCTTGCTCGAGCTGGCTCTGGGCGTTCTCGCTGGCAACGTGTTGGGCCTCGACCCGAGCGCGGACTGGCTGGTGTTTATCGCGCAGTTCGCGTCGATCGTTCTGACTTTCCTCGCCGGCGCGGAGGTCGATCCCAGCGACTTTCGCGAGCGCTTTGGCGCGTCGGTCGGGATGGGGCTTGTTTCGTTTGTCGGCCCGTTCGTGGTGGCGGCGCTGGTCGCCTACGGGCTGCTCGATTGGAGCGCGAGGGCGTCGCTGATCGCTGGGACGGCGCTCTCGACGACCTCGCTTGCGGTCGTCTACGCCGTGCTGCTCGAGAGCGGGCTAAACCAGACCCGGATCGGCAAGCTGATCATGTCGGCGTGCTTTGTGACTGACATGGGTACAGCGATCGCGCTGTCGGCGATCTTTATCAAGCCGAATGCCTGGTTTCCCGTCTTTCTCGTCGCCTCGGTGGCGCTGATCGCGGCATTGCCGAAGCTC
>JBHEMU010000015.1:0-6800 GCA_046262415.1 Gaiellaceae bacterium | reverse complement strand
TCCGGCTGATCTGCCGCCGCGCCTATGGCCTCCACTCCGCCGACGCGCTGATCGCGCTCGCGATGCTCACCGTCGGCGGTCTCCGACCCTCACTCCCCGGCCGTGCATAAAGACCCACGGATCCGTTAGGAGCTCCCTTTTAGGCGCGTTCGCTTCCCCACCAGTACCTCCGTGTGTTCGTGGCTCTTTGACCACCGTTTGACCACGGCCGTGTGAGTGACTACCAGTTCGCACGAATGCGGTCGCGCCGGCGGAGGCTGCTCGGGTGGTTGAGGACGACCCTGCAGGTCTCTCGAGCGATCAGCAGCGTCGCTCGTGTGACCGGTCGCGCCTGAACCTGTACGCCCTCGGCAGCCCTCGTAGACAGCCGAGATCCCGAACGCACCGGGTCGAAGTCGGCGAGCTGCGACCGCAGCGTAAAAAACGCTCACCGTCCGCGAGCACGCTTCCCGACACCTGCTGAGGAGCCGCCCGGCCTACACCCCCTGTTGGAGGGCGAGCCGCTGCAGCTCGTCGAGCAGCGGATCGTCGGGACCCTTCGCCAGCCTCAGCGCCTCGAGCGGCGTTCTGCGCCCCAGCGAGGTGCGCGGCTGCCGAAACCACCGCCGCGTCTCGACCGCATCGGCGCGGGCGGAGAGAACGCGGACGAGATCGCTGACGGAACGTCGCTGCCACTCCTCCTGCGGAATCCAGCCAAGCAGCGCGAGCAGTTGCTCCGGGTTCACCGCCACAGTCTGACGCCGCGGCGCCTCGACGACGGAAAACGTGGGCTGCGGCCCGGTCGCCGCCCTCCTGAACGCGAGAGGCCCGCTTGCGCGGGCCTCTCTCCCCACTCAGTCCTCGTAGGGGTCGTACACGTCGCGGCCGGCCATCGCCACGCCGAGCGGGCCCGACGGCTGCGTACGCCCGGCTTTCCACCGCGAGTTCGAGTTCGATCCCCCGCCTTCCAGGCCGACAGCCTTCGGGCGTCGGAAGATCACGATCCCGCTCCTTGCCACGTCTCGCCCCCGTCGGCCGAATACCACAAGGCGGCAACCTTCCCGTCCCACCACGACGTGCGAAGCTGTGTCGCCGCGACGAGTAACGCCGGCCAGTTCGCGACGATCGTCCAGTGGCAGATGCTGGCGGGATCCCGGCACGACGCCAGCTCCGGAAGCGTCCTCGTCGTAACGCGCTCGTGACGTCTGAGCTGCACTCGCACCTGCGGCGTGCTGCCGAACCCGGGCCGACGCACGAGAACCGCTGCGATACCTCCGGGGATCGTGTCCAGGGCGAGAATGTGCGCGTCCGCCGACACGAAGACGGTCCGGTCACGCGTCCGCCGCCCGCGCAGCGGCCACGGTTGCAGGCGATGGAGGGCGAGTGGAGGGTCGTGGTAGGTGTTCGGATGTCCCTGCACCGCGTAGAGCCAGCGCCCGCTCCCTGCCACGGGACTCCCAGCCCCCTGCACCGTGCTGAAGAGCTCGACCCAGTGCCTGCCGCCGTCGCTCGTCGCGTATGCCAGCGGGAACGTGTCCAGGTCGTGATGGAGACCGTGGCGCGGCGAGGTGCGAACGATCTCCGAGATGCCGCATCCGTCCGAGCAGCCTCTGTAGTCGACGAGCTTCGTCCAGGTTGCGCCGCCGTCGGCCGTGCCGTAGAGCTGCCGCCCGCGAACGACCCGCCACCCGTGGTCGGCGTCGTACCAGCTCTCCAGGAGCCCCGGCGGCGGCCGCGGCGGTCCCTCTGCCAGAGCCCACGTCCGGCCACCGTCGCGCGAGATCCAGGCCGAGGCCAGGGCCTCTCCCGAGCAAGCGAGCACGATCACCACCGGCCACTCCGCCAGTGGCGCCTGGGGACAAGCGCTCAGGCCGGCGCCTTCGAGCTGTCGCAGGAGCACGCGATCGAACCGCACCACCGCCGCCATGGCCGGCGAGCGGTCGACGAGGACCGCTCCACCCGGAACGACCGCGGCTAGATCGAAGCCGGACTCGTGCTCGGTCGGGACGAGTCGGGCCCGCGGCTGCCGTCCCCTCCTGGGCGGCCACGGCACGACGCGGTAGATACGGCTGTCGTTGAACCAGACCAGGAAGCGCCCGTTGCCAACGGCGTTCCGGCCGATCGCGCGTGCGGGACTCCAGCTTCGTCCGCCGTCGCCGGTCCACGAGGTCTTCGAGCCGAAGGCGATGCCGGTCCCGACGCCGGTGCGGAGGACGCCGTCGGTTCCCGGCGGTGTCGCGATCGCACGCCACGTCGCTCCGCCGTCGGCCGTCGTCTCGATCGGCCCGCCGCCGAGGCGCCACCCGTGCGTGCTGTCGTACCACGATTCCGCCGGTCGATCGACCGATGATCCTGCGCCCGCGGCCGCCAGCGTCAGACCGGCCATCGTCGCAACGAGGACCGGCCGCACGAGACGTCTCGGGCGCGGATACGTCACTCGCAGCGCCATGTCTGCCTGAGCGGACGCTCGATCTCGCGCACCTCGTCGTTGCGGTCGGACCGGCCAGCGTCACGCCCGGGGCCCCCGTCGATGATGTCCGCCGTGCCGTCGCGGCCGAGCAGCCGATCGTCGCCGGCCGCGCCGAAGAGCCAGTCCCGGCCGGCGCCTCCGAGGATGCAGTCGTTCCCGGGCCCGCCCTGGACGACGTCGTCGCCGCCGCGGGCGACGATCACGTCGTCGCCGCCGAGCCCGCAGATGAGGTCGCGGTCGCTGGTTCCGCGGAGGCGGTCGGCCCGCTCGGAGCCGTAGATCGTGCAGAGCGGCTGCCAGTCGGGGTCTTCGAGCTGCTGCGGGCCGACGGCGAGCACGTAGGGCTCCGCGCCGCTACCAACTCTGGCGCCGTAAAGAAAGGTGTCGCCGTCGGCTGCCTTCGTGTAGGCCACCTGCGAGCCATCAGGAGCGACGGCGATCTCGTTCACTCCGCCGTCCACTCCGTGAGCCAGCCCAATCCGGCGGCCGAGCACCGAGACGATCTCCAGGCCGCGTCGCTCCACCATCAACCCCTGCCCCGACGGAAGCCAGGCGTACTCGTCGATGCCACGGGCGACAAGACGCTCGGCTCTCGTGCTCAGGGTGAGGACGTGCAAGTTGCCGCCGCGGAGGAACGCGAGACGGCCGCCGTCGGGTGACCACTGGACGTCGGCAACACCGGCTAACGGCGGCTGAAGCGGCCGCCGTCCGGTGCCGTTCGCGCTCATCACCTCGACCCGCGGGCGCCCCGACGTGAACGGTTCGACGAGCAGGCGGCTTCCGTCGTGCGACCAGCCAGCGCTGAAGACGTCCCCGCGGAAGGTGAGCCGCCGGTGGCGCTCCCCGTTCGCCGACATCGCGAACACGTCAGCGCCGCCGTCCTCCGACACTCGCACGAGATAGATCGCGCGCCTTCCGTCGGGCGACCACCGAGGCGCCTTCGTGACCCTGCCGCCGATCGTGCGAGGAAGAACGGACCGGGAGCTCGTATCGACTGCCTGGACCTCCTCGCCCCCGACGACGAGGATGAGGCCGTTCCGGCCGGGGAAGGAACCGGGAGCAGTCGATCCGGCCGCAGCGGCGCTCGCGCCGACCAGAGCGGCCACTACAAGCAAGGAGCGTCGCGCGGGGCGCAGCCTCAGCATGTCGGCGCATCCACTCTCGCCTCGAGATCACGCACGTTGTCCTCGGGGCCCGTCTCACCCCTGTCCCGCCCGAGTCCTCCGTCGGCGACGTCACGGCCGCGCCCTCGGCTGACTGTGACGTCCTTCCCCGCGCCCCCGAGTGGCTCCGTCACGGCCGGATCCGCCCGCACCTGACGATCGTCGGCCACCTCGGCCTCGTCTACGCGCTGATCGCCGCGCATTAGAGGCACTCAGGCAAGGCGGGCGGAGAGACAGGCCCGACGAAATCCGCCGCCCTGCAGACCGCTCGAGGATACGGATACAACCTTCCGGCGGCCCACGCGCCCTTCTTCGAGAGACAGAAGGAGGTCGGTCGCCGCGATGCCGGCCGCCAGAGTGCCGTGACCCTCACGCAGCGGTCGGGTCGCGTCGAGAAGCGTGCACTGCGCCAGCGGTGAAAGGCGAGCTCGATGCCGGTGAGGTAGTTGTCCGGTGCGCTCAGGGCACGAACCGCCGCGATTCTGCGCAGCGAGGGCGCAGCTTGGAAGCGATCAAGGTTCACCTGCGAGAAGCGCCGGACGGCTTTCTCGCTCAGGCGCAGGCAGCTGCGCGGCTGCGGCGTCTGCAGCGTGTTCCAGCTACTGCACAGGGCGCCGACAGCGGCATAGACGCGCGCCGGACGAGCCGGCAGTCCGCCCTCGATCAACGGGTACGCGAGCAGAAAGCCGCCGCGTAGCTGTGCGGGAGGCGGGGAGGCAGAGGGTTCAACGAGCGAGATGGGTGCTTGGAACGAGCGCCCGTCGACACCGACGATGACGACGACGTTCGCGCGCTTCGCATCCGTCACGGGGCTGAACGCCAGTGCCAAGCCCACCATCAGCGCGCAGACAAGTACGGCTTGCGACGCGCGCGCCGCTCCGGCGCCCGCACCACGGGCTCGGCTGCAGGCCACGTTAACCGCCTGACTGCGTGACCAGCGGCACCGGCAGCGGCCGCCCGCGCTTACGGGGGATCGCGGCGAGCCTCTCGCCGGAGGCGAGCTCGATCACGAATGCCGGGAGGTCGCCGCGATAGACGTAGCCGAGGTCGCCTGCGGCGTACATGCTCACCTCCTTGTCGGCGAATAGACGGTAGCGCTCGCTGCCGTTGGGGTCGAAGGCGGCGATGCCGACGACGTCCCGCGTGTTGGTCTTCGACTCCCAGCTGCCGCCGAGCCCGAAGAGCACGCCGTCGCCGTAGTCGAACCCGCTGGCGCGCGGCTCGATCATCGTTGCCGTCCAACTGCGACTGTCGATCACTTGCAGCCCGGCGGCGCGCTGTGAAAAGGAGAGCTCGCCGGAGGCGTCTCTCTGGCTGAAGCTGTCGATGCCCGAGAGGGCGATCAAGCCATCGCCGAGCCAGCGCGCATAGCGCTCGGGCCCCTCCGTCGCCTTGACGAGCCGCCGCGGCGTCGCTCTGCGCGAGCGCTGCTGTGCCAGGTCGAGGGTCCGATAGGAGACTCGCATCGTCCGCAGGTTGACCTCGCCGACCGTCCCGCCGGCGTCGATCACATAGGCGCGTCCGGCGGCGGCGTCGACGGCAAGGCCGGGTCGGCGCGTGCGCATGGTGTGGTCGGTCTTGCTGGTCACGACCGTCCCGATCGGGATCTCCACCAGCTTGACCCGGCGCAGCTGACCTTCGGCGTCGACGCGCGCGAGCTCGGTCGCCGCGTAGTGCCCGAAGGAGCCGAGCAGGATCAGCAAGCCGCTGCGCGTACGTACGGTCTCCCAGCTCGGACGGGCGATCTCCAGCCGCCGCAGCACCCGTCGCGACTGCGTGTCCACGAGCAGGACGATCGTGCGCAAGCTCGTCGCGTCTTGGGAGGCGAGAGTGACGAGCAAGCGCGTCGGCGAGACCCAGGCGAGGCTCCGCACGCCGCTCGTCTGCGGCAGGCGCAGGTCGCCGAGCAGGCGCATCCCGCGCACCTCGACGAAGCGCAGCGTCCGAAGCTGCCAGCCGGCGAGTACGAGCCGGGAGCGGTCGGGCGAGTAGCTCCAGAGGGCATCGTGTCCGGCGAGCGGCAAGCTGGAGCCGCGGTCTCGGCGCAGCGTCACAGGGTTGAGCAGTGCCAGTCGCCCGGTGCCCGTCGGCCAGTAGATGCCGAGGACGGATGCCCTCGCCGGTGCGGCGCGAGGCTGCTGCGACGCCGCCTGGGCCGAGAAGAGGAAGAGCGCAGCCATCAGCGAGGCGGTCAGGCCGCAGGCGAGGCTGCCGGCGCGGCGACTAGTCACGATGGGTACGAGCGTAGCAGCGGAGCTAAGGTGGGCCTGCGCCCGAGCTGCTGTGGGTCTGGCACCCGGAAGTGGCACCAACCTCAACTGGAGCGGCGAGGCCTGAGGCCTGATGACATCGCTTTCCACGCCGAGTTCACAAGGAACGTCGGACGACTTGCTGAGGGGTGGGAGGCGTTCGCGTGGCCGAGCCCCCGCGCCACGGCGAGCGATCGGACCTAGATGGGGCCGGACGCCCCCCAACGCCGTCATCTAGCTTAGAACGCATGCCGCTCATCTCTTGGGAAATCGACTTCGAGCAGCATCTCGCAACGATCGAACTGAGCGACGGCCGGCGCGAGACCTTCCCAATTTCGGAGACACGCGTGGCAGACGTGCCGTTTCTGCGCTCCAAATTCGACTTCACCAGCGACACGTTGGGCTTCACGGTTACCAGCGGTGACGTTCTGATCGTCGAGGTCGGCGCCGCCGGCGCCGCAGACGGCCCTCCTACAGGTCGCCCGGTGGTCTATCTGGATCAGCTCCACTGGGTCAGCTTGGCTAAGCAGCGCCACGCGCCGGAGAAGCTGGATGAGGCGACCTCTAGGGCGGCCGCGTCATTGATCGAGTTGGCCGAAGCGCAACGCGTCGTGCTCCCGCTCTCGGCTGGTCACCTGACTGAGATGGCGCACCTGGAAGGGCGCTGGCGCGAGCACCTCGGCCTGACGCTGATGGGGCTCTCGCGCGGCTGGCAGATGCGCAATCCGGTGGCCGTTCGCAAGGCCGAGTTCCTGCAAGCCATGCGCGGCGAGTCGCCGCGAACACTGGGCGTATTTACGGCGCTCCTGAGGTTTCCGTGGGTCGCTGAGCGCTGGAAGTGAGGCGCACGCCGCTCTGCTCCATAGGGTTCCGGCTGTTCGAGGCTGGCTCCCGAAGGAGGGCAGAAACGACGTGCGCGGAGGAAGGGTATTCGCTTCG
>JBHEMU010000014.1:0-3618 GCA_046262415.1 Gaiellaceae bacterium | reverse complement strand
TATGCCCTGGCCGGCAGCACACCGGAGCGGAACATTCGCGAGACCCTGAGCGGCTATGAGGAGGTTCCGGCCGTCTCGACCGTGGCCACCGGGCGGTTCACCGCCCACGTCCGGAACGACCAGATCGAGTTCACGCTGTCGTATCGCGGCCTGGAGGGAGACGTCCTTTTCGCGCATATCCACTTCGGACAACGAAGTGTCAATGGAGGCGTGGTGGCGTTTCTCTGTGGCGGCGGCGGCAAGCCGGCTTGTCCACCCGCGCCGGCAACGGTGAGCGGAACGATTACGGCCAGCGACGTCGGCGCGGGTGCGGCCGCTCAAGGCATTGCCCCGGGCGAGTTCGCGGAGTTTCTCCGCGCGATCCGGGCGGGCGTCACGTACGCCAACGTCCACTCGAGCAAGTTTCCGGGCGGAGAGATCCGCGCCCAGCTTCTTGACGACCGCAAGGGCCGGGACGACGACGACGACGAGGACGACGACTAGCCGCGAACGCGCAGGCTGAGAGGAGCCCGGCGTGGCTCGAGACGCCGGGCTCCCTCTCTCACGACCGCTGCTCGACCCGACGGATCACCGCAAGCGCGAACTCGGCCGCGCGAGCTCCGTCCACAACCCGGTGGTCGAACGTCACCGAGATGTTCCCCAGCTCCCTGACGACGAGCTGGCCGTCGCGAGCCGCCGGGCGGGAGCCGATGCGGTGGACGCCGAGGATGGCGACCTCGGGATGGTTGATCAACGGCGTCGCGAAGAGGCCTGCCAGCTTCCCCGCGCTCGTGATCGTGAAGGTCGACCCGCGGAGCTCCTCGCTCGTGAGCGTGCCGGCGCGGGCGGCCTCGGCGAGCCGCTGCACGTCGGCGGCGAGCTGCGCGGTCGAGGCGGTATCGCAGTCGCGCACGACGGGCACGACGAGTCCCTGCTCCGTCTGCACGGCGATGCCGAGGTCGTAGCGGTCGAGGTAGACGATCTCATCGCCCTCGAGCCGCGCGTTCAGCTCGGGGAACTCCTTGAGCGAGAGCGCCGCCGCGCGCAGGACGGTCGGAATCAGCAGCTTCAGATCGATGTGCGTGAAGTCGCACTCCTCGACGAAGGTGACGGCGGGGATCTCACGATGCGCCGTCGTCAGGTGCTCGACGATCCGGCGCCGCACCCCTCGGATCGGCTCGCGCCGGCCCTCGCCGCCAGACCCGGCTTGCCGGACATCCTGCTCCGTGATCCGGCCCTGCGGCCCGCTCCCGGAGAGCTCCTCGAGATTTACGCCGAGCTCTTGCGCAAGGCGGCGGATCAATGGCGTGGCCCGAACGCGCTCGGCCGCCGGCTCGGCCTGCGGCGAGGGCTCCGCCCGCGGTTGCTCCTCGTCGACCCCGCCGCCGATGACGACGAGCACGCTCCCGACCGGCACGACCTCCCCCTCCCGCACGAGAATGCGGCTGACTCGCCCGGCGGCGGGCGAAGGGATCTCGACCGTCGTCTTGTCCGTCTGGATCTCGACGAGCGGATCGTCCTCCGCGACCTCCTGCCCCTCCGACACGAGCCAGCGCGCGACCTCGCCTTCCGTCAGGCCCTCGCCGAGGTCGGGGAGCTTGAACTCGTATGCCATCGCGGGGCAGGCTACCGGGGCCACCGCAGAGGTCGTCTTACCTCGCAGCGGCCTCTATCGGATTGCGTCGTGGCGCAGGACGGCGTGAACGCCCTTGACGCCGTTGACGATCTGCGTCACGCGCAGGTCGACGACGACGCTCGCGAGCGCAAGCGCGTCCCTGCGATCGAGGCCGAGCTCGCTCTCCATCAAAGCGAGCATCGCCTCGACCGCCGCCGCGGCCGCCTCGTCCAGGTCTTCCGCCAAACCGAGCGCGATCCAGGCGTCCGGAGTCCACGCAATCGGCGTCTCGAGCATCAGATCGTCCCGCACCGCGAGGGTCAGCTCGGCCCGCTCGAGCGGGCACTCGATCGCCACACCTCCGACCTCGCCGTCGCCCTGGCGAGCATGGCCATCGCCGGCCGAAAACAGCGCGCCGTCCACGGGGATGGGTAGGAAGAGCGTCGTGCCGGTTGTCAGCTCCTTGCAGTCGAGGTTGCCGCCCCAGCGCCGCGGCGGAATGGTGGAGTGGCGACCTGGCCCGGGCGGCGGCATGCCGAGCACGCCCAGGAACGGATCGAGACCGACGGCGCGGCCGCCCTCGTCACGCGCCAGACCCGCCTCGGCGTCGATCGTCCACAGCAGGACGTGAAGCTCGCCGTCCTGCCAGGTCGGGGTCGCGCCCCAGGGACCGGCGCGCACCTCGCCGATCCTCACCTCGAGCGTCTGGCCGGCGCGGGCCCGACGCACCTCGATCGGCCCGCTGAGGCCGTGGCCGGCGTCGAGCTCCGCGTCGCGAGGCTCGAAGTACCGCCCTGGCTCGAGATGCCAGCCGGACTCGAGCGCGGCGAGCCGGACGGTGTCGCCGGATTCCACGGTGAGCACGGGCTCCAGCTCGCGCGAGAAGTGGCCGTGGAGCGTGCGCCGCTCGAGCGGGAGCTCGTGGGCGGTCAAGCGATGCGCTCGGCCAGACCGGGGTACAGGAGGACGAACCCGTCCTCATCGAACTCGAGGTCGAAGCTGCTCACCTCGGCACGATGGCTACCGCGATAGCGAATGAGGCCAGGGCGGATCGGCTCGTACCGCTGCTCCGAGGGCTTCACCTCCAGCTCCGGAACCGTGACCCAGCTCATGACGAAGTCGCGAGTCCGGCCGCCTCGATGGAGGCCGTGGCGCAGCACCGGCAGCGAGTTGAAGAGCGGCGCATGGGCGAGATCGAAGTGGTCGCGACCCTGAGCGAGCTCGAGATCGAGCGCGGGGCCGCCGACCATCTCGACGTGCAGGCGCGGCTCCTCCACCTCGTAGCGGAGCTCGTAGGCGGCGCCGATCTGCGTCCCCCGGGCCCGCAGGCGGTCACCGCTCACCTCGACGTGGGCAATCTCCATGCGTGGCGCGTCGAGCCCCTTCCAGACGAGAGTGCGCCTCACAGTCAGAATTCGAGCAGCTTGCGCGCCGCGTCGACGACGCGCGCGACCGACGGCATGTAGGCGTCCTCGAGCTGCCAGTACGGGTATGGCACGTCGTAGCCGGTGATGCGCAGGATCGGCCCGCGGAGATCGAGGATCGCCTTCTCGGCGAGAATCGCCGCCAGCTCGGCCGCGTAACCGCACGTGCGTGGGGCCTCCTGGACGATCACGACGCGACCCGTCTTGGCCGCGGAGGCGAGGAGGGCTTCCTCGTCGAGCGGCTTCAGCGTGCGGACGTCGAGCACCTCGACGCTCGCGTCGAGTGCATCGGCCGCGCGCTCGGCCACCCCCACCATGGAGCCGTACGCGACGATCGTGAGGTCCGAGCCGGCGCGCGCGAGCCGCGCCTTCCCGAGCGGCACGACGTGTTCTCCCTCGGGGACCTCGCCCCGCGCCGTCCGGTAGACGAGCTTGGGCTCGAGCACGACCACCGGGTCAGGGTCGCGGATCGCGGCGGCCAGCAGACCCTTCGCGTCGGCCGGCGTGGAGGGAATCGCCACCTTCACGCCGGGCGTGTGCACGTAGTACGCCTCGGGCGAGTCGTCGTGCAACTCGGGCGCGCGCACCCCGCCGCCGTAC
>JBHEMU010000013.1:0-4260 GCA_046262415.1 Gaiellaceae bacterium | reverse complement strand
GTCTATCCGCGCTACCAGAGCGCCCTCACTCCGCCCAACCGCTTCCTGGCCAACGCGGTGACGGGGATCCGGGCCGCGCTCGCGCGCGTCCCGACCGACCGGCGCCGGCTCGTGGTCGCCGGGCACTCGGCGGGCGGCGCGCTCGCGGCCGACTACGCCGCGGTGGCGCCGAGCCTGGGACTCCCATCGGCCCGGGCCGTCCTGGCGGCCTACCCCGGTCGTCGCTTCCTCGGCACGCGGGCGCCCGCCCTGGCCATCCCGGCCGCCGAAGGTCGCCTCGTGCCGCCGTCCACGCGGATCCTCTCCCTCGGCGGCGCCGACGATCGCGCGGTCGGCAGCGCCGCGGCGCGCAACGTCGTCCGCGCGGCGACGCGAGTTCCCCGTGCCCGGCGAACCTTCCGGCTCATCCGCGACCCTGCCGTCGACGACCATCTCGGCCCCCAGCGCGCGGAGGAGGCGTCACGTCGTGTCTTCTGGACCGCGCTGGACAGCCTCGTCGCCCAGACCCGCTGAGAGCTGCGCGAGCGGGTCGCGGCCGTTCCAGCGACCGGCGGAGCCGAAGGGGCGGAAGCGTGCGAAGAGCTCCTCCGCGTACCAGCCCTCCGCGCGGGTGCGCTCGACGACCCGGCGGTGATCGGGGCGGCGGTAGGCGTAGTCCTGCACCGCGGCGAGCGAGCGCCATAGCGAGAACGTCGCCTGACGGGCCAGCGGCCACTCGCCGATCCCGACCGACTCGACGAGCCCGGGCTGGCGGACGAGGTCGATGGCGGGCGGGGGGATCGCGCGGTAGAAGCGAAGCAATCGCGTGGGCCGGATCGTGGCGCGAGTGAGGATCGCGACAGGGCCGGAGGTGCGGCGATGACCGCTCGCGTCCGGCCGATCCGCCTCGGGCCACCCCACGCCGAGCGGCCCCTCCAGCGGATTGCTTCCTCCCCACGCGCCCCGCGCCCGAACCGGATCGAGGCGCACGTGCCACGCCTCCTCGGCGAGCTCGCTCCAGCGCGCCGTGACCGGCGAGCATTCCAGGAAGTCATCCAGCGACGCCTCCGCTTCCCACACCGCGAACAGCGCCCAGCGCCGTAGGTCCGCCGACAGAGTCATGGTCCTGCCCCGACCGGTTCCCAGCAGGCGCCAGAAGCGCAGCCCGTCGACCCGTCCCAACTCGGGCCGGTCGAGGCCCATGCGAGACATTCCCTCGGGCGCGTTGCGGCGCGGATAGCGGATCAGGTGGAAGGAGGCGAGCACAAGTGGGATACGTCGTGGCGGGCCCCGCAGGCTACGTGCTGGCCGGACCGCGGCGCGCCTACCATGGCCCGTGTGGCGGCGCGGGCGACGGCGCGCAGTGACCGGGCGTTCCTTGCCTTTGCCGCCGTCTTCTTCGTCTTCCATCAGCTTCCGTCCGTGCTCTTCCCGGACAGGGTCGAGGCGGCTGTCGACGTGCTCACGCCCTTCGCGGTGGCCGCTTCGACCGTCGCGGTGATGCTGGCGCTCGGCGCTCCTCGCGGCCCGGTCCTCGTCGCGGTCTTCGCCGGGGTGCTCTACGCGCACGGTCACGGCGTGCACCTGGCGGCGAACTCGCTCCACAACGAGGGCGTCGAGGGCGACGTCGTCTATTTCTGGGACGAGCGCTTCTCGCACATCGAGGCGGTGCTCGGGTGGTTCGGGCTCGTGGCTGCCTTCTGCCTCGCCGAGCGGTCAGCCCCGCGCCCGGCGCCCACGTCGCCGGCGCTCCTCGGGTTGGCCGCGCTGATCCTGGGCTGGACGTTCTTCACGAGCACGGTCGAGGGTCAGACGTGGTGGCTCGAGCTACCGGTGGCCGGGCTGTTCGGCGTCTGGGCCCTCCGCGCCCCGCGACCGCTCCTCCGCGCGGGGGCCAGGGCCTTCGTGATAGGTGCGGTGCTGATCGCCGTCTGGGCGATCTGGCATGGCGGCGTGCCGGAGTTCAGCGACCTTTGAGCGATGGAAGTCGCGCCAGCGACTGCCGAGGGCGGAAGGCCGCCGTGGCCCTCGCGCCTCGGGACGAGCGCGGTCGCGCTACCCGACCTCGCCGCGCTGATCGACCTCACCGCGCCAGGCTCCAGTCGCCTCGCCGCGGTTCTCGATCATCTGCTTGAAGCGCTCGAGGTCCTTCCGCACGCTCCGGTCCGGCACGTCGAGCGCCTCGCCCAGCCTCTCCTTGATCCCCTCGGGCACGAAGTCGAGCTGGACCATGATCCGCGTGGTGTCCTCGTCGATGCGGTGGAAGGTGACGACGCCGGCGTTCTCCTTCCCGTCGACGTTGGTCCAGGCGATCCGCTCGTCGGGTCGCTGCTCGGTGATCTCGGCATCCCACTCGTGCTGCGTGCCCCCGAAGCTCGCCTTCCAGTGGAGTCGGGTGTCGTCGAGCTGGCGCACCTCGTCGACGCCTTCCATGAACATGGGGAACTGCTCGAACTGCGTCCACTGGTCGTAGGCGGTGCTGAGCGGCACTCCGACCTCGATTGACTCCTCGATCGTGCCCATTCCTAGTTCTCCTCGGTCGTTTTGAGCGTGTACGGCGCCCCGACGGAGAGGGATTAGCCCGGGTGTCTCAGCGTGCCGCTTCCATGCACTTGACCCCGTCTGGCCCCACCGTGGCGGCGTGCTCGGTTCCTGGCTCGACCTCCAACCGGTCCCCGGCTTCGAGCTCGAAGTCGCCGTCGCGGGTGTGGAAGACGATGCTGCCCGAAACGCAATAGAGCACCTTGTGGTAGTCGTGCGCGTGCCACCCGTAGCGGTCGCCAGCGGCATTTCCCCAGTCGTGCGGGCGAAGACCCTCCTGCTCGAACGCGCCCCTTATCTGCTCGCGGCTGGGTGGCGCTCCTTTGGCTCTGTCGACTCGAGCGGCCATGTCCGACTCCCTTCGACGAAGGATCGTGGTTTTTAGTGGGCGGCTCTGACGCAGTAAACAGGCGGCAGGTGAGCGGCAGCGTCGAACCAGCTCGCGCCTCCGTCGCCCGAACCGAAGAGGTCTCCCGACGTCGCGCCGAAGTACAGCTCCAGCGCCGGTCCTTCGCCTACCCCGTCGAACGCCTGTCGGAGGACCGTCAGGTAGGCGCCCTCCTGCGGCAGGCCGTCGCTCCGTGGCACCCAGCTGGTGCCCGCGTCCCGCGTCTCGTAGACGCGGACCTGCCCGTCGGGGGTGACGCGATCCTCGGCGCCCTTCAAAGGGATGACATAGGCGCTGTCGGGGTCGGCCGGGTCGAGCGCGATCGGAAACCCGAAGTCCGACGGCAGGCCACGGGCGATGTCCCTCCAGGTCTCCCCCGCGTCATCGGAGCGATAGACCCCGCCGTGGAACTGCATGAACATCCGCTCGGGCCGCTTGGGGGCCCGCTGGAGGTCGTGGACGCACAGGTCGAGGGAACCATCGCGCGCGTCTTCCGGCAGGTAGCCGGGGACCAAGCCCTGGTTGCCGTGCCGCCATGTCTCGCCGGCGTCCTCGGTCAGCCAGACGCCGACGGCGGAGATCCCGAGCGCGAGCCGGTCGGGGTCACCAGGCCACGGAACGATCGAGTGGAGGCAGAGCCCGCCGGCCCCCGGCTGCCATGAGCTCCGGGTCGGATGCTCCCAGAGAGCACGGTTGAGCTCCCAGGTCGCGCCGCCGTCGCGACTCTCGAAGAGAACGCCGGGGTCGCCTCCCGCGTAGAGCACCCGGTCGCCCTCGCCGGCGACGATCACCCAGATCCGCTCGAGCGCCGCGTCGCCTCCCTCGGGAAGGGCGACGCCGTCGGCCTGCTTCCACTCGCTCGACAGGTCGTCCGCGTACCAGATCTTCGGTCCGAAGAAAGGAGAGGTGACCGACGCCAGCAGGCGACCCGTACGAGGATCGCGCATCGCGTACTCGACCGGCTCCCCGGCGAAGGCCCGCGCCTTCACCACGAACGCCCCGTCCGGCTCGCCCTCGAGCACGAACAGGCCCTTCTTGGTTCCTACGAGAAGCTCTGTCATCTCACCCTCCGGAGATAGCCGGGAGGACGTCGATCCGATCGTCGGGGCCCACTGGCGTGTCCTCCTTCCCGTACTCGCCGTTGACGAACACGTTGATATGCCGCCGGACGAGCCCACGTTCGTCGAGAATCCATCCACTCACCGCCGGCTGCCCCGCAGCAGCTCCCCCACCGTGCGGCCCTCGATCGCGTGGTTCGAGCGGCCGCCGGCGAGCTTCTTCAAGGGCCCGCGAAGCGTCACTTGTGCCACAGCGCAATCCTATGGCGGCGGCGACCGTGGGACATCAGTACA
>JBHEMU010000012.1:0-3164 GCA_046262415.1 Gaiellaceae bacterium | reverse complement strand
TCGATCAGGCTCAGCGCAGCGCCGCCGGTCCCGTTCTCGGCGAACCACGCCAGCAGACGGACGAGGATGGCCTGGTCGAAGAGGTCGTGCTCGAACCACAAGACGACCTCGTCGTGCTCCGAGGCGCGGCTCAGGGCGTCGTCCTGGGCGATCAAGTCCGCCAGCACCTCGGTCTCCTCGCGGTCGTAGCGAGCGGCGATCCACGCCGCGCGCATCGTGTACCACGCGGTGCCATCGGCGTCGGGATCGAGGGGGCCCTGAGAGACCGGATCGACCCACACGAGCCGCTCGCCGGCGATGCCCGCCTCCTCGAGGGCGCCGAGGATGTCGTGGCCGCAACGGACGTGGAGCATCCGTCTGGACCCTAGCGTCGTTCCAGGGCCGCGCCCAGAGCTGGCAGACACAGCTCCGCCAGACGGTATAAACCGGAGCATGGCTGAGCTCCAGGTCGGCTCTGTCGTCGGCGGCCACCGCCTCGAGGCGGTGGCCGGGCGCGGCGGCATGGGCGTCGTCTATCGCGCCACCCACCTCGCGCTCAACCGGGTCGTCGCGCTCAAGCTCATCGCGCCCGAGCTGGCCGAGGACCCCGAGTTCCGCGAGCGGTTCAAGCGTGAATCCGAGGTTGCCGCCTCGCTCGACCATCCCAACGTCGTGCCGATCTACACGGCGGGCGAGGACGGCGGCCTGCTCTACGTGACGATGCGCTTCGTCGACGGAACCGACCTGCGCGAGATGATCGCGCTGCAGGGTCGGCTCGAGCCGCGCCTGGCCGCGCGCATAATCAGCCAGGTCGCCTCCGCGCTGGACGCCGCGCACGGCCGCGGGCTCGTCCACCGCGACGTCAAGCCCGCCAACGTGCTGATCGCGGGCGCCGACGGCACCCCGCACGCCTACCTGACCGACTTCGGCCTGACCAAGCAGGCGTCCTCACAGAGCGGGCTGACCCGCACGGGGATGATCGTCGGGACGATGGACTACATCGCGCCCGAGCAGCTCCAGGGCGTGGAGGTCGATGCGCGCGCCGACGTCTACGCGCTCGGCTGCGTCTTCTACCAGGCGCTCACGGGTCAAGTGCCCTTCCCGCGCGAGACCGAGCCGGCCAAGATGTGGGCCCACATGAGCGAGCCGGCGCCCTCGCTGCGCGCCGCCGCGCCCCAGCTCCCTGCCGAGCTCGACGCGGTGGTGGGGCGCGCCATGGCGAAAGAGCCCGATCAGCGCTACCTCTCGACGGGGGACTTCGGCCGAGCCGCCGTCGCGGCCACGGAGGGCCAAGTCCTCTCCCGGTCCGAGCGCAGCGTGGCCACCGGCGAAGCGGCGCCAGGGGGCGCTTCAGCGGTCGCCGAGAGCCCCGGGGCGGGCCCCGCCACCGTGGGGCCGACCGTGCTTGGCTCCGCGCCGACGCCGACCGCGCCCGGGGCCACGGTGATGGGCGGCCTCGACGCGCCCGCCGCCACCCCCCCTGGAGCTCCGCCGGACGGCCCAGCCGCCGGGCCCGGCTTTGGAGGCGCTCCGCCCGGGCGCGCACCGGGCGCCCCGGCGCCCGGATACGGAGGCGCGCCTCCCGGCGGCGCTCCGCCTGCTCCCACGCCCGGCTACGGCGGCGCTCCCGCGCTTGGCCGCGGGGCGTCCCCCGCCTATGGCGCCGCCCCCGGGGCTCCTCCGGCGGCCGCCCCGAAGGCCAAGAGTCGCCTGCCGCTCGTGCTTGCCGTAGTCGGCGGCGTCCTCGGTCTCATCGTCGTCGTGGTGGTGATCGGGCTGGTCGCCGGTGGCGGAGGTGGCAGCGACGTCGCCGGCAACGTCGCGGGCAAGCCCATCCCGGTGGGCAAGGAGCCCTACGACATCGAGGTCGGCGAGGGCTTCGTGTGGACCGCGAACCTCTCGACGGACACGATCTCGAAGATCGACCCCAGGAAGAGCACCGCCGAGCAGATCAAGGTCGGCGGCGTGCCGACCGAGCTCGCCGTCGACAACGGCGCGGTGTGGGTGTGGAACTACCGCGACGCGATCACCCGGGTCGACGCCTCCTCGGGCCAGAAGAGCGACCCGATCGACGCCGGGGCGAACATCGACAGCATCGCGGTTGGCGGTGGCTATGTCTGGCTCAGCCACTCCAACGACGGCACGGTCACCCGCGTCAACATGAAGACCCAAAAGCTCGAGGGCGGCCCGATCAAGGTCGGGCGCAAGCCGATCAGCATGGCCTACGGGGACCGCGGCCTCTACGTGGTCAACACGGGCGACAAGACCATCCTCAAGCTCGACGGAACGACGGGCAAGCCGTTCGGCGATCCGCTCAAGCTCGATCAGGAGCTCGGCGGCATCGCCGTGGAGGACGGCATCATCTACGTCGGGACAACCGACGACGTCACCCAGATCGACGAGCAGTCCTTCACCGTCGGAGAGCCGATCCCCCTCAAGGGCGGCAGCATCTTCGCGGTCGGCGAAGGCTCCATGTGGGTCGGCTACCCGCTGACCAACGAGGTCCGCCGCTTCTCGGCCGACAGCCGCAAGCAGCAGGGCGAGCCGATCAAGGGCGTGAGCAAGGGCGCCAACGACATCGTCGTCGGCGAAGGCGCTCTGTGGGTTGCCAACACCAAGGACAACAGCGTCACCAAGGTCGAGCCCGGCGACGTCTGAGCGCCCGGACCACGCGCGGGAGATGGCTGGTCGTCAGGCCTTACGGCACCCGGTTACCTGAGCCGGCCGCCGGCGGTGCCAAGCCCTAACCTGGCTGCATGGCTCGCCCCGTCCGCTCGGCCGACATCGCCGAGCTGCGCGCGTTCTGCGCGGCGGTCGACCTGGGCAGCCTCGGCCGGGCTGCCCGGCTGCTCCGGCTGAGCCAGCCCGCCCTCTCCAAGCGACTGCGCACGCTCGAGGCGCTGGCCGGCGCGACGCTCCTCGAGCGCTCCTCGCGCGGGGTCACGCCGACTCCGGCGGGGCATCGGCTCTACTTCGAAGCACGCAAGCTCCTTTCCCAAGCCGAGGCGGTCGAGGAGCTCATGGCCGGCCTGAGCCAGGAGGATGCGCCGATACGGCTTGCGGCGAGCCACACCATCGCCGAGTTCGTCCTTCCGGGCCCGCTGGTCGAGTTCGAGCGCAGGCGCGACCGCCACCTCTCGGTGGAGCTGGTGGTCGGAAACTCGATCCTGGTCCGCGAGCTCGTC
>JBHEMU010000011.1:0-3042 GCA_046262415.1 Gaiellaceae bacterium | reverse complement strand
CCTGTCGCCCGAGCCTGTCTCGCTCGCCGATCTCGCCGGCGCCTGCGAGGCGAGCGAGAGCGACGTGGTCGAGGCGCTCGCCCGCCTGCGCGAGCACTACGCCGAGGGCTGGCGCGGGGTCGTCCTGCGCGAGGTCGCCGGCGGCTTTGCGCTCGCGACCGACCCGGCGGCCGAGCCCGCCGCCCGGCGCCTGCTGGCCCGCCCGCGCACCCCTCCGCTGACCCAGGCCCAGGCGGAGTGCCTGGCGATCGTCGCCTACCTGCAGCCGGTCTCGCGGCCCGAGGTCGCGCGCATCCGCGGCGTCGCCTCGGAGTCGGCGGTCGGGTCCCTGCTCGAGCGCGGGGTGATCGAGGAGGTCGGGCGCTCGCGGTTCGGCGCGGTGCTCTACCGCACGACCGCCCTGTTCGAGCGGGTGTTCGGCCTGAGCGGACTCGACGAGCTGCCCGAGGCGGTGAGCTTCGACCCCTCGCCGGAGGAGGAGGGCGAGCTGCGCGATCGCCTGCTGCGGGCGGGCGAGGCGCGAGCGGAGGCGTAAGGCGCGGCCAGCGGGCGCCCTCGCGACCGCTGCTCAGGCTCAGCCCAGGACCGGAAAGCTCCGCCTGCTCGCCAGGCGGTTCATTCCTGCCTGAAGCCGCCGCTCGACCTCGCGGTAGATCTCGTCGATGTAGTCGTCGTCGTCGGCGCGCTCTGGATCGTCATCCAGGAACAGGGGATCGAGGAGCTCCGACCGCAGCTTGGCGGGGAGGGGGAGGAAGGGGAGCGCTCCGGGAGCGATGCCCCACGGCAGGCCGACGGCGAGCGGCAGCGCCTCCGCACGGGCGAGCCGGTTGAGGCCGAGCGTGCGCGCGAGCCCCTTCCCGTCGGTGAGCGTGAACATCGTGTCGGAGCCGCCGGTCTGGGCCAGCGGCACGATCGGTACGCCCGAGCGGATCGCCTGCTTGACGAAGCCGGCACGCCCCGCGAGCATCACCTTGTCGCGCTTTGACCACGGCCGCAGGGAGTCGACGTCGCCGCCGGGGAAGACGGCCACGTCGCGACCGGCCTCGAGGGCGGCGGACACGGTCTCGCGCGAAGCCGACATGACCCCCATCTTGCGGAAGTAGGCTCCGACGCCGGGGGCCGCCATGAGCGCGTCGTGCGCCGTCCCGTGGAGGATGCGGTCCTCGCCGAAGCGCCGCCACCAGCTCAGCCCGAACATCCACGCCTCGACGGGGAAGATCCCCGCCGCGTGGGTCCCCACGACCAGCGCCGGCGGGTCCGGTAGGCGGTGCCAGCCCTCGATCTCGATGCGGAAGTAGTGGTCCTGGAGGAGGTTCCAGAAGTGGCGTTGACGATGAGCGAAGGTCGGGTCGATCGAGTCGAGCGACCACTCGCGGGCACGGCGCTGGACGAGTCCCGCGAGGCCGCCGGGGGTGCCTTCCGGGCCCGAGGACGACCGGCTCTCGCCGGGACGGCCCCCTCCGTCGCGGCTGCTCTGGCGACCCTCGCTCGCGGGTGAGGTCCTCGTCGGCGCGGTGCGTGTCGACGCACTCCTGCGCCCGCCGCGAGCGCCTTGGCCTGCCCCGTTTCGGCCTGCTCGGTCTCGTGCCGGCGCCGCCCGGCGCCGCTCGCCTGCCGCCATGCTCGTCGCTCTCCTCAGCCGACCTTCCCCTCCGTCATCCCCAGCCGGCGCGCGATGCATGCGCTCGCGGGCGCGCGTACTGTCCGCGTCCATGGCGAGACGCGACACGGTCGGGCTCGTGCTCTCCGGCGGCGGCGCGCGCGGAGCCTACGAGGCCGGCGTGGTCTCGGTGCTCCTGCCCGAGCTCGAGCGCCGCGGCGAGCGTCCGCGCGTGATCCTCGGCACGAGCGTCGGGGCGATCAACGCGGCCTACCTCGCCTCCTGTGCCCACCTCGACGCCGAGAGCGCTGTCGAGGGCCTGCTCGCGCGCTGGCGGGAGATCCGGACCGGCCTCGTCGTGCGTCCCGTTGTCAGCCTCCAGGCGTCGCTCACGGCCCTGCGTTACGCCGGCGAGGTCCTTGGGGTGCCGGGCGTCAACCTCCAGGGCCTGCTCGATCCCACGCCGCTCGGCCGGACGCTCGACCGCTGGATCGACTGGCAGGCCCTGCACGACAACGTCGAGGAGGGGCACCTCGACGCGGTCGGGGTCGTGGCCACCGCCGTGGCGACGGCGACGAGCGTGGTCTTCGTCGAGGGACGCGCCCACGGCGAGCTCTACGAGTCGCACGACGTCCACTACGTCCCCACGAGCCTGTCCGCTGAGCACGTGCGCGCCTCGGCGGCGATCCCCGTCCTCTTTCCGGCGATCTCGGTCGAGCGCCCGGAGAGCGCGCGGGGCTGGTACTACGACGGCGGCACGCGGCTCAACACCCCGATCAAGCCCGTGCTCGACTTCGGCGTCGACCGGGTGGTGATCTCGGCCACGCACTCCGTCGGGCGGGTCGACCACGAGCCGTGGCAGGACCCAAAGCACGCCCCCGACGTCGCCGACGGCGTCGTCCAGCTCCTGCTCGCGACCATGGCCGATCCGCTCATCGAGGACGTGCGCATGCTCGGGAAGATCAACCTGATCGTCGGCGACCAGGGAGGCACGGAGGCCACCCGGCGCAACCGCGAGCGCCACGGCAAGGCGCCCTACAAGCGCGTGCCCTACATCCTCGTCACCCCACCCCACCGCGACTCGGTCGGCGACGCGGCGGCGGATGTCTTCCGCCGCCGCTACCGCGGCCTCAAGGGCCTTCGCTCGCCCAACGTCGCGCTGCTCGGCCGGCTCGTGGGCGGAGTGACCGAGCCCCACGGCGAGCTCCTCTCCTACTTCTTCTTCGAGCACCACTACGCCGACGCGCTAATCGAGATGGGTCGCGCCGACGCCGACCGCCGGCTCGAGCGCGACGGCGAGCTGTGGGGAAGCGGCCCGCCGGGCGCCTCGGACGGCGGCTGAGCCGCCGTCCCTACGTCCGCGCGAGCTCGCCCCCGCGCGCGGCGAGCTGGCCGCAGGCCGCGTCGATCTCGCGGCCGCGGGTGAGCCGCACGGTCGCGGT
>JBHEMU010000010.1:0-41435 GCA_046262415.1 Gaiellaceae bacterium | reverse complement strand
GGCGGTGCTGCTCTCCGCGACGCCAAGCCTCGCCATCGACCGGGTGATGACGACGATCACGCCCGGCCTGGCCAACCAGGGCGTGCCGGCGCTCGTCTGCGCGCCCGGCTCGCTCTGCCTGACCGGCACCACGGTCGCCTCGAGCTGGAACTCGAGCTCGTGGAACTCCTCCTCCTGGAACTCGTCCAGCTGGAACAGCTCGAGTTGGAACTCCTCCAGCTGGAACTCGTCCTCCTGGAACAGCTCCTCCTGGAACTCGTCGTCGTGGAACAGCTCCAGCTGGAACTCGTCCAGCTGGAACGGCTCCTCCTGGAACAGCTCCAGCTGGGACTGAGCCCCCGTCCGACGCGGGTGGGCTGAGCAGAAGCCCTCCGTCGGGGGACGGTGGCCTCCCCCGAAAAGGTGTGACGCGGTCAGGCGGGACGTGCGAGAACTAGAACATGCGCGCACGCGTCCGTTCCGCCCTTCGCCCGTGAGCACCCGGCCAGCCAAGGATGCCGGCTCGGCAGTCAGCCTGCTGATCACGCTGGCCGCGATCGCAGCGAGCACGTGTCTCGTGCTCCTGGGCCCGCCCGCGCTCCACGTCTTCGCAGACCATCCCGTCAAGGCGGCCACGTTCGTCCTGCTCGCGCTCTGCCTGCAGCTGCTCTCCGTCGAGGTCTACGGCAAGGGCAGCATCGGCGTCTCCGCCATCGGCCTGCTCGCCGCAGCCTTCTCGCTGGGCGCCGGACCGGCGGTGCTGATCGCCTTCGTCGCGGCGGTCCTGCAGTGGGCCCGCAGGCGCGGTGCCCTCCACAAGGCGATCTTCGACGCCGCGAACTTCACGCTCTCCACGGCCGCCGGCGCGGCGGTGTTCGTCGTGCTCGACCCGCTCGCCGACTCGACCGCGGTCACCCTCGCGGCCGCGTCGGTCGCCGGCCTGGCGTACGGCATCGTCAACAACGGCCTGCTCTGCGTGGCGATGAGCCTGTCCGAGGGACTGACGATTCAAGAGGTCTGGCGGGAGCGGTTCCACTGGGCGCGCTTCCACGTGCTCGCCTTCGGGCCACTCGCCGTCGCCACCGCGATCGCCTACGAGAAGACGGGCATCTCGGGTCTGCTCGCGTTCGCCCTGCCGCCGGTCCTGCTCGTCATCTCCGTCCGCCAGTACCAGAACCACACGCGCGATGCCGTCGAGGAGGTGCGCGAGAAGAACCGCGCGCTCGGCGTGGCGAACCAGCAGCTGGCGGAGCGGAACGAAGACCTGAACGAGCTCTTCCAGTTCGCCGGCGGGCTCTCGGCGCGCGCACACGACCGGAGCACGCTCGTCTCCTACGCCGAGGAGGCGCTCGGGCGCCTGACAGGCGCGCAGGCGCGGATCGAGGTCGGCGGCGACGGCGCGGGCATCGGTCTTCTCGCGGCGGGCAATCGCATCGGATCGCTCTCACTCTCCGAGGGCGCGGACTTCGACGAGGAGCGCTGGCAGCGGCTCCGCGACGCGATCCTGCCCCAGCTCTCGACCGCGCTCGAGAGCACCGAGCTCGTCGAGAAGGTCCGCAAGAAGCACCTGGCCACGATCGCGGCGCTGTCGCGCAGCATGGAGGCCAAGGACTACTACACGGGCGGCCACACCGAGCGGGTGGCCGAGGTGTCGGTCGCGCTCGGGCGCCGTCTGGGCTACTCCGCGTCGGACCTCGAGGCGATCGAGATCGGCGCCCTCCTGCACGACATCGGCAAGATCGGAATCCCCGAGCGCATCCTCCACAAGCCCGGGCCGCTCGACGACGAGGAGTGGAAGGTGATGAAGGAGCATCCGGTCATCTCGGCGTTCATCCTCAAGGACGTCGACCTGCATCCGTTCGTGCTCCAGATCGCCGAGTCGAGCCACGAGCGCATCGACGGCGCCGGGTATCCGAAGGGACTCAGCGGCGAGACCATCCCGCTGCCCGCCCGGATCGTCCTCGTCGCCGATGCCCTCGACGCGCTCACGAGCGACCGCCCCTACCGGCGCGGCCGGAGCATCACCGCTGCGCTCGACGAGATGCGCGCGCATTCGGGCACCCAGTTCTGCCCGCGCGTGATCGACGCGCTCGAGCAGCTCTTCCGCTTCGAGCCCGCCGTCCTCGGCACCGGCACGCACCTTCGCGCCGTCGAAGCCGCCTGATCCTCGTCGGGCCCTGCGCCCGATCCCTCGTTCGAGTGTCCTCCTCTCGAGCGAGGAGGACGACAACAGGGTGCAATGCGGCACGCGATTCTCACCGGACGGGCTCGGCTGCTCGGGCTAGCACTGCTCGCGCTCCTGATCGGCGTCCTTCCGGCGCACGCACGCGCCGGCGTCGCCGGCCACTCGAAGGTCGACCCTCGGCTGGCGGCACTCGCCGAGGCGCGCGCCCCGGGTGACCCTCTCCACGTCGTGGTCGTCGGCCCCGACGCGCTCGCGGCGTCCACCCGGGCCCGTGCGACGGCCGTCCGCCCCCTCGAGCTGGTCGGAGGCGTCCGGGCGACGGTCGCCGTCTCGAACCTGGAGCAGCTCGCGGACGACGCCGACGTCGCCTTCGTCGGCGCGGACGCAACGGTGCTCCCGCAGGGCAACGGCGACAGGACGTCGGGCCTCGCGACGCTCTATCCGCCGGTCGACGGCGCCGGGAAGGCGTGGAAGGCCGGCGGGGACGGCACGGGAGTCGGCATCGCCGTGATCGACAGCGGCGTCACGCCCGGCACCGACTTCGGCTCTCGCCTCGTCCAGGTCCGCCTGCCCGACCAGCCCGGCTCGCTCGACGACGCGCACGGTCACGGCAGCCTCGTTGCCGGCGTCGCCGCCGGCTCGAGCCCCGACGGGCGCTTCGTCGGCATCGCGCCCGGCGCGACCATCTACTCGATCGACGTCGACCGCCCGGAGGGAGTCCGCTCGAGCGACGTCATCTCCGGACTCGCGTGGGTCTTCAACAACGCGCACGAGCGGAACATCCGCGTCGTCAACCTCTCCCTCTCCGAGGCCATGCCGAGCTCGTACCAGACCAGCGCTCTCGACCTCGCCGTCGAGCGGCTCTGGGCTGCCGGGATCGTCGTCGTCGTCGCGGCGCGGAACGACGGCCCCGGCGCGGTCGACTTCGCTCCCGCGAACGATCCCCTCGCTCTCACGGTCGGCGCCCTCGACACCAACGACACGCGGGGACACGGCGACGACAGGGTCGCCGGCTTCTCCTCACGCGGTCTCACCGTCGACGGGTTCGCCAAGCCGGAGCTCGTCGCCCCCGGCCGGCACATCGCCTCGGTGCTCCCCGCCGGCACGGTGCTCGACGCCCTCGCCCCCGCCGCGAACCGCGTCGCGCCCGGCTATGCCTCGATCAGCGGCACGTCGTTCGCGGCGCCCCAGGTAGCCGGCGCGGCCGCGATCCTCTTCCAGCAGCATCCCGGCTGGAGCCCCGACCAGGTCAAGTGGTTCCTCATCGAGCAGGCGCGGAAGGTCGCGCTCTCGCCCGTCGGCGCTCTCGATCTCTCGAAGGCATCCGGGTTCGACGCCGTCCCCGGCCGCGCGAACCAGGGCGTGCCCGCGCTCGTCTGCGCCCCCGGCAGCCTCTGCATCGTCGGCGGGGCCGTCGGCACGGTCTCCTCGAGCTGGAACAGCTCTTCCTGGAACAGCTCGTCCTGGAACTCGTCCTCGTGGAACTCCTCGAGCTGGAACAGCTCGAGCTGGAACTCCTCGTCGTGGAACTCCTCGAGCTGGAACAGCTCCTCCTGGAACTCCTCCAGCTGGAACAGCTCCTCGTGGAACTCGTCCAGCTGGAACTCATCCAGCTGGAACAGCTCGTCCTGGAACTAAGCTACTTCCCTCGCAGAAGCGTTCGACCTTCTGGCGGCGTTACGCGGGGGAAGTAGCTGTGAGCGCACCCAGGCGCTCCAGGTAGCCTCGAACGCGCGCCACCTCGGCCTCGGTCGCCGGCACGAGCGGCAGCCGGTGGCCCCCCACCTCGTGTCCGAGGAGCCGGAGCGCCGCCTTGATCGCGATCGGGTTGCCGACGACCTCGAGCAGCTCGAGCGCGGGTGCGAGCTCCTCGTCGAGGCGCCTCGCTCCGTCGACGTCGCCCTCGCGGTAGCGGCGGATCATCTCCTTCACCTGCGGTCCCGCGACGTGGGTGTGCACGCAGACGCCCCCGACCCCGCCGAGCTCGAGGAAGGGAAGGATCAGCGCGTCGTCGCCCGCGTAGAGGTCGAGGCCGAGCTCGGGGATGCGCCGCGCCTGGTCGAGATCGTCGTTCGCCTGCTTGACCGCGCGCACCGTCGGGATCTCGGCCAGCTTCGCGATCGTCTCGGGCTCGAGGTTGAGCACGACTCGCGCGGGGATGTTGTAGACCATGATCGGCCGGTCGCTCGCGGCGGCGACGGCCCTGAAGTGCTCGACGATCCCGCGCGGCGGCGGCTTGTTGTAGTACGGCGTCACGACCAGGAAGGCATCCACGTCCAGCTCGTGGGCCTGCTCGGTGAGGTGCACCGAGTGGGCGGTCGAGTACGTGCCCGTGCCGGCGACGACCGTCGCCCGGTCCCCGACCGTGTCGACGGCGACCCGGATCAGCTCGAGCCGCTCGCCGTCCGACAGCGTCGGCGACTCGCCGGTCGTCCCCGCGACGACGAGGCCGTCAGAGCCGTTGGCGACGAGATGCCGCGCCAGGTCGGCGAACGCGTCGTAGTCGACCGAGCCGTCGCGCCCGAACGGCGTCACGATCGCGGTCAGGACCTCGCCGAGCACCGCCGCCGATCATAGCCGCCGTTCTCGGCAGGTTCCTCTACGGCCGTGGACGCGCTCCCGCGTACTGGGGGAGCCCGTCCGCGGGCAACTCGTCCCAGGGCGCCAGATCCGCGGTGAAGGCGTGATCGCCGGGCCGGATGCCGGGATCGCCGTCGAGCGAGCCGAACCGGATCGACACCTCCGGGCCATCCGGCCACTCGCCGCCGAACAGACTCGATCCGCACGCGCTGCAGAAGACCTTCGGCAACCCGCCGCCGGGCCGGAACTCGCGCAGGAGCTCCTCGCCCCGGACCACCCGTAGCGCCGCGCGCGGCACGCGGCCCTGGACGAGGCCGCCGGCGCCGGAGTGCTTGCGGCAGCGCGAGCAGTGGCAGTACCCGGCGCGGCGGAAAGGCAGGGTCACCTCGTAGGCGACGCCGCCGCAGAGGCAGCTGCCCGAGACCTGCTCAGTCAAGGAGACCCTCGATCCCGACGGTCAGCCCCGGCGGAAGCGAGTCGAGCCGTTCCAGCGCGAGCAGGACGCCCGGCACGAAGGCCTCGCGCGACAGCGTGTCGTGGCGGATCGTCAGGAGCTGGCCCGGGCCGCCGAGGAGCACCTCCTGGTGTGCGACGAGGCCCGGCAGCCGGACGGAGTGGATCGGCGGGTCGCCGGGAAGCCGCGCTGCCGTCGCCATCGCGGTGCCCGAGGGGGCGTCCAGCTTCTCCTCGTGATGGAGCTCGACGATCTCGGCCTGCGGGAGGTGCCGGGCGGCCTGCTCGGCGAAGCGCATCATCAGCACCGCCCCGACCGCGAAGTTCGGCGCGACCAGCACGGGCAGGCCCAGCGACCGGGCCTCCTCGCCGGCGCCGGTCAGGTCGGCGCCGCTCGTGCCCACCACGCAGGGAACGCGCGCCGCCAGGGCCGCGCGGACGTTCGCCAGCACCGCGTCGGGCCTGGTGAAATCGACCATCACGTCCGCCGTGTCCAGGTCGTCGACGAGCTCGTGCTCCGCCGCCGCGAGCGCCGGCGCGAGCACGCTTCCGACCCTGCCGCGTCGCCCGTTGAGCAGGACTTTCACGCCGCAGCGGCGCGCGCGGGCAGGCCCGGATTCACGTGCTCCACGGCGCGGCGGAAGAGATCCTCGTCGGGCCCGATGCCCGCGGCCGAGAGGCGCTCGCTCGCCAGCAGCAGCGAGGCGAGCTCGGCGACGGCCGAGGCGTCGACACCGTCGATCTCGGCGATGATCCGCTCGAGCGAGAGTAGCTCCGAGTCGGTGATCAGCGACTTGCCGAGGCGGCTCATCCGGTTCGACGTCGACTCCATCGAGAGCATGATCCGGCCCTTGAGGTTCTCCTTCGCGCGCTCCAGCTCGCGGGCGCGGAGGTTGCCGGCCGCGACGTCGGCGATCTCGGCCGCGGCGATCTCCAGGCAGGCCGCCAGGTTCTCCTCGCGCGTGCCGATGTAGATCCCGACCTGGCCCGTGTCCGTGTATTGCGAGGCGAAGGTGTAGACGGAGTACGCCATGCCGCGCTTCTCCCTGATCTCCTGGAACAGCCGCGAGGAGGCCGAGCCGCCGAGGATCGCGTCGAGGAGCGAGGCGGCGAAGCGGCGCCGGTCCGACCGGGCGATTCCCGGCGCGCCGACGCAGACGTGGTACTGCTCGGTGTCCTTGCGCTGAAAGCGGATGCCGGGGGGTGGTTCCTTGACCAGTGTCGGGCGCACGCGGAGCTTCGCGGGCGGCCGGTCGGGGCGCTTCATCGCGGCCCGGTGCAGCAAGGCCTGCAACCGCTCGTGCTCGAGGTTCCCCGCCGCCGCGAGCACGATGTTGCCGGCGACGTAGGCGGACCGGTGGTAGGAGGCGATCGCACGGCGGCTGATCGAGGAGATCACCTCCGCGGTCCCGATCACGGGGCGCCCGAGCGCGTGCCCCGAGAAGATCGCCTCCGCCAGCAGGTCGTGCACGAGCTCCTGCGGCGCGTCCTCGACCATCGCGATCTCTTCGAGCACGACCTCGCGCTCGGTCTCGAGCTCGGCGAAGCGCGGGGTGACGACCATGTCGGCCATCACGTCGAGGGCGGTCTCGAGATGGTGGTCCGGCACGCGGGCGTAGACGACCGTGTGCTCCCGGGACGTGGCCGCGTTGAGCTCGCCGCCGAGCCCGTCGAAGATCTCGGCGATCTCGAGCGCGTCGTACGACTGCGTCCCCTTGAAGAGCAGGTGTTCGATGAAGTGCGTCACCCCCCCGCGGGCCGGAGGCTCGTCGCGCGAGCCCGCCCCGATCCAGAAGCCGAGCGCGACCGAGCGGACGCTGGTGACCTGTTCCGAGATCAGGCGTTCGCCCGAGTCGAGCTCCGAGAGGACGTAGCGCTGCACCCGTGGATCCTAGACGCGTGACCGGTGATTCGCGCGCCTGCGGACGGTCACGCGTCTACGTGAGGGCGGGGTCTCCCCCGCCCTCACCAGGCTGCGTTCGGCTAGTCGCGGCGGGGGCCGCGGTCGCGATCCCGCCCCCCGCGCCCGCCGCGGCCGCGGTCGCCGTCGCGGCGCGGCCGCTCCTCCTCCCGCTCGCGCGGGGGAGCGCTCTTCGCCCGCTCGATCAGCTCCTCGGGCTGGACGAGCCCGCCGTTCTCGTGCTTGGCGACGAGCTTCAGGCCGATCCGGCCGCGGGCCTTGTCGACCTCCTGCACGACCACGTCGACGACGTCCCCCCGGTTCATCACGTCCTCGATGTGCGCGACGCGGCCGGGGCCGACGTTGGAGACGTGGAGCAGGCCGTCGGTGCCCTTCTTCAGCTCCACGAAGGCGCCGAACTGCGTCGTCTTGACGATCTTGCCGGTGTAGGTGTCCCCCACCTCCGGCTGCTTCGTCAGCGCCTGGATCGCCGAGATCGCCGCATCCGCCTTCGTCCCCTCCGTGGCGTAGATCAGGATCGTCCCGTCCTCCTCGATGTCGATCTGGACCTCGTAGTCGCCCTCGAGCGCCCTGATCGTCTCGCCGCCCTTGCCGATCACGAGACCGATCTGCTCGGGGTCGATCTTCACGGACGAGATCCGCGGAGCGTGCGCGGCCAGCTCGCCCCGGGCCTCCGGGATCGCCTCCGCCATCCGGTCGAGGATGAACGTCCGCGCCCCCTTCGCCTGGTCGAGCGCGTTCCGCATGATCTCCTGCGTGACGCCGGTGATCTTGATGTCCATCTGGAGCGCGGTCACGCCCTCGCGCGTGCCGGCCACCTTGAAGTCCATGTCTCCGAGGTGGTCCTCGGCGCCCTGGATGTCCGTCAGGACGACGTAGTCGTCGCCCTCCTTGACGAGGCCCATGGCGATGCCGCTGACCGGCCGCTTGATCGGCACGCCCGCATCCATCAGCGCCAGCGTCGAGCCGCACACCGAGCCCATCGACGAGGAGCCGTTCGACTCGAGCGTCTCCGAGACGAGCCGGATCGTGTACGGGAACTCGCCGGGCGGCGGGATCATCGCCTCGAGCGCGCGCTGCGCGAGAGCGCCGTGGCCGATGTCGCGACGCTTCGGGCCGCGCATGAAGCCCGTCTCCCCGACCGAGTAGGGCGGGAAGTTGTAGTGGTGCATGTAGCGGCGGTCGGTCTCGAGCGACAGATCGTCGATCCGCTGGCCCTCCTTGGCCGTGCCCAGGGTGAGCAGCGTCATGATCTGCGTCTGCCCGCGCGTGAACAGCGCGGAGCCGTGCGTGCGCGGCGACACGGTCACCTCGCATTCGATCGGCCGGATCTCGTCGGTGCCGCGGCCGTCGGGGCGGCGCTTCTCGACGGCGATCTTCTTGCGGACGAGGTCCTTGTAGACCGCCTCCGCCGCCCGCTTGACGAACTGCTTCGTCAGCGTGTCCTTGACGACGGGCCCCTCGCCGTCGACCGTCGCGGGGCCGACCGGAAACGGCAGCTCGACGCTCTCGACGATGCGGTCGAAGAGCAGGTGGCGCTTGGCCGACTTGAGCTCCTTCGAGTCCTGCTCCGCCTCGGTGAGGGCCCGGAGGTCGTCCTCGAACTGCTGGCGCACCGCGTCCGTGACCGCCGCCAGGCGCTCGCGCTCCAGCACGAGGGCCAGGCTCGACCGGACCTGCACCTGCCGCGTGATGTCGGCCTCCGTCGACTCCATCGAGAGCCGGGGCGAGACCTCGGCCTGAAGCTCCTCGACCGCTCCGCTCGCCTCGCGGAGCCCGGAGGACGCGATCCGCTCGCGGATCCGGCCGGCGTGCTGCTCCAGCTCGGCGGTGACCTCGGCGTCGAGCCACTTCGGCTTGCCGGCCCTCCGCGCGAGCTCCTCCTGCGCCTCGCAGAGCTCGATGATCTTCCCGTGAGCCAGCTCGAGCGCGTCGAGCAGGACCTCCTCGGGGATCTCGTCGGCACCCGCCTCGACCATCGTCAGGCCGTCTTTCGTACCGACGACGATCAGGTCGAGCGTCGAGCTCTCCTCCGCCTCCTGGAGCGTCGGGTTGATCGTGAACTCACCGTCGATCAGCGCGATCCTGACCGCGCCCACCGGCCCCGAGAAGGGCAGTGGGGAGATCATCAACGCCGCCGAGGCCCCGTTGATGCACAGGATGTCGTGCGGCGTCACGAGGTCGGCCGAGAGGACGGTGCAGATCACCTGCACCTCGTTGCGAAACCCCTTCGGCCACAGCGGCCGGATCGGGCGGTCGATCATCCGTGCGGTCAGGATCGCGCGCTCGGTCGGCCGCCCCTCACGCTTGAAGAACCCGCCGGGGATCTTCCCGGCGGCGTACATGCGCTCCTCGACGTCCACGGTCAGCGGGAAGAAGTCCGCGCCCTCGCGCGCCTCCATGCGCCCCTGCGCCGTCGCGAGCACCATCGTGTCGCCGGAGCGGACGACGACGGCGCCGTCGGCCTGCTTGGCGAGCTTGCCGGTCTCGAACGTGATCTCCTGCTCGCCCACGCTCACGCTGACCGCTGTCATGCGCTCGGTCGCGATACTCATCTCTCAGTCCTCCGTCTTCCGTCGGGGAAGGTGGAGGTTTGAGTCAGATCCGGCGACGCGGATCTCGCTCAAACTTCCACCCTCCTGCTTCTCGGCTACCGCCTCAGGCCCAACTCCTTGATCAGGGCCCGGTAGCCCTCGAGGTTCGTCCGCTGGAGGTAGTCGAGCAGCCGCCGCCGCCGCCCCACGAGCTTGAGCAGGCCGCGCCGCGAGTAGTGGTCCTTCGCGTGCGTCCTCAGATGCTCGGTGAGCTCGTTGATGCGACGGGTCAGCAATGCGATCTGCACCTCCGGCGAGCCCGTGTCGGACCCGTGCCGGCCGTGCCCTGCGACGATCTCCAGCTTGGCTTCCTTCGTGAGCGTCATGCCTGGCCTCCTGTAGGCGTCTCCGCAGTCCCCGCCGCGCGTCGGAAGCGAGCGCACGGCCGCGGCTGCGGTCGCCGCACAGGGTAGCAGCGGCCGGGCGCGGCGCCCGCGAGCCGATCCACTGGCACGATTCGCGGGTGAGCGCGGGAATCGCGGCCGGGCACCCGGCGACCGCCGACGCCGGGCTCGAGATCCTCGAGGAGGGCGGGACGGCCGCCGACGCCGCCGTCGCGGCCTCGCTGGCCTCGTGCGTGGCCGAGACCGTGATGACGGGGTTCCTGGGCGGCGGGCACGCGATCTACCTCGACCGGGCGCGGGGGCGCGTGCGCAACCTCGACTGCTTCGTCGCCGCGCCCGGTCTCGGGGCGGCGCCGAGGGCACGGGAGCTCGTCGAGCTCGAGGTGCCGTTCGGGCAGGAGCTCGTCCACTACGCCGTCGGCCCAGCGTCCTGCGGCGTCCCGGGCCTTCCCGCCGGGCTCGAGCTCCTCTGGCGCGAGCACGGCCGCCTGCCGTGGCCCCGCCTCGTCGAGCCGGCGCTCGCTCTCGCCCGGAGCGACGTCGAGATGCCGCCGGCGCACGCCGCCTGTCTCGAGATGCTCGCCCCCGTGCTGACGCTCGACGCCGGCGCGCGCATCTACTCCCCCGGCGGGCGGCTGCTAGAGGCCGGAGACCGCCTCCGTCAGCCCGGGCTCGTCGCCGCCCTCGAGCTCGTCGCGTCGGAGGGCGCCGGCGGCGTGTACCGCAGCACGATCGCCGAGCGCCTCCTGGAGCTCGCCGACGAGCGGGGCGGGCTGCTCACCCGGGGAGACCTCCGGGCTTACGCGGCCTGCTGGAGCGAGCCGGACGCCCTGGACTACCGTGGCACGCGCTTCCTCACGCGGACCGGCCTCTCGGGAGTCGCAGGCGCGCTCGGGCGGCTGCCCCGCCTCGCCGGGGCGGGCGCGACCGGCCGGACGCTCGCGCTGGTGTCGGCGCTGGAGGGCGACGCGGCCCCCGGGGAGACGACGAACCTCGCCGTCGCCGATCGGGAGGGCAACGCCTGCGTGCTGACCACGAGCCTCGGCCTCGGCTCCGGCGACTACCTGCCCGGCCTCGACCTGCACCTGAACAGCATGCTCGGCGAGACCGACCTGCTGCGGGGGCCGCTCGATCCGGGCGAGCGGGTCGGAAGCATGATGGCTCCCAGCATCGCGCTGGACGGGGCGGGAAGCGGCCGGCTCGAGCTCGCGATCGGCGCCGCCGGCGGCACGCGGCTGCGCAGCGCCCTGGTGGCCGTCGCCGCGGCGGTCCTGGACGAGGGAGTGGGCGCGCAGGAAGCCGTCGACCGGCCGAGGGTGCATCCGGCCGCAGGGACGGTGCACGCCGAGCCCGCGACGGACGAGCCTGCGCTCGTGGAGCTCGAACGGCGCGGCTGGGCGGTCCGGCGCTGGCCGGATCGCCATCACTTCTTCGGCGGCGTCAGCCTGGTCGGACGGACGGGCTCGGCTGCAGACCCCCGCCGGAGTGGCGCGGCCATGGATCTTCCATGAGCGGCACCGCCGTCGAGAGCCAGCCCACGTAGGCACACCGCGGACAGCCCGGGTTCGCCCTCGCCGTGCCGCCGCCGTTCGGCTTCGTGTAGACGTGACCGCAGCTGAGGCAGCGCACCGTCTCGACGAGGGACAGGTTTCGATCAGCGAGGCCCATATGCAAATGGAGATTCCGCCGGGCCGGAAAAGCTTGCGCAGTCCTCACGCGTCCTCACAACTTCCTCATACATCGTCGGGAGGACGCCTGGCTCCGCGGGCCGCCTCGACGTCACGGGCGATCTGGGCGACGAGGTCGACCTCGCTCGCGAAGGCGCGCTCGTCGCGCAGCCGCTGCCAGAGCTCGACGACGAGTCGCTGCCCGTACAGGTCGCCCTCGAAGTCGAGCAGGAAGGCCTCGACGCGGCGCTCGTCGCCTCCGTAGTGCGGGTTCGTCCCGATCGAGACGGCGGCCCCCAGGCCGCGTGCGGAGCCCGCGTAGATGCCGTACGCGGGCACGAGCAGCTCCGGCCGGGTGGCCAGGTTCGCCGTCGGGAAGCCGAGCGTTCCGCCCCTCGCGTCGCCCGCGACGACCACCCCCTCGACCTCCGCCGGGCGCCCGAGGCAGCGCGCCGCCCCCTCGACCTCTCCGCCGCGCAGCAGCTGCCGGATCCGGGACGAGGAGACCCCCTCGAGGGCGGGAACCGGACGGGCGTCGAAGCCGAGGCGACCGAGGAGGTCGAGGTCACCGCGCCGGCCGCGGCCGAAGTGGAAGTCGCGTCCCGCGACGACGATCCGGGCGCCGAGCGGCCGCAGCACGCTCTCGGCGAACTCCTCCGGCTCCAGCCGAGCCAGCTCGAGCGTGAAGGGCACGACGAGCGTCTCCTCGACCCCGGTCTCGGCCAGCAGCTCGAGCCGGCGCTCGAGCGTCGAGAGGAGCTCCACCTGGTTGCCCAGGGCGGCGCGGGGATGGGGATCGAAGGTGACGACGGCCGGCGTCAGGCCCGTGTCGATCGCGGCGCGAAGGACTCGACGGTGCCCGGAGTGGACACCGTCGAAGGTCCCGATCGCGACCGCCCGCGGCCGCTCCTCCAGCTCTGCAATCGCGTGGGCGACCCTCACGGGAGCACCGTGCCGCCCACCGCCACGAGCTCGCCTCCGTGAACGACGCGGACGTCCTCCCCCATACGCAGCCGTCCGGTCCGGATCGCACGGGCCTCCTCCGCGGAGACCTCCCGCAGCGGGAGGAACGGCAGGGCCTCGAGCGCCGGCAGGATCCGCTCCTCGCTCGCGTCGGCCACGTCGAACGGACCCACCTCACGGCGCCGCAGCGTGAGGCAGTGGCCGCCCAGCGCGTCCGCGATCGCCCGCACGTACGTGCCGGAGCTGACGCGCAGGTCGAGCGTGGCCACGCCCTCCGCATACCCGACCAGCACGAGCTCGTGCACGGTCGAGCGCCGGAGCGGCATCTCCACCGCGACGCCCCGCCGGTGCAGCTCGTAGGCGCGGCGGCCGGCCACCTTCACCGCCGAGGCGGCCGGGATCGGCAGCTCGATCTCTCCGCGCAGGCCGGCCAGCCGCTGCTCCAGCAGCTCACGCGCCGGCGGCTCCCGCCGCTCGAGGACCTCGCCCTCCGGATCGCCCGTGGCCGTCCGCGAGGCCAGGTCGATCGCGGTCAGGTAGCGCTTGTCGAGGCCCACGAGGTGGCGCGCCAGCCGGGTCGCAGCGCCGAGCAGGACGAGGAGGAGACCCGTCGCGAACGGGTCGAGCGTGCCGGCGTGTCCGGCCCGGGCCCCGGTCGCGCCCCGCAGGCGGGCCACCACCGCGAAGGAGGAGGGGCCCGCCGGCTTGTCGACGAGCACGAGACCGCTCGGCCTGAGGGCCTGCGGCGGCATCAGCGCGACGGCACCGGAGGGGGCATCTAGTCTCCGGCGGCGGCCGCGGCGAACTCCCGGCGGATGAACTCCTTGATCTCGTCCACCTCCAGCTCGCTCGAGAAGCCCGCCGCCCGGCGATGGCCGCCGCCTCCGGACTTCCGCGCGATCGCCGAGACGTCGAGGTCGCTCGCCGACGCACGCAGGCTGACGCGCCTGGGCGCGTCCGGCGGCTCCGGAGGCTCGCGGATGATCGCGGCCATCTCCGCGCCCTCCACCGCGCGCAGGTAGTCGATCAGGCCCTCGGCGTACTCCTCGCCCACGCCCAGCTCGTGGAAGTCGCGCCGCTCGAGGTGGGAGAGGACGAGCCGCCCGCCCGCGGCGATCTCGGCGCGGTCGAGGGTGCGCGCGAGCAGCTTCAGCTTCGCGAAGTCGACCGACTCGTAGATGCCCTGGAAGACGCGCTGCACGTCGACCCCCGCCTCCACGAGCTCGGCGCCAAGCCGGAGCGCCTTGGGCGTCGTGTTCCCGTACTGAAAGCGGCCGGTGTCGGTGACGAGGGCGACGTAGAGCGCCTCCGCGATCGGCTGGGTCAGGGGAACGCCGAGCTCGCGCAGCAGGTCGCGGACGATCTCGCCGGTCGAGGACGCGTCCGGCACGATCAGGTTGACGTCGCCGAAGCGCGTGTTGTCGTGGTGGTGATCGACGTCGAGCGAGAGGGGAAACGAGTCGAGCACCTCCGGGTCGAGCCCGGTGCGGCTCGCGTTCGCGCAGTCGAGCGCGAGCAGCACCCTGGAGGTCGCGTCCCCGGGCAGCTCCCGCGCCAGCCGACTCAGGTCGATGAAGCCGTACTCCTCCGGCAGCACGCCCTCCCCCGCCAGGAACATGACCGCGTCCTTGCCGAGCTGGTCGAGGGCCAGCTTCGCGGCGAGAATCGAGCCGAGCGCGTCGCCGTCGGGGTTCTCGTGGGTCACGAGCAGGAACCTGTCGTGACCTCGGATCGCTTCCGCGACCGCCAGCAGCTCGGGCGAGGGACTAGGAGCGTGGGTCACTTTCCAGCGCTTCCGGCCGGTGATTTCCGACGGAAGCGCCGCCTAGCCCTCATCGGCGGCGAGCTCGTCGATCAGCTTCGACATCCGCAGCCCCTGCTCGATCGCCGGGTCGTACTCGAACGTCAGCTGCGGGGTGCGCTTCAGCCGCAGCTCGCGGCTGACGCGGGCCTGGAGGACGCCGTGGGCAGCCGTGAGGCCGTCGAGGGTCGCCGCGCGGGCGCGCTCGGAGCCGAGCACGCTGACGAACACCCGTGCGTGACGCAGGTCGGGCGAGGTCTCCACGCCGGTGAGCGTGACGAAGCCGATGCGCGGGTCCTTGAGCTCGGGCAGCGCCTCGGAGAGCACCTCGCGCAATGCCGCGTTCACCCGGCGGATGCGCTCACCCATCCCCGAGCCTCTCCCCCGGCTGCACGACCTCCCGTTCGGCCCCGACCAGCTCGAACTCCTGGCCGCGCAGGTAGTGCTCGGCTTCGTCCAGCAGCCGCTCGGCCTCGTGGTGCTCGCGGGCGACGCAGGCGAGCGTCAGCCGCGCGCGCTGCCACAGATCGTGATGGTCTACCTCGGCCACGGCCGCGCCGACCCGGTTCCGGAGCTGAGCCTTCGCCGAGCGGACGAAATGCCGCTTCCCCTTCAGCGAGCCCGCCTCCGGGAAGTGCAGCTCGACGGAGAGGATGCCGACGTAGCCAGTGCTCATAGGGCTATTCAAGCGGTTCGCGCGCCCTCGCGGCTCGCCGCGCGAGGCTCAAGCCGCGGCCCGCTGCGCCCGATACCTCGTTCGAGGGGATTGCGTGAACATCTCGAGACATACCCGTTCGAGCCTGCTCCTGCTTCTGTCCGTGGTCGTGATCGCGGTCATGGTGTGGCGCATGGCGGACTGGCAGCAGTCGGCCGCGCTGCGGGGAGGCGAGCAGACCGAAGCCGCCGAGCGGATGCGGACGGCGATGCTGAGCCAGGAGAATGGCCTGCGCGGGTTCGTGTACACGAACCGCGAGGAGCTCCTCGAGCCCTACGTCTCCGGACGGCGCGAGTTCGATCTGGCCCTCTCGTCCGCACGCGCTGACGCCCGCGGAAACGTGCTCGCCGGGCTGCGGCGGGCGATCCAGCTGTCCCGCAGCTGGCAGGCGAGCGCGGAGGACGCGATCCGCCGCGTCCGGCTGGGGGGCCGCAGCGCCGTCACCATGGCCGAGGTCGACCGCCGGCGGGCGCTCACCGACTCCTACCGGGCCGCCCACGACCACTACGTCTCTCTCCTCGAGCGCAAGCGCGACCGCGACCTGGCCCGCACCGGCGTCGTCTCCGCCGCGCTGATCTTCACCCTGACCGCGCTCTTCGGCCTGCTCGGCTACCTCCTGATGCTGCGCGCGTGGCGCGACGAGGGCCGACTCCGCTCGCGGGAGCGGGAGTACCGGGAGACGCAGCGGGAGCTCAGCGAGAGCTTGCAGGTGACGCGGAGCGAGCCGGAGGCCCACGTGCTCCTGAAGCGCCACCTGGAGCGGACGATTCCGGGCAGCTCGGTCGTCGTCCTCAACCGAAACACGACCGACAACCGCCTGGTGCCCACGACGGCGCTGGATCCGGACTCGGAGCTGGCGGGACGGCTGGAGGACGCCGAGCCCCAGTCCTGCCTGGCGATCCGCCTCGGGCGCACGCACGAGCGGGGCGGCCGCGAGCCGCTGATGGCCTGCGACGTGTGCGGGGGCGGCGAGTCGAGCAGCACCTGCGTGCCGTCGCTCGTGGGCGGCGAGGTGATCGGCTCGGTGCTGATCAGGCACGAGTCGCCTTCGCTCGAGGAGGCCGACCGCGAGCGGGTGAGCGACTCGGTCGCCACATCCGCGCCCATGCTCGCCAACCTCCGCAACCTCGAGCTCGCCGAGACACGGGCGGAGACGGATGCGCTCACCGGGCTTCCGAACAGCCGCGCCCTGCGCGACACGCTGAAGCGCATGGTCGCCCAGGCAGGGCGCACGCTCCTGCCCCTCTCGGTGATCCTGCTCGATCTCGACCACTTCAAGACGATCAACGACACGCACGGCCACGAGCGCGGCGACGACGTTCTCGCGGCCGTCGGTTCCGCCCTCGCGGGCGGCGTGCGGGAGAGCGACTTCGCAGGGCGCTACGGGGGTGAGGAGTTCCTCGTCATCTGTCCCGACACGGACCGTGAGGGCGCCCTCGTGCTCGCCGAGAAGCTGCGGCTCGCCGTCAGCGCGATCAGCGTCCCGGGTGTCGACCTCCCGCTCAGCGCGAGCCTCGGCGTCGCTGCGCTGCCGGCGGACGGCGTCGAGCCCGACTCGCTCGTCCGACTCGCCGACCGCGCCCTCTACGCGGCCAAGGCGAAGGGCCGGAACTGCGTGCAGGCGGCCGGCATCCAGCTCGCGCCGGACTCCGGCGCCTCAGCCTGAGCTACTTCCACCGGCACGCTCTCGGAGGGCCGGTGGGGCCCGGGACCTCCACACCAGGCCTTAAGAGCAAAGAACGCCCATTCCGTGCGGCTACCGCCTCGCGACCACCGTCCCGAGCCAGGTCCGCCTGCCGCCGGGCGTGAGCGCCTGGATCCGGTAGCTGTAGGTGACGCCGCGCCGGGCGCTGCGGTCGAGGAACGCGTAGGCGTGGCCGCTGCTCGTGCCGGCGAAGACGCTCGCGATTAGCACGCGGTTCAGCTTCAGCGACTTGCCGCGCTGCTGGCGGTAGAGGTCGAAGCCGAGCGTCTGCGTCTCACTCGCCGTGGCCCAGCGAAGCAGCATCCCGGCTGCCGTGCGGGCAGCCGAGAAGGAACGCAGCGTCACCGCCGTCGGGACCGTGCCGAGCGCCAGGCTGTGGGCGTGGCCGGCGGCGATCGCGGTGACGCCGCTCGAGGCCTCGGCGGGGACGGTGCACTGGCCGTAGTCGACGCCGCCGCCGCAGCCCCAGGCGAGCACGCTGCCGTCGCTCTTCAGCGCCAAGCTGTGGTAGGTGCTGGCGGCGATCGCGGTCACGCCGCTGCCGGCCGCGGCGGGGACGGCGCACTGGCCGTAGTCGCCGCTGTTGCAGCCCCAGGCGAGCACGCTGCCGTCGCTCTTCAGCGCCAGGCTGTCGTAGGAGCCGGCGGCGATCGCGGTCACGCCGCTCGAGGCCTCGGCGGGGACGGCGCACTGGCCCCAGTCGTTGCCGCTGCCGCAGCCCCAGGCGAGCACGCTGCCGTTGCTCTTCAGCGCCAAGCTGTGGTAGGTGCCGGCGGCGATCGCGGTCACGCCGCTGCCGGCCTCGACGGGGACGGCGCACTGGCCGAAGTCGGCGCCGTTGCAGCCCCAGGCGAGCACGCTGCCGTCGCTCTTCAGCGCCAGGCTCTGGTAGGCGCCGGCGGCGATCGCGGTGACGTCGCTCGAGGCCCCGACGGGGACGGCGCACTGGCCGTGGTCGCCGCTGGCGCAGCCCCAGGCGAGCACGCTGCCGTCGCTCTTCAGCGCCAGGCTGTGGGAGGTGTCGGCGGCGATCGCGGTCACGCCGCTTGAGGCCGCGGCGGGGACGGTGCACTGGCCGTAGTCGTTGCCGCCGCCGCAGCCCCAGGCGAGCACGCCGCCGGCCACGCCCGGCTCCGTCGCCTGTGCCGGCGTGGCCCGTAGCGAGGGCGAGCTCGCTGCCGCCGGCACGGCGACCAAGAGCGTCAGCAGGACGGCGGTGAGGATCGCGCCGCGTCGCCTTTTCGTCGAGATAGGCATTCTCCTCCCAACTTTCGTCGTCCGAGCGTGTGCGAATCGCAACTCAGCTCTCCCCGGCCCAAAGCCGTCCGAAACGTCTTACTTCCCCCGCGGCTGCCAGAGGTCGGCCTGGGGGCTATGCCGCCGGAGCGAGCTTCTCGGCCATCTGCTCGCACGCACAGGCGACGACAAAGCGATTAGACGTGTACCACTACTCCAGTGAGATGCCGAACGACCGCGCGGAGGAGTATCCCGACCAGCTCTGGGTCTGGCACGTTCTGTGGGAACGCGGCGATCCACTCGCTACTGCCCTGGAGCGACTGGACGCGATCCGGCCCGATCCCGCCGCTCGCCGTGCACTACGAAGCGGCCTAACCGGGCCGGGGTTCGAGCTTAGGCGGTGGGAGTGGCGGGCGCCGCGGCCGGGGCGACCGGCTCGTCGAGGCTCGTCCGCTCGATCTCGCGCGTCTCGTAGAACTCGAGCACGTCGCCTTCCTTGACGTCGTTGAACCCCTCCAGGAGGATGCCGCACTCGAACCCCTCGGCCACCTCGCGCGCGTCGTCCTTGAAGCGCTTCAGCTGCGCGATCGTCGTCTCGTGGACGACCGTGCCGTCGCGCACGATCCGGACGTGGGCGCCGCGGCGCACGACGCCGTTCGTGACCATGCAGCCGGCGATCGTGCCGAGCCGCGAGACGCGGAAGAGGGCACGCACCTCCGCCTCCCCGATCGTCTCCTCGGTCTGGACGCTGGAGAGCATCCCGACGAGCGCCTGCTCGATGTCCTCGGTCAGCTTGTAGATCACCCGGTACGTGCGAATCTCGACGCCCTCGCGCTCGGCGAGCGTCCGGGCCTCCGCGTTCGGGCGCACGTTGAAGCCGACGACCACGGCGTTCGAGGCCGACGCGAGCATCACGTCGCCCTCGGTGATGCCGCCGACGCCCTGGTGGATGACGTTGACGCGGACCTCGGGATGCTGGATCTTCGACAGCTCGCCGACGGCGGCCTCGACGGAGCCCTGCACGTCGCCCTTGAGCACGAGGTTCAGGTCCTGCACGGCGCCCGCCTGGAGCTGCTCGAACAGGTCGCCGATCGAGACGGTCGCCTGCGAGCGCTTCGCCAGCTGCTCGCGCCGGAGCCGCTCACCGCGGACGTCGGCCAGGTGCCGTGCCTGGCGGTCGTTCTCGACGACGCGGCAGAGCTCGCCGGCCGCCGGCGGCTTGTCGAAGCCGAGGATCTCGACCGGATCCCCCGGCCTCGCCTCCTCGAGCCGCTCGCCGCGGTAGTTGTAGAGCGCGCGCACCTTGCCCCAGGCGTCGCCGGCCACGACCGCGTCGCCGACCCTGAGCGTGCCGCGCTGGACGAGCATCGTCGCCACCGGCCCGCGACCGACGTCGAGTCGGGACTCGACGATCGGGCCCGAGGCCTCCGCCGTCGGGTTCGCGGTCAGCTCGAGCTCGGCGTCGGCGACGAGCAGCACGCGCTCGAGCAGGTCGTCGAGGTTCTGCTGTTGCTTGGCCGAGACGTCCGAGAACTGCGTCGTGCCGCCCCACTCCTCCGGCTGGAGCCCCTCGGCGGTCAGCTCCGTGCGGACGCGCTCGGGATTCGAGTCGGGGATGTCGACCTTGTTCACCGCGACCACGATCGGCACGCCGGCCGCGCGCGCGTGCGAGATCGACTCGCGCGTCTGCGGCATCACCCCGTCGTCGGCGGCGACCACGAGCACGGCGATGTCGGTCACCTTGGCGCCGCGGGCCCGCATGGCGGTGAACGCCTCGTGGCCGGGAGTGTCGAGGAAGGTGATCTTGCGGCCCCGGTGATCGACCTGGTAGGCGCCGATGTGCTGCGTGATCCCGCCCGCCTCGGTCTCGACGACCGAGGTCTGCCGGATCGCGTCGAGCAGCGTGGTCTTGCCGTGGTCGACGTGACCCATGATCGTCACCACCGGGGGCCGCGCGGCGAGATCGGCCTCGTCGTCCTCGAACGCCTCCGGCTCCTCGTCCTCCTCGGCGACGCTCTTGATGCGGAGCTCGCGGTCGGGGACCAGCTCGGTTGTGATCAGCTCGACCTCCTCGTCGGAGAGCGACTGCGTGATCGTGACCATCTTCCCGAGCCCCATCATCACCTTGATGATCTCGGGCACCTTCCGCTCGATCGCCGCCGAGAGGTCCTTGACGGTCACACCCGACGGGACGACGACCGGACCGGTCGGCTCCTGGTGCTCGCGCCGCTCCTTCGGCCGCGTCTCGACGCGGTCCCGGCTCTGGCGCCCGTCCTGGCGGGGGCGGGCGGCCTGGTTGTCGATGACGACGCGGCGGCGCCCCCGGCCCGCGCTCGGCTGGCGCGGCCGCAGCGGGCGGTTGGGCCTGTTCGATCCGGTTCCGTCAGCCATCGGCGTCAGTGTAGAGGCGCGCCAGCGCGGGATCGACCCGCACCGTCCGCCTCAGCGTCCGGTTGAAGGCACGGCGGTCGAGCGCCCGCTCGAAGCAGATCAGCCGCGCGCAGGTGTAGACCCCCCGCCCCGCGCCGGCCGGCTGCGGCCGCAGCTCCCCCTCGGGCGCCGCGAAGCGCAGCAGCTCGGGCCTCGGCGCCCGCCGGCCGCAGCCGGCGCACGTCCGGATCGGTACGGAGGTCACGCCGCAGCGGGCCCGTCCTCCCGCTGCTCGCCCGCGGCCGTGACGGCCGCGGCGACGTCCACCTCGTCGCCCAGCGAGTCCGCCTCGAGGGCGTCCTCCTCGGGCTGCGCTTCGGCGACCGCGATCACGGTCCCGGTCAGGTCCTCGCCCGCCGCCTCCCGCACGGCGAGCTCCTGGTGTGCGGGGACGCCGCAGAAGCGCGAGCCGGGCAGGGTCGTGTTCGGGCAGCGCTTGCGGTTGGACAGGATCGCGGCGCACCGCCCGGTGAACTCGCTGTCGTCTCCGCCGCCGAAGGCGGCCTCCGCCTCGGCCTGGGCGAACTCGGTGTCGGACTGGATGTCGACCTTCCAGCCGGTCAGCCTGGCCGCCAGGCGCGCGTTCAGCCCCTCCTTGCCGATCGCGAGCGCCAGCTGGTCGTCGGGGACGATCACCGTCGCCTCGCGGGTGACGTCGTCGATGTAGACCTCGCGCACGCGCGCCGGGGACAGGGCCTTGGCCACGAAGCGCGCCGGCTCCGTGTTCCAGGGGATGATGTCGATCTTCTCGCCGCGGAGCTCGGAGACGACCATGCGGACGCGCGAGCCCCGTGGGCCGACGCAGGCGCCGACCGGGTCGACGCCCTGGGCGTGGGACTCGACCGCGATCTTCGAGCGATACCCCGGCTCGCGCGCGACCGCCCGGATCTTCACCAGCCCGTCGGCGATCTCGGGGACCTCGAGCTCGAACAGCGTCCGGATCAGCTCGGGATCCCGGCGGGAGAGGATCACCTGGGGGCCCTTCGTGCCCGAGCGGACCTCGGTGATCACGGCCTTGATCCGGCTCCCCTGCTCGTAGCGCTCGCCGTCGACCTGCTCGGAACGGGGCAGCAGGGCCTCGACGCGGCCCAGGTCGACGAGCACGTTGTTGCGGTCGCCCGCCTGCTGGACGATCCCGGTCACGACCTCGCTGACGCGGTCGACGTACTCCTCGTACATCATCTCGCGCTCCGCCTCGCGGATCCGCTGCAGGATCACCTGCTTCGCCGTCTGCGCGGCGATCCGCCCGAAGTTGTCCGGCGTCACGTCCGCGCGTTTGACGAGGTGATCCGGGACGTCCGACCAGTCGATGTCGAGCTCGTCGTCGGAGATCAGCGTGTGCGAGCGCTCGCCGTTCTCGACCTCGAGCTGCTCGAGCTCGGTCAGCGTCCGCTCGCGCGCCTCCTCGATCAGCCGCTCCTCGATGTCCACCGGCAGCTCGATCGAGAACACGCGGAAATCGCCCTCCTCCCGGTCGAGCTCGACGGTCGCGTGCCGCGTCGCTCCCGGGGTCTTCTTGTACGCGGCGAGCAGCGCATCCTCGAGCGCACGGATCAGGGTGTCGCTCTCGATCCCCTTCTCGCGCTCGATCGCGTGCACCGCCTCGATGATCTCTCGGCTCATCTCATCATCCTTCGATCAGGTTTCCCCGCACGATCGTCTCGTACGGGATGTCCACTTCGGCGCCGTCGACGCCGATCGTCACGGCCGTGACGCCCGCCCGGGCGACCTCGCCGCGGAATCGCTTGCGGCCCGCCACCTCCGGCGAGGTTCGAAGCTGCACCTTCCGGCCGACCGCCCGCTCGAAGTGCGCGGGCTTGCGCAGCGGCCGCTCGAGCCCGGGGGACGAGACGTCCACCGCGTACTCCCGCAGGTAGTCGCGCAGCACGTCCGTGACGCGGGCGCAGAGGGCGTGGTCGACGCCGCCGGGGTGGTCGACGTAGACGACGAAGCGCTTTGGCGCGACCAGCTCGAGGGCGAGCACCTCCGTGCCGGGGATCCCCCGCTCGACCTTGCCCGCGACCTCGCGGTGCAGGCTGCGCTCTCTGTCGTAGACGTCAGTCACATCGCTCTCCTTACGAAAAATGGGCGCCGCGCGCCCATTTCGACCAGCCCGAAATGTGGTCGCTCAAGGATAGCAAGGGTGCCCCGTCCGTTGCCGGATGCGGCACTAACCGAGTACGACGGTGACCGGCCCGTCGTTGACGAGCTCCACGGCCATGCGGGCGCCGAAGACGCCGCGCTCGACCTGGACGCCGAGCTCGGCGAGGGCGGCGCAGAAGCGCTCGGAGAGCGGGCGCGCGAGCTCGGACGGAGCGGCCGCCGAGAAGCTCGGACGGTTGCCCTTCCCCGTGTCGGCGATCAGCGTGAACTGGCTCACGACGAGGGCGCCGCCGCCGACGTCGAGCAGGGAGCGATCGAACCTCCCCTCGGGGTCCTCGAAGATGCGCAGGCGCGCGACCTTCGCCGCGAGACGCTCGGCCTCCGTCTCGCCGTCCGCGGCGGCGACGCCGAGCAGCACGCAGAGCCCGGCTCCGATCTCGCCCGCGACGCGACCTCCCACGACGACGCGGGCCGAGGAGACGCGCTGCACGACGGCACGCACCCCGCCATTCTCGGACAGGAAGCAGCCTGCGGTCAGTCCAGGTCGCGGATTCGCGATGCGTAGTGCTCGCTCTGCGGGCGTAGCGAGCTCGCGAGCTTGTAGTGGCCGTTCGCCTCCGCCGTGCGCCCCTGCTGCTCGAGCGAGCGCCCGAGTGCGTAGTGGCCGTAATCGTCCGCGGGCGAGAGGTCGAGCAGCGCCCGGAACTCCGATTCGGCCGCCTCCCAGCGGCGCATCCGGAAGTACGCGATGCCGAGCGCCTCACGGATCGAGGCCTTGTCCGGCTCGCGGTTGCGCGCCTTCTCGAGCGCCACCGTCGCCTGCGCAGCCATCCCCTTCTCGAGCAGCGAGCGGCCCTGCTGGAAGAGGTCGTAGGTCTCCGTCACGGGCCCGCGAGGTAGGGGAAGTTGTGGCGCACGAGGTCGGCCGGGGACGTCAGGTCGCGCGTGGGTCCGATCTCGAGGCCGAGGACCTCGAGCCCCGCGTCGATGCCCCGCTGGAAGGCGGTCGCGAGCTCGTACGGAGGCCCCGGCAGGTCCTCCAGGAAGGAGCCGAGCGCAGGTCCGAGCGCCCAGAGCGGCGCCGAGGAGAGCGGGTTGGCGGGATCGTCGTCGATCACCCGCTCGACGAGCCCTCCGGCGATCCGGACCGGCGGCTTCCCGGGGCCGGGGGGAGGGCTGCGGCGGACGGTGACGGCGCCGTCGGCGCCCGACTCGTCGAAGCCGGCGCAGAGCCGGGCCGGATCGCCGCTCGAGTAGACGGTGTCCGCGGCGGTGATCAGGAACGGGGGGCGCGCGCCGGCGGCGACCGCCCGGCGCACGGCGTCGGCGGAGCCCACCGCTCGCGGCTGGCGCACGAAGCGAACCTCGAGGCCGAAGGCCTTGCCGTCGCCGGCCAGCCGTTCCACCTGGGCGGCCAGGTGCCCGGTCACGATCGTCGCGCGCCGGCAGCCGGCGGCGGCGAGCTCGCGCAACAGCGTCCCCAGGAGCGGACGGCCGTCGATCGGGAGCACGGGCTTGGCCCAGGTCTCCGTGAGCGGACGCAGGCGGCGCCCCTCGCCGGCGGCCATGACCACCGCGTCCACTAGGCGTCGCTTGCGATGCCGACCTCAGGAGCACGGGCTTGCCCGTGCTCCGTCTGAGCCGACCGCACGAGCGCATCCCGGTAGAGACCCACCTCCTAGTAGCGGCGCAGGAGTTCAGCGACCTCGTCGAGGATCGCGGTGGCGATCGCCCGCTTGCGCGCCTTCGGCACCGTCCGCTCGCCTGCCGCGGAGACGATCACGACCTCATTCTCCTCCGCGTCGAAGCCGACGTCCGGGCGCGACACGTCGTTGTAGACGACCAGGTCGACGCCCTTCTCGGCGAGCATGCGCCGCTTGCGCTCGAGCCCGGTCTCACCGTGGTCGGCCCCGAACGCGACGATCACCTGATCGTTCTCCCTCGCGGCCGCGAGCGTCCGGACGACGTCGACGGTCGGCTCGAGCTCGACGGTCCAGCCCTCGGCGCTCTTCGCCCGCTTGTCGCCCCGCGCCGCAAGCGGCCGGTAATCGGCGACAGCGGCCGCCATCAGCACCGCGTCGGCGGTCGACCGGGCGGTCGCCTCTCGCAGGAGATCGGCCGCGGTCGGGGTCTGGACGAGCGTCACGCCGGCCGGCGCCGGCACGCCGAGGTTGGCCGCGAGCAGCGTCACCTCGGCCCCGCGGCTGCGGGCTTCCTCGGCGAGGGCGACCCCCATCCGTCCCGACGACCGGTTGCCGAGGAAGCGGACCGAGTCGAGCGGCTCGCGCGTCCCCCCCGCGCTGACGAGGATCCGCCGGCCGCGGAGCGAGTCCCGCCGCTCGAGCAGCTCCCCGCAGCGCGCGAAGATGTCCTCCGGCTCGGCCATCCGCCCCGGTCCCACCTCGCCCTCGGCGAGCTCGCCCGTCTCAGGCCCGACGAGCTCGACTCCGCGCTCGGCCAGCGCGCGCACGTTCGCCTGCGTCGCCGCGTGCTCCCACATGCGCGCGTTCATCGCCGGCGCCACCAGCACCGGGCCGCGGAAGGCCAGCGCGGCTTGCGTCAACACGCTGTCGGCGAGCCCGTGCGCCAGCTTCGCGAGCGTGTTCGCCGAGAGCGGCGCCACGACGAGCAGGTCGGCCTCGGCGAGGTGCGGGTAGAGCTCGCGCGGCGAATCCCGCCTCGCGAGCGCCTCGAAGGTGTGCAGCGTGACGAAGCGCTCGGCCTCCGCCGTCAGCAGCGGCGTCACATCGTGCCCGTCGCGGACGAGCAGCCGGCAGAGCTCGCACGCCTTGTAGGCCGCGATCCCACCGGTGACCCCGAGCAGGACCCGTGCCATCAGCCCGGCGTCAGCGGGACTTGTACTCGTACGTGATCTTGCCCTCGCAGGTCTCCTCGAGGGCCATCGTCAGGTAGTTCTTGGAGCGGGACTCCACGAGCGGCGGGAACTCGTCGAAGGTGCCCTCGCCGAGCTGGTGGTGGTAGTTGTTGATCTGCCGCGCCCGCTTGGCGGCGACGATGACCAGCGCGTAGCGGGAGTCCACGTTCTCGAGCAGCTCGTCGATGCGGGGATGGATCACAGCCGGATCATGGTACCTGAGCCGCGTGCAGAGCCCGTTCCACGATCTCCGTCAGCTCGGCCGTCGCCCGCTCCACGTCGTCGTTCAGGACAACGTGGTCGAACTCGTCGGCCTCCTGGAGCTGCTTCTGGGCGAGGGCGAGCCGCTCGCCGATCTCGCCGTCGCTCTCCGTCGCCCGCGCGCGCAGCCGCCGCTCGAGCTCCGCCAGCGGGGCGGTGACGAAGATCGTCACCGCGCCAGGCACCTCGTCCCGGACGGCCAGCGCACCCCTCGTCTCGAGCTCGAGCACGCAGGCGTTGCCGCGCAGCCCGATCCGGTCGATCTCCGAACGGAGCGTGCCGTAGCGCTTCCCCGAGACGTAGGTGACGTGCTCGAGGAACTCGCCCGAGGCCACGCGCCGGGCGAAGTCGACCTCGGTGAGGAACCAGTACTCCCGCCCGTCCTCCTCGCCCTCACGCTGCAGCCTCGTCGTCGCGGACACCGCCACCTCGAGGCCGGTGACGCGCTCGAGCAGGCCCTTCATCAGCGTGCCCTTCCCCGCACCGGAGGGCCCGGTGATCACGAAGACAGGCAGGCTGCGCAGGGTGGGCCTATCGGTTGAAGAGCCCGATCAGCTCCGCCCGCTGGCGCTCGGACAGGCCCCCGACCGTCTTCGACTGGCTGATCCGGCACTGGTTCAAAAACCGGGCGGCCTTGACCCGGCCGAACTTCGGCACCGCCATCAGCATGTCGAACACCTTCGCGGTCGAGACGTACTCCGGCGGATCCGTCAGGATCTCGTCGATCTGGGCCCGTCCCACCTTCAGGTCCTTCTTCAGCTGAGCCCTCCGGACCCTGATGTCGTTGGCCCGCCTGAGCGCCTCCATGCGCTGGTCGAGCGACCGCAGCGGCGCCTGGACCTGGGTCTTGGGCATCACCATGGCGCGGGAGTCTAACACCTTCGGTCCGGCGGTCAAACGGAGGGTTTTTTGCCGAAATCCAGGGCTTTTTAGGACAGAACTCTCGACCTGCGGTCGAGGCTCTCGAGGCTCTCCGCACTCTCGCGATGTGCGATTCCACACGCCTCGGAGGCGTCCGAGAGCCCGCGCAGAGCCAGCTCGGTAGCCAGTTCCGAGCGGATGCGGGCAGGTGCGCCGGGGTCGGAGAAGAGGATCGTCCCGAGGGCCACCGCCGACGCGCCGGCGGCGATCAGGTCGAGCGCATCGCGGCCCGTGGCCACCCCGCCCATGCCCACGATCGGCAACCGCGTCGCACGGAAGCAGGCGAAGACGGCGGCGAGCGCGATCGGCCTCAGCGCCGGGCCGGAGAGGCCGCCAGTCTCGGGTCCGAGCACCGGTCTCAGGGTCTGCGCGTCCAGCGCGACTCCGCGGATCGTGTTCACCAGCGAGAGGCCGTCCGCGCCGGCCGCCTCCGCCGCCCGGGCCACGTCGGCGACGTCGGGCACCGCCGCGCTCAGCTTCGCGTAGAGCGGCTTGCCGGTCGCGGCGCGGCAGGTCAGGACGACCTGCGCGGCTCCGTCGGCGCCCGGCTCGACGTTGGGGCAGCTGAGGTTGAGCTCGAGCGCGGCCACCTCCTCGTGGCGGTCGAGCCGGTCGCAGATGCGCGCGTAATCGGTCGCCTTGAACCCGCCCACGGACACCCAGATCGGCCGGCCCAGCTCGCCCAGGCGCGGCAGCGTCTCCACCAGGAACGCGTCGATGCCCGGATTCGCCAGTCCGATCGAGTTGAGCATGCCGACGTCGGTCTCGGCGATCCGGACGCCCTCGTTCCCCTCACGCGGGAACGGCGTCACCGTCTTCGTCACGAAGCCGTCGAGGTCTCGGGCGACGTCCGGAGCCGCGAGGGCGTCGAGACACCCGGACGCGTTCAGGATCACGCGACGCGCCTCTCGCGTCCGATCCGCTCGGCGGGTAGGGACAGGACGGGCCCCTCGACGCAGAGCCGCTTCAGCTGGCCGTCGATCTCGACCGCGCACCCGTAGCAGGCGCCGAAGCCGCACGCCATCGGCGCCTCCCGGGCCAGTTGCGCGGAGGGTGCGAGGCGGCGCACGGCCTCCAGCATCGGTTCCGGGCCGCACGCCAGCACCCCGAAGCCTTCCTGCGGCGCGGGAATCAGCTCGGTCACGTAGGCCGGCTCCAGCACCACCTGCGCGTTGGGAACGAGCGACGCCGCCTCGGCGTGCCACGCACTGCGGAAGCCGAGCAGGGCCGGCGGGCCGCCCAGCACCTCCGACAGGTAGGGCAGCGGCGCGACGCCGACCCCCCCGCCGACGAGCAGCGGCCGGGCGGAGTCGAGCCGGAAGCCGTTTCCGAGCGGGCCGAGCACCCGAAGCGTCTCCCCGGGCCGCAGCCCGCAGAGCGCGCGCGTGCCCGGCCCGACCGGGTCGATCAGGAACGCCAGCTCCCCGAAGGGGGCGAGACAGAGGCTCATCGGCCGCGGCAGCAGCCGGCCCGGGGCCTCGAGCATGAAGAACTGCCCGGGCACGCCGGGGTCGATCCCGCCGCGCTCGACCCGCAGCAGCGTGTATGGCCCGACGGGCTGCGTGCCGGTGACGCTAAGCCGTTCGCGTCTCAAGGTCGATCCGCTCTTGCAGGGACAGGGCGATCTCGGTGCGGGCGTTGGCGATCGCGTGCACGGCCGCCGCGGCGCCGGCGATCGTGGTGATGCAGGGGACGCGGGCCGCGAGCGCGGCCTCGCGGATGCGGTAGCCGTCGGACCGCGCGCCGGTGCCGCCGAACGGCGTGTTGACGACGAGGTCGCAGCGGCGCCTGCGCACGAGGTCGACCACCGACGCGGCCGAGCCGGCCTCCGCCACCTTCCGGACCGGCTCGACCGCGAGGCCCGCGGCCGTGAGCGTCCTGGCGGTGCCGGCCGTCGCGAGCAGCCGGAAGCCGAGCCCCGCGAGCGCCGCCGCCACCGGCACGAGCGCCCGCTTGTCCGCAACGCGGACGGAGAGGAAGGCGCTGCCCGACATCGGCAGCGGCCTGCCCGCCGCCCGCTCGGCCTTCGCGAACGCCGTCGGCAGGTCGCTCGCGCTCGCCATCACCTCGCCCGTCGAGCGCATCTCGGGCCCGAGCACCGCGTCCGCCCCCGGGAAGCGCGCGAAGGGCAGCACCGCCGCCTTCACGCTCACCTGCGTCGGCGGCCGCTCCTCGGGCAGGCCCAACTCGGCCAGCCGGGCGCCGGCCGCGAGCCGGCAGGCGGCGTCGACCAGGTTGACGCCCGTGGCCTTGCTGGCGAAGGGCACCGTCCGGGAGGCGCGCGGGTTCGCCTCGAGCACGAAGAGCTCGCCGTCCACCAGCCCGAGCTGGACGTTCAGCAGGCCGACGACGCCGAGCGCGGGCCCGAGCAGGCGGACGATCTCCTCGAGCTTCCGCGCCACCGCGGGCGTCAGCCCCGGTGCGGGCAGAACGCAGGTCGAGTCGCCGGAGTGCACGCCCGCCTCCTCGACGTGCTGCATGACCGCGCCGATGTACGTGTCGCGCCCGTCGCAGAGCGCGTCGACGTCCAGCTCGACCGCCCCCTCGAGGAACCGGTCGACGAGGGTCGCGCCGCTGACGTCCGCGTGGAAGGCCTCGAGCACCTGGCTCGCGCGGTAGCAGACGCGCATCGAGCGCCCGCCGAGGACGTAGGAAGGGCGGACGAGCACCGGGTAGCCGATCCGGTGCGCGAGGTCGCAGGCCTCGGTGCCGCTCGAGGCGATCCCCCAGTCCGGGCAGCGGATCCCGAGCGACGCGAGCAGGTCGCCGAAGCGGCGGCGGTCCTCCGCCAGGTCGACGGCCGCGAAGGGCGTGCCCATGATCGGCACGCCCGCCAGCTCGAGCGTGCGAGCGAGCCGCAGCGGCGTCTGGCCGCCGAACTGGATCACCACCCCCTCGGGGCGCTCCCGCTCGCAGACGGCCAGCACCTCCTCGGCGCCGAGCGGCTCGAAGTACAGCCGGTCGGACGTGTCGTAGTCGGTCGACACGGTCTCCGGGTTGCAGTTCACCATCACCGTCTCGTAGCCGAGGGCGCCGAAGCTCTGCGCCGCGTGCACGCAGCAGTAGTCGAACTCGATCCCCTGGCCGATCCGGTTCGGTCCCGAGCCGATGACGACGACGCTGCGGCCGCGGCGCGACGGCAGCGCCTCGTCGGCCTCGCCCCAGGTCGAGTAGAAGTACGTCGAGGCCGCCTCCACCTCGCCCGCGCAGGAGTCGACCCGGCGGTAGACGGGCCGGACGCCGCAGGCCCGGCGCTTCCGGCGCGCGGTGCCCTCGGACTCGCCGCAGGCGCGCGCGACGTCCGCGTCGGCCAGTCCGAGGCGCTTGAGCCGGAGCCAGTCGTCGGAGACGAGATCGTCCAGCGACTCGAGCTCCGCGAGCGCGTCCCCGATCCGGTCGAGCTCGGCCCGGAACCAGGGGTGCACGCCGTCGGGCACGGCGTCGAGCGCGGGCCACGGCGAGTCGGCCCCGGGCTCGAGCTCGCGGGAGCGCATCGCCTTGCAGAAGGCCTCGGCGAAGGTGCGCCCGATCCCCATCGCCTCGCCGACCGACTTCATCTGCGTCCCCAGCGTCCGGTCGGCTCCGGGGAACTTCTCGAAGGCGAAGCGGGGGAACTTGACGACGACGTAGTCGAGCGTCGGCTCGAAGCTCGCGGGCGTCGTCCCCGTCAGGTCGTTCGGGATCTCGTCGAGGGTGTACCCGACGGCGAGCTTCGCGGCCACCTTCGCGATCGGGTAGCCCGTCGCCTTGGAGGCGAGCGCGGACGAGCGCGAGACCCGCGGGTTCAGCTCGATCACCCGCAGCTCCCCCGTCTCCCGCTCGCGGGCGAACTGGATGTTCGAGCCGCCCGTCTCGACGCCGACGGCGCGGATGACCGCGCAGGCCGCGTCCCGAAGGGCCTGGTAGGCCTCGTCGGAGAGGGTCTGCTGCGGCGCCACGGTCACCGAGTCGCCCGTGTGGACGCCCATCGGATCGAGGTTCTCGATCGAGCAGACGACGACGACGTTGTCGGCCCGGTCCCGCATCAGCTCGAGCTCGAACTCGTCCCAGCCGCGCACGGATTCCTCGACCAGCACCTGGCCGATCGGGCTCTCGCGCAGGCCGATCGCCACCTGCCGCTCGAGCTCCGCGGGGGTGGACACGAAGCCGCCGCCGTGGCCGCCGAGCGTGAACGCGGGCCGGACGACCGCCGGCAGGCTGACGCCCTCGAGCTGGTCGGCGGCGGTGACGATCCGCGAGCTCGGCACGCCCAGGCCGACGCGCTGCACGGCCGAGCGGAACTGCTCCCGGTCCTCCGCGGCCTCGATCACGGCGAGCGGCGCCCCGAGGAGCTCGATCCCGAGCTCGTCGAGGACGCCCTCGCGCACGAGGTCGCGCGCGAGGTTCAGCGCCGTCTGGCCGCCCAGGGTCGGCAGGAGCGCGTCCGGCCGTTCGCGCCGCAGCACGCCCGCCACGCCGTCGACGTCGAGCGGCTCCAGGTACGTGCGGTCGGCGAAGCCCGGGTCGGTCATGATCGTGGCCGGGTTGGAGTTGACGACGATCGTGCGGAACCCGTCCTCGCGCAGCACCTTCAAGGCCTGGCAGCCCGCGTAGTCGAACTCGCAGGCCTGGCCGATCACGATCGGGCCGGAGCCGATCACGCAGATCGACTCGAGGTCCGACCTTCTAGGCAAGTGAGTCCACCCACTCGTCGATCAGCGGCCAGGCGTCGTGCGGGCCCGGTCCCGCCTCCGGATGGAATTGCGCCGAGCGGGCCCTGAGCTCGGGGAAGTCGAGCGCCTCGACGGTGCCGTCGTAGAGCGAGACCGCGGTCGCCTCCCGCTCCTCCGACGGCGAGACGGCGAAGCCGTGGTTCTGGCTCGTGACGAGCACCCGGCCGGTCCGGCGGTCGAGGACCGGGTGATTCGCGCCGCGGTGGCCGAAGGCGAGCTTGTACGTCCGCAGGCCGCTCGCGAGCGCCAGCAGCTGGTGGCCGAGGCAGATGCCGAGCACGGGCACGCGGCCGAGCAGGTCCCGCACCGTCGCGACCTCCTCGCGCAGCGGCTCCGGGTCGCCCGGGCCGTTCGAGAGGACGACGCCGTCGTGGGCGGCGAGCTCGTCGGCCGGGGTGTCGTGCGGGAAGACCGTCACGGCAGCCCCGGCGGCGGCGAGCCGGCGCAGGATCGAACGCTTGCAGCCGTAGTCGACCACGGCGACCCGGACGCGGCCGGCCGCGCTGTGGACGTACGGCTCGTCGGTCGACACGATGGCCGCGAGCGCGCGGCCCTCCATCGCCGGCTGCCCGCCCACCGCCTCGAGCGCCTCCTCGACGGATCCCTCGCCGCTGACCACGATCCCCCGCAGGGAGCCGCGGTCGCGGAGGTGCAGGACGAGCGAGCGCGTGTCGAGGCCCGAGAGGGCGAGGACGCCGTGCTCGTGCAGCCAGTCCGTCCAGGCGGGCCCGCGAGCCTCGCGCATCAGCACCGCCTTCGCGTGCGGGCGCCGCGACTCGTCACGCCCCGCCGCGACGCCGTAGTTGCCGACCATCGGCGCCGTGAAGCAGAGCAGCTGCTCCTCGTAGCTCGGGTCGGTGACGAGCTCCTGGTAGCCCGTCATCGCGGTGGCGAACACGGCCTCTCCGAGCGCGAAGCCCTCGGCCCCGACGGACTCGCCGCGAAAGACGGTCCCGTCCTCAAGCGCGAGGAACCCCGTCACGCGGAGAACGCCACCCGCCCCGCAGCGACCGTCAGCCGCACGCGCCCGCGCAGCTCCTGGCCGAGGAGCCACGAGTTCACCGACCGCGAGCGGAAGGACGGCTCCTCGACCCGCCACCGCTCCTCGAGGTCGATCAGGACGAGGTTCGCCTGAGCCCCGACCGCGACCCGGGGGGGCTCGAGCCCGTACGCGCGCGCCGGCCCCGCCGACATGCGCTCGAGCAGGGTCTCCAGCTCCAGCAGGCCCGGCTCGACGAGGTAGGTGTTCAGCGCCGCGAACGCGGTCTCCAGGCCGGTGACGCCGAACGGGGCCGCCTCGAACGGCACCTCCTTCTCGTGGCGCGCGTGCGGCGCGTGGTCGGTCGCGACCGACTCGATCGTCCCGTCGCGGAGGGCGTCGATCAGCGCGACCCGGTCGCCGGCCGAGCGAAGCGGCGGATTCATCTTCACGTTCGGGTCGAGCGAGCGGACGGCCTCGTCGGTGAGGCAGAGGTGATGCGGCGTCACCTCGGCGGTCGCCGCCACGCCGTGGTCGCGCGCCGCGCGCAGCGCCTCGACCGACTCGCGCGCCGACAGGTGCAGGAGATGCAGCGGCTGCCCTTCGTAGGCCGCCAGCGCCAGGTCGCGCCCGACCATCAGGCTCTCGGCCACGGAGGGGTAGCCCGCGAAGCCGAGCTCGGCCGAGACGGCGCCCTCGTGGACCTGGCCGTCGCGCGAGAGCGTCGGCTCCTCGCAGTGAAGCGCGAGGCGCCGGCCGGTGATCGAGCCGTACTGCAGCGCCCGGCGCATCAGCCCGGGCGAGGTGACGGGACGCCCGTCGTCGCTGAATCCGGCGGCGCCCTGCTCGGCCAGCTCGGCCATCTCCGTCAGCTCGGCGCCGAGCTGCCCCTTCGTGATCGCGGCGAGGAAGCCGACCGGGATCACCGCCTCGGACCCCGCCGTCTCGACCAGCGCGCCGAGGACGGCGGCGGAGTCGACGACGGGCTCGGTGTTCGGCATCGCGAGGATCGCGCAGTAGCCGCCCGCGGCCGCGGCCGCCGTGCCGCTCGCGATCGTCTCCTCGTCCTCGCGGCCGGGCGTGCGCAGGTGCACGTGCGGATCGACGAAAGCGGGCGCGAGCAGCAGGCCCTCGCCGTCGACCACCCGGTGCCCGTTCGCCGGGAGGCTCGCGCCGATCTCCGCGATGATCCCCCCGTCGATCCGGACGTCGACGACCGCGTCGTCTCCGGCGAGGCGGGCCCGGCGGACGGCGAGATCCTCCTGCGGGCGATCCGGCGCCCAGAGCATCACGCCACCTCGACGGCCGCCGCGGCAGGAACGCCCACCGGGCCGGTCGTGAGCAGGTCGTAGAGGACGGCCATGCGGACGACGAGCCCGGCACGCACCTGCTGGGCGATCAGCGCGTCGGCCGCGTCGGCAACCCGCGGGTCGATCTCGACGCCGCGGTTCATCGGCCCCGGGTGCATCACCTTCTGGCCAGGCCTCAGCCGTTCGGGCGTCACCCCCCAGCGCGCCGAGTACTCCCGCAGGCTGGGGACGTAGTTCGCGCCCTCGAGCATCCGCTCGCGCTGCATGCGCAGGACGTAGACGACGTCGGCGTCGGCGATCGCGTCGATCTCGTACGAGACCTCGCAGCCCATCGCCTCGATCCCGCGCGGGATCAGCGGCGGCGGTCCCACCAGCGTCACCCTCGCGCCGACGAGGGCGAGCGCCTGGATGTTCGAGCGGGCCACGCGCGAGTGCAGCACGTCGCCGACGATGGCCACGTGGAGCCCCTCGAGACGGCCGAGTTCCTCCTGGATCGCGTAGAGGTCGAGCAGGGCCTGCGTCGGGTGCTGGTGCTTGCCGTCGCCCGCGTTGACGACGTGCGCGTCGGTGCTGCGGGCGACCAGGTGCGGCGCTCCGATCTGCGGATGGCGGATGACGATCACGTCCGGGTCGTAGGCGCCGAGCGTCAGCGCCGTGTCCTTCAGGGACTCGCCCTTGTCCACCGCCGAGCCCGCGGCCTTGATCGACATCGTGTCCGCGGAGAGGCGCTTCGCGGCGAGCTCGAAGCTGGAGGAGGTGCGCGTCGACGACTCGTAGAAGAGGTTGACGACGGTGCGGCCCCGGAGGGTCGGCAGCTTCTTCACCTCGCGCTCCATCGACCGGGCGAAGTTGGCGGCGGTGCCCAGCAGGCGCTCGACGTCCTCGTGCGTCAGGTCGCCGATCGAGATCAGGTGCCGGCGCGGCTCCCCGGGCCGGACCCCGCCGGGTACGCGCAGGTCGCCCTGCATCACTCGCAGCTCCGGCATCACGAGTCCTCCTCGCTCGAAGGGATGAGCAGCACGCGGTCGACCTCGTCGACCTCGACGACCTGCACCTGGATCCGCTCGCCGCGCGCGGTGGGCAGGTTCTTGCCGACGTAGTCGGGCCGGATCGGCAGCTCGCGGTGGCCTCGGTCCGCGAGCACGGCGAGCTGGACGCGCGCGGGGCGGCCGTAGTCGAAGAGCGCCTCGATCGCGGCCCGGATCGTGCGGCCCGTGTAGAGGACGTCGTCGACGAGCACGCAGGTCATGCCCTCGAGAGGGAAGTCGAGCCGCGTCGCCCGCACGACGGGTTGCGCGTGCAGCGGCGCCTCGCCGCCGCGCACGTGCACGTCGTCCCGGTAGAAGGTGATGTCGACGGTGCCGAGCGCCACCTCGGCGCCGCTGAACTCGGCGATCAGGCGGCGGAGCCGCTGCGCGATCGGCACGCCGCGCGTCTGGATGCCGACCAGCGCCACCGCGCCGAGGTCAGGGTTCCGCTCGATCACCTCGTGGGCGATCCGCGAGAGCGTGCGCTCGATCGCGTCGGCGTCGAGCAGCAGCTTCTCTGAGGAAAGCCGCGCCATCGTCATAGCCGGATCTCTGGCAGCTCTCGCGGAGCTGGATCCGTACGTGGAAGCGCGCTCCTCCGGCGATCACCGGACGCGTAGCGTGTCATCGACCGGCCGGCCGTGGCAGCGTCTTCATCGGACTCCTTTCCGGCCTCGCTGGACCGGCTTAAAGGGGGTCGTGTCCAGAGGAAGGTACCGGCTCGGCCGGACAGATGCGAGCCCGGGGGCGACAACCAACCGGCGCCGCCTGCGTCTAACGTCCCGAGCGTGCGCGCCATCGCCCTTCTCGCCGCCTGCGCGGCCCTCGCTCTCACGGCCTGCGGCGGCGGCGGCGAGTCCACGGGCCCCTTCGGCGAGGGCGCCGACCAGTACTGGCTCTTCCGCCCCGAGGGCAAGCCCCGCACGGTCGTCGTCTTCCTGCACGGCCTGCACGAGAGCGAGCTCGAGCCGGACAACCACCTGCCCTGGCTCGAGCACCTCGCCGAGCAGGGAAACGCCGTCGTCTACCCGCGCTACGAGCTGAGACCCGGCGACCGCGGCGCGCTCCGCCACATCCTGAGCGCGGTGCGGGCGTCCGCGGTGCGCCTCGAGTCGCCGGCCGTGCCGAGGATCCTGATCGGGTACTCGCGGGGCGCGCGGCTCGCGGTCGAGTACACCGCCGTGGCGCTGGCCGCTCCACCGGTGCCCTCGGCGGTGATGAGCGTCTTCCCGAGCCGCCTCGACCCGGCCGCCGAGGAGGAGGTCGATTTCAGGACGATCAACCCGAGAACCCGCTTCCTGTTCCTGGCCGGCGATCGCGACACCGACGTCGGCAGCTTCGGCGTCAGAGAGCTGTTGCAGCGGTTGCGGACGTCCGGGTTCTCGCCCGCGAACGTGGAGGCCGTCCTCGTGCGCTCGCGCAGGGGCTTCCAGGCCGACCACCTCGCGCCGACGCGGGACACGCCCCGGGCGAAGGCAGAGTTCTGGAACCGGGCCGACCGGCTGATCGAGCGGTACGCGCCGAAGAAGAAGTCGACGTAAGGACTTAGATCTGCCAGTCGCCGCCGCGCAGGACGGGCACGCGCTCGCCGTCGCGGGTGAGACCCGTGACGTCGACGTCGTCGCCGCCGATCATGAAGTCGATGTGGATCGCGCTGCGGTTCCGCCGCTCCGCATCGGACTCGCCGAGAACGAAGCCGAACCCGTCGCCGAAGGCGATGTGGCTGGCCGCGTTCTCGTCCAGGAGCGTGTCGTAGAAGATCGTGCCGAGCTTGCCGATCCGCCCTTCTCGATCGACGAGCGCCACCTCCCCCAGGCGGGGCGCCCCCGCGTCCGTCGCCAGCCTGCCGCGCATCACGTCCGCACGCGAGTCGGCGTTCACCGAGACGGCGCGGCCGCCCTCGAAGCGCACCTCCAGCCCCCGGATCACCGTGCCGTCGTTCAGCACGAGCGGCTTCGTCGAGCGGACGGAGCCCTCGGTCCGCTCGGGATCGGGCGAGGTGAACACCTCCTCGGTGGGGACGTTCGCCAGATGCGGGATCCCGTCGACCGTCCTGAACCGCGCCGTCGCCCAGCGCCCGCTCGGGAGCAGTCCGATCGTGAGGTCGGTGCCCGGGCCGGCGAAGTGGAGGGAATCGAAGCGGCGCTCGCTCAGCCGCTCCGCGACCGCTCCCAGCGCATTGAGGCGCTGCCGCCAGGCCTCGATCGGATCGGCCTCGTCCAGGCGGCAGACGTGCGCGACCTCGTCCGAGAGACGCGCGAGCGCCGCCGCCGGCTCCAGCTCGGGGTGCACCAGCTCCGCCCAGCCCGGCGTCGGGCAGGGCGCGGCCGTCCAGTTGGTGGTCCGGTCGTTGATCAGCTCCAGGATCTCTTTCAGCCACGGCAGCCGGTCGCGGCCGACCCGCTCCGGGTCGAGGTCGTCCAGGAGGCCCGGTGCGGTCGGGCCGCCGAGGCCGATTCGGGCCCCCCGCTCCCTCGCGAGCGCCTTCAGCCGGCCGCCGTACCACTCGGGGACGAAATCCAGCGTGTCCGCGGGCGCGTGCTCGATGCGGGCCCGCTTCACGTGCACGTCGAAGGTGAACGGATCGACGAACTTCGCCCCGTGCCGGTAGGCGCTCGCCGCGACCGCGCGCGTGAGGCGCTCCTTGCCGGGCTCGGTCGAGATCCCCACGATCTGGCCCGGCTGGACGTTCGCACCGACCACGACGATCAGCTCGGCCAGCCGCTCGAGCGTGGCGTCGTCCACGATCGGCGAGCCTAACGGGCGTATCCGGTCCGGCGCATGAAGAGCCGCAGCTTCCCGAGATACGCCCGGCCCGCCGGGAAGCCGGCCTGCGTGCGCCCGCGACCGAGCTCGCCGCGGCGGAGCGCGGCCCCGATCCGGCGCCAGGCCTCGTCCTCCCGCCCGAGCAGGTACGCGTCGGCGAGGTACGCGGCGAGGATGCCTCGCACCTCGGGGTGGCGGCCCCGCCGCTCTTCGACGTAGCGCATCCAGAGCTCGTCGGCCTGGCGCCGCACGGCGGCCGGGAACCTGCGCGTCACGTCCCGCAGGCGTCCCCGGTCGTACTGCCAGAGCTGGACCGGTGCCGCCGTGGCCGCGTAGGGCACGAACGCGTAGGCGAATCGGTCGTCCAGGCTGGAGAGCTCCGGGCGGCGGTCGCGGTCGTGGTCGGTCAGCCGGTAGCCGGCGTTCCCCCAGAAGTGCGAGATGCGCCCGTAGGCGCGTCGGCCGGACCGGTACCGGAAGATCAGGCTGTACTCGCAGCAATGGGCGCCGCCGGTGTACAGGTCGAGCAGCACCTCGGGCTCGCCGTCCGCGTCGAGGTCGCGGATCGCGAGCGGCCGCTCGCCCGTGAGCAGCAGTCCCTCGCTCGGGCAGGAGACGCAGTTGATCGCGGCGAGCGGGGCAGCGAGGAGGGTGGCCCCGGCGCGGCGGATCCGGAGGCGCAAACGCTCGAAGCTGCCGGCGCGCTCGACGAACGAGAGCTCCGCGGCGACCCCGCCGCGTCGCACCAGCTTCGACTCGACCACCGCGCGGCTGAGGTTGAGGCGCCAGCAGCGCAGCACGCCGCGCCCGCCCGGCTCGGCGTCGTCGATCCGGAGCCGCCACCGGCCGCGCGCCCGCTCGCCGTAGAGCCGTCGGAGCGGCTCGGCGGCGGCGTACGGGCCGTCGGCGAAGGGCGGCTCGGCCTCCGCGATGTCGGCGCCGTACTCGTCGTCGAAGCTGCTCAGCTGCCCGTCGCACCCTCGGCCCGTGCCGAGATCGCGGCCGGGCCCCTGGCGGCGGACGAGTGCGATGCGCCTCCCCGACGGGCTGACGAGGCTGACCGTGAGCTGGGAGGTGTCGGGATGGTCGAGCCGGAGGGAGACGCTGACGTGCGAGACGGGGCCGGCGTCGCGGACCTTCAGGGCGTGCTCGGTGACGCCCGGGTCGACAAGGGCCTTCGCGAGCACGCCGGAGGAGTAGGTGCGCGTGGCCGCCGGAGCGGACGGAGCGGCGACGGCCGTGAGCGCCGCCGCGACGAGGGTGGCGGCGCTAGCGGTCCGAGACGAGCTCATCCGGATCGGTCATCGCCTCGATCGCGTGCTGCGCGGCCTCGAGTGACGACTCCGGCACGAGCACCTTCTGCGGCGCGTCCTCGGTGCCCCGGGGATGGTGCTCGACGGCCGTCTCGAGCTCCGACGCGATCCCCGCCTGGCGCAGGATCGTCTGCAGCTCCTCGGCCTCCGTCACGTCCTCCGCGAGCGCCACCTGAACCATCCGCGTCATCGAGCCTCCTCGCCGATCGGCACTGCCTCGGGTTCCGGGCTCTGCTGGGCCCGGCGGTGCAGCGCCCCGCCCTTGAGAAGTTGCGGGCCGCCTCGCTCCTGGAACCGGACGTCGATGATATCGAAGTCCTTCGGCACCACCGTCTCGGGGAAGACCGTCCGAGCCTCGCGCGCGACCTCAGGCCCGAAGTAGCGGCTCGAGAGATGCGTCAGGGCGAGCAGGGAGACCTCGGCGTCCCGCGCGACCGTCGCCGCCTCGAGCGCCGTAGAGTGCGCCGTCTCCGCGGCGCGGTCCCGCTCGTCCTCGCAGAAGGTGGCCTCGTGCAGGAGGACGTCGGCGCCGCGCGCCGCCTCGACCACGAGCTGAGACGGTCCCGTGTCGCCGCTGAAGACGACCTTTCGCCCCGCCCGGGGCTCTCCGAGCAGCTGGTCCGGCGTGATCGTACGGCCGTCCTCGAGGGTGACGCTCTCGCCGCCCTGGAGGAGGCCGCGCGCCGGGCCGTGGACGCCGAGGGCCTCGGCCGCCTCGACGTCGAAGCGCCCGGGGCGAGGCTCCTCGACGAGCGCGTACCCGATCGACGAGACGCCGTGCTCGACCGGGAACGTGTGCAGCCGGTAGTCGCCCCGATCGAGCACCTCGGCCGGACGGAGCTCCACGAGTTCCAGCTCGTACGTCAGGCGTCCGAAGATGCGGCGCAGCGCGCCGAAGAGCTCGACGAGCCCCCGCGGCCCGTACACGGTGAGCGGCAGCTCACGGCCCCGCAGCGCGAAGGTCTTCAGCATTCCCGGGAGGCCGAGGTAGTGGTCCGCGTGGTAATGGGTCAGGAAGATCTCGCGCAGCTCGACCAGCCCCACCGACGAGCGCAGGAGCTGGCGCTGCGTCCCCTCGGCGCAGTCGAAGAGCAGGCGCTCCCCGCCGCGGCGGACAAGGGTCGCGGTCGGCGCCCGCTGGGCGGTCGGCATCGAGCCCGAGGTGCCGAGGAAGACGAGGTCGAGATCCACGGCGCCATCGTAGTTCTGGGACGTGCGCCGGACATGAGACTCCCGGCGATCTCGATGAAGCGCGCTGTCGCTCGAGGGCCCGTCGTCGAGGTTGCCAAGCTTGGATGGCGCTCTTCGCGGTCGAGCGCAGTCGGGCTCGGCCAGCGGTCTACAGCCGGCCGACCCGATCGCTCACGTCGTCGACTTGGCCCGCCGCTTGGTCACCGTCCCGGGATTCAGCTCTTGCCTTCGCGAGCACCCGACCACCTTCTGCAAGGGCAAGCACACCACCGGCAACTCCAATCAAGTCAAAAGGTTGGTGAGACCGCGCGAAGAGGATCGAAAACCAGCAGGTCACAAGGAGTCCGAAAACGATCCAGGGGGCAGCCCAGCGACGCTGACCAACGGGCCGGATGAGAAGGACTCGCTGACCCCTAAGGACACTGGTCGCGCTGAGTAACGCTAGGGGTATGCCGATCATTACAAGGAGGAGTCCAATGGCAAAGGCGCCCGCCCTAAGCTCTACAGCACCGGCCCCAATCATGGCAGCTCCGATAATGATGTCTCGAGCACGCACCAACTGCTCCATGTGACAAGTTAGGGTCCCGGCCCCCAGCCTATATCGCCCACAGTGGAGCCTAGGCTGGAGCGATCAAGCTCAAGATCGGGCCTCACCCACCCCAGGCCGCCGCCCACTCGACCGCTCTCTGCCTGAATCAAGACGGGATTGCCTTGCGTATCAGCGACCTCGAGATAGAAGCCCTCGAGGTCGCTGTAGTCGCCGAAGATCGTACGCCACGTCGCAAGATCCATGGCCGCGTGAACAAAGGCCGCGGGAGCTGGAGTCTCCGCGACCACAATCGGGGCACGTTGCACCGGGCGGATGAAGGAGATCGACTCCGCCGTCAGGCCAAGCTCCGAGAGCCCCTGCTCAATGTGCGCCGCCAGAACGCCTTCCGCAGTCAAAGCAAATTGCTGTCCAGGGACGACGTAGCCAAGTCCCCCACCAGCGTCGACGAGTTCACCGCCGGGCAGAAGCAAGTCGATCGAGAGCTCTGACAGACGAGAAAACCCAGCCTGATACAGGCGATCATTGAAGGCACCGGCAAGTAGATTGGCGATCCAGACCGGCCTCACGGAACCGGCGCCTGTATCCGAAGCAGCGACGATCACGTGAAGAGCCGGTCCTCGACGCACGGTCGCCGGCTCGGCGGAGTCGATCACAGTCGCGATGATCGTCGTTCCCAGATGCTGCTCGAAGGCCGCGAGAACCTCGGCTTTAAGGATCTCCTAATGTTTCCGTGGGTCTTATGCACGGCCGGGGAGCGGGGGTCGGAGCCCGCCGACGGTGAGCATGGCGAGCGCGATCAGCGCCTCGGCGGAGTGGAAACCGTAGGCGCGGCGGGTGATCAGCCTGAGCGTCG
>JBHEMU010000009.1:0-12418 GCA_046262415.1 Gaiellaceae bacterium | reverse complement strand
GACGCGGCGGCGGATCAGCCCGCTCGCGCACCGCCCGTACTTCCAGTACGAGCGGCGCCTGATCGAACTGACCACCTTGGTCTGGATCGCCCCCGCGGGCGCGCGAATTTACCGATCACACGTCTACGGATCGCAGCGCCCCGCCGGCGTGTTCGGCGCCGGAGCCGCCTGGTGCGGCGAGGTCCGGGCGGGTCCGTACGGGTCCCAGACCGTGTCGCACGCGCCCCACATGCGCGCCGCCCGGCCCGCGCCGTGCGCGCCGCCGCCAGCAGCCGCTCTGCATAGCGCCCCCGGGCACGGTCGTAGAACCAGACGGTGGCCGCGCCGCGACGGACGAGCTCGATGTTGACGTTCAGCCCGTCGCGGCGCACGTACCGGAGCAGCCGGCCGTAGCGGTCGACGGCGTCGAGCCTCGGGTCGGCCTCCAGCGAGATCGGCGTCCCGGCGGGCAGCAGGCGCCGGAGCTCCCTCGCCGCCGCCCGGGAATAGCACTCGCCCGTGCCCACCTCGGGGGAGTCGATTTGGACGAGGCGCACGCGGACGCCGCCGGAGACGACGACCGTGTCGCCGTCCACGACGCGCTCGAGGGTCGGAGGCGGAGCCGCCGGGGCGCCCGCGCTCCCGGCCGCGCCCAGGCAGGCCAGCGCCGCCGCTGCGGCCAGGATCCGGGTGGCTCTTCTGGACCTGGACAGGGGAAGCCACGGTAGCGCAGTACCCTTCCCGGGGTGTTCACCGGGATCGTGCGCGAGCGTGGCCGGATCCGCTCCGTCGAGGGCGACGAGGGCGTCCGCCTGGAGGTCGAGGCTCCGCGCACGGCGCCGACGACGGCCGCCGGCGACTCTGTGGCCATCAACGGCGTCTGCCTCACGGCCGTGCAGGTCGCCGACGGCACGATTGCATTCGACGCCGTCCCGGAGACGCTCAGGCGCACCGCCTTCCGGGCGCTCCGGCCGGGCAGCGAGGTGAACGTCGAGCCCGCGCTGCGGGCCGGCGAGCCGCTCGGCGGGCACTACGTGCAGGGCCACGTCGACGGTGTCGGCCGCGTCCGCTCGCGCGATCCCGAGGGCGTGGGTGCCCGGCTCTGGATCGAGGCGCCCCCGGCGGTGCTCCGCTACTGCGTCCAGAAGGGATCGGTGACCGTCGACGGGGTCTCGCTGACGGTGGCCGAGCTCGCGGACGGCGCGTTCGCGGTGGCCCTCGTGCCGCACACGCTCGCGGAGACGACGCTCGGGGATCTCGAGCCCGGCGCCGAGGTCAACCTCGAGGCGGACGTCCTGGCCAAGTACGTGGAGCGACTCGTCGCGCGCGGCTGAGCGACTACGATCCGTGCGTATGTCGGCTCAGGCCCCCCCGGCGGCCGAGGCTCCGCCCTCGCCGTTCGCCACCGTTCCGGAGGCGATCGAGGAGATCCGGCAGGGCCGCTTCGTCGTCGTCGTCGACGCCCCGGACCGCGAGAACGAGGGCGACCTCACGATCGCGGCCGAGCACGTGACGCCGGAGGCGATCAACTTCATGGCCACGCACGGGCGCGGCCTGATCTGCCTCTGCCTGACCGAGGACCGCTGCCAGCAGCTGCGGCTGCGCCCGATGACCCACGAGAACGAAACGCCGTACGGCACCGCGTTCACCGTCTCGATCGAGGCGCGGGAGGGGATCACGACCGGCATCTCCGCCGCCGACCGCGCGCGGACGATCCAGGTTGCGATCGACCCCGCGAGCGGCCCGGCCGACCTCGTCCAGCCCGGCCACGTCTTCCCCTTGCGCGCGCGGCCGGGAGGCGTGCTCCAGCGCACCGGCCAGACCGAGGCCGCCGTCGACCTCGCCCGCCTGGCCGGGTTGACGCCGGCCGGGGTCGTCTGCGAGGTGATGAACGAGGACGGGACGATGGCCCGCGTGCCGGATCTCGTGAGCTACTGCGCGAGGCACGAGCTCAAGCTGGTGACGATCGCCGACCTGATCGAGCACCGTCGCCGGACGGAGAAGCTCGTCGAGCGGATGACCTCCGTGCGGCTGCCGACCGCCTACGGCGAGCTCACGGCCGTGGCGTTCCGCGAGACGCTGACGGGCAAGCACCATGTCGCGCTCGTCCGCGGCGAGGTGGCGGGGCACGAGAACGTGCTCGTCCGCGTCCACTCGGAATGCCTCACGGGCGACGTCTTCCACTCGCTCCGCTGCGACTGCGGCGAGCAGCTCGAGCTCGCCCTCACGCGGATCGGCGCCGAGGATCGCGGCGTCCTGCTCTACATGGCGCAGGAGGGACGCGGCATCGGCCTGCTCAACAAGCTCAAGGCGTACGAGCTGCAGGAGCAGGGGCGCGACACGGTCGAGGCCAACCTCGAGCTCGGCTTCGCCGCCGACGCGCGCGAGTACGGCATCGGCAACCAGATCCTCGCCGACCTCGGACTGTCGACGATCCGGATCCTGACCAACAACCCGCGGAAGATCACCGGCATCGAGGGCTTCGGGCTCGAGGTGGTGGAGCAGGTGCCGATCGAGGTGCCGCCCAACCTCGAGAACCGCCGCTACCTGCAGATCAAGGCCGAGAAGCTCGGCCATCGCCTGCATCACCAGGACCTCCGCTTCGAGCCCGACGTCGAGGCCGGCGAGAAGTGAACGAGCACGCTACGCGTCCGGTTTCGCCGGAGCGGCGCCTCTCGAATCGACCGCCGGCTCCGCCCGAGCGACAGGAACTACCCCTGTGAATGAGCGTCTCGACACGGGCCGGCCCTGGCCCCAGCGCGAGCGCGTCGCCCCTCCGGTCCCACCCGTTCCGGCGGAGCCGGCACCCGACGCTGTCGAGCCCGAGCCCGTCGCGGAGGCCGCTCCGGCGATCGAGACGCCCGTCGAGCCGCCCGCCCTCGAGCCGGCGCCGCCGGCGCCCGAGCACGCGGTCGGCGTCTTCCGGGTCCCGGACGGGTACCCGGTGCTCGAGGGGGAGGCGGAGGGGCGCCGCCGGGCCGTCGGCGTCGTCGTCGCGCGCTTCAACCGCGAGATCACGAAGACGCTGCTCGAGAACGCGCTCCAGGCACTGGAGCGGGCCGGGGTGGCGCGCGACGCGATCACGGTGATGCCGGTGCCGGGAGCCTTCGAGCTGCCGCTGGCCGCGATCGCGCTGGCGAAGACCCGCCGCTACGCGTGCATCGTCGCGCTCGGCTGCGTGATCCGCGGCGACACGCCGCACTTCGACTTCGTCGCGAGCGAGGCGGCAAGCGGCCTGCAGCTCGCCGCGATCGAGACGGGCATCCCGGTCGCGTTCGGCGTCCTCACCTGCGACACCCGGGAGCAGGCCGAGCAGCGGCTCGACAAGGGGACGGAGGCCGCCCGGACGGCGCTCGAGATGGCGGACGTCTTCGCGCAGCTGAGGGCGACCGCGGCGGCGCGCTAGCTGCTTCGCCCGGTAGCGACTCGGAGGTAGGAGGCGCACAGCTCACCGGGGGAAGCTGTCTTCGGGGCTGCGCCCTTGATCTGAGGGGCCGCGCGCAGCGGCGCTCTCGAGACCCTCAAAAAGCCACAAGGCGAAGCTCCAGTTCAAGCTACTTCCCCGTGGCGCCATCGCCTCACGATCGCGTTTCGCGGGGGAAGTAGCAGCTACACTGGCCCGCGCGATGTCGAAGGTCTGCTCCGCCTGTGGCAAGAAGCCCTCGTTCGGGCACAACCGCAGCCACTCGATGGTGGCCACGAAGCGCCGGTTCAACCCCAACCTCCAGCGCGTCCGCATCCTGCTGGGGGGCCGCGCCCAGCGCGCCTACGTCTGCACGCGCTGCCTCAAGGGCGGCAAGGTCGAAAAAGCCCTGTAGACGCGTGACCGGTAATTCGCGCGCCCGCGGGGGCGAACCAGACCAAGGTGGTCAGTTCGATCAGGCGCCGCGCGTACTGGAAGTACGGGCGGCGCGCGAGCGGGCTGATCCGCCGCCGCGTCTGGGTCGTCATCCGCGCCGCGGGAATTGGCGGTCACGCGTCTAGACAGGCGACCGCCGGCGCCGGGTGATCGCGCCGATCCGCGTCCTCCTGCTCGAGGACAACGCCGTCTTCCGGGAGGCGCTCGAGCTCCTGTTCGGCCTGCGCTCCGACGTCGACGTGGTGGGCTCGATCGGCGACGGCGGGGCGGCGGTCGAGGCCTGCCGCGAGCTCGCTCCCGACGTGCTCCTCCTCGACTACCGTCTGCCGGGCATGGACGGGCTGCGGGTCGCCGAGGCGCTCAAGGCGGACTGCCCGGACGTCGCCCTCGTCTGCCTGACGGCGTCCGCGAGCCCGCAGGAGCTGGAAGGGCTGGCTGCGGCTGGCGTCGCGGCGACCCTGACGAAGGATCAGGAGCTCGACGTGATCATCGCGGCGCTGCACCTGGCTGCCGGGAGGGCGCCGCCGGAGTGACGCTCGACGCTCCCGGACGCGCTCCGGAGACCGCCCTCGTCGTGGTCGTGCCCGAGGCCGCGGCGGTGGAGCCCTGGCGCGCACGCTTCGACCCGGTCGCCGCATTCGGCGTGCCCGCCCACGTGACGCTCCTCTACCCGTTCGTCCCGGCGGGCGAGCTCGACCAGGCGCTGCTGGCGGACTTGCATGAGCTGTTCGCGGGCGCTTCGCCGTTCGACGTCTGCCTGGCCCGCGTCGAGCGGTGGCCGCAGGAGATCGTCTACCTGGCGCCCGAGCCGGCCCGGCCCTTCGCGGAGTTGACGGAAGAGCTGACGCTCCGGTACCCCGACTACCCGCCCTACCGCGGGATCCACGACGAGGTGGTCCCCCACCTGACGGTCGGCCGCTTCGACGGGGACCCGGGTGCAGCCGAGATCGCCGTCGCGGAGCTCACGGCGGTGCTGCCGATCCGGGCGCGCGTGTCGGAGGCCCGCCTGCTCGCCCAGGGCGCGGACGGCCGCTGGCGTCTGCACACCGCCTTTCCTTTCGGAGCAGGATGATCCGCGCCTTCGCGGGCGGCGAGCCCCCCGAGTCCTGGCCGGCGACTCGGGGGCGCCCCAAACCCGAGTCGCTCGAGCTCCCGGCCGAGTCGGTGCACGGCGTCGGCCCGCAGGTGGCGAAGCGCCTGGCGAAGCTCGGCCTGCGTACCGTCGGCGATCTCCTGGGGCACCGGCCGCGCCGCTACGAGGCGCCCGTCCCCGAGCGGCGGATCGCCGACCTGCTCGCCGACGAGGAGGTCGCGATCGCGGGCGAGGTCGTGCGCACCTCCGTGCGCCGCCCGTCCCGGCGACTGGCCATCGTCCAGGCGCGGATCAGCGACAGCAGCGGCGAGATCGCGGCCGTCTGGTTCAACCAGATCTGGCTCGCCGACAGGCTCCGTCCCGGCACCCGGGTGCGCCTGCGCGGGCGCCTCGGCCGGCACGGCTTCGACGTCCGCTCGTACGACCTCGACGGCGTCTCCGCGACCGCGGACTTCGCCCCGGTCTACCCCGCGAGCGAGGAGCTGACCCCGAAGAAGCTCCGCGAGGTCGTGGGTGCCGCGCTCGAGCATGCGCGCGACCGGGCCGATCCGCTGCCGGCGGTGTTGAAGGAGCGCGCGGGATTGCCCGGACGGGCCGACGCGCTCGTTGCGCTCCACCAGCCGCGCACGCTCGCGGAGGCCGAGGAGGGGAGGCGCCGGCTCGCATTCGACGAGCTGCTCGTCCTCCAGCTCGGGCTCCTGCGGCTCGGCCGCGAGCGCGAGCGGGCAGAGGCCTCGCCCCTGCCTCCGGCCGGAGAGCTGACCGCCCGCTACCGGCTCGAGCTGCCGTTCACGCTCACGTCCGGCCAGGAGCAGGCGATCGAGGAGATCGACGCCGATCTGTCCCGTCCGACGCCGATGCAGCGGCTGCTCCAGGGCGACGTCGGCTCCGGAAAGACCGTCGTCGCCCTCTACGCGCTCCTGCGGGCGGTCGAGGCGGGGCGTCAAGGGGCACTGATGGCCCCGACCGAGACGCTGGCGGAGCAGCACTTCCTCACCCTCGACGAGCTCTGCACGCCGCTCGGGGTTCGGTGCGCGCTGCTCACGAGCTCGGTGCCGAAACGAGAGCGAGGCCGCGTCGCCGGTGCGGGAATCGTCGTCGGCACGCACGCCCTGATCCAGGAGGGCGTCGAGCTCGACCTCGCCGTCGCCGTCGTCGACGAGCAGCACCGCTTCGGCGTCGAGCAGCGGCACGCGCTCGTCGCGGGGCGCTCGCCCCACACCCTCCACATGACCGCGACGCCGATCCCGCGCACCCTCGCGCTGACCGTGTACGGCGACCTGCGGGTGAGCGAGATCCCGAAGCCGCCGGCCAGCCGGAAGCCGATCGTGACGGCCTGGGTGACCGGGGAGCGGAGCGGGGAGGCGTACCGGCGGCTTCGCCGGCACCTCGACGCGGGGCGGCAGGCCTACGTCGTCTGCCCGCTGATCGAGGAGTCCGAGACGAGTCTCGCGCGCGCGGCCGAGGTCGAGGCCGAGCGGCTGCGGCGCGGCGAGCTGGCGAGCTACCGCGTCGGGTTGCTCCACGGCCGCCTCCGCCCGGCCGACCGCCGAGAGCTGATGGCGCGCTTCAAGGCGGGGGAGCTCGCCGTGCTCGTGGCCACGACCGTGATTGAGGTCGGCGTCGACGTTCCGAACGCGACGATCATGATCGTGCAGGAGGCCGACCGGTTCGGGCTGGCGCAGCTGCACCAGCTGCGCGGACGGGTGGGGCGCGGCGCGGAGCAGTCGTACTGCCTGCTCGTCTCCAGAGCGAAGGAGGAGCTGACCGACACGGCCGTCGAGCGGCTCGAGGCGCTCGTGGCGACCACGGACGGGTTCGAGCTCGCCGAGCGCGACCTGGAGCTCCGCGGCGAGGGACAGCTGCTCGGCAGCCGGCAGGCGGGTCTCTCGGAGCTCAGGTTCACGCGGCTCCGCGCCGACCGAGGCCTGCTGGAGCAGGCGCGGGCCGCGGCGGCGGAGCTGCTCGACCACGAGGGCCCGCTCTGGGACGAGGTGGACGCGTTCTTCGGCGGCCACGACGTGGCCGCGTAGCAACCGGTCTGCCGAGGCCGCGCGCGCCGCCGCCCCGTCCCGAACGGACACTGTCTCCGGGCCTGGCCCCTCGCGGTGTCCCGAAAGGACGATGGGCGCCGATCGCGGCCCCAAGAGGTTCCGGCGCCTCTGCAGGGACTTTCGTCCAGCGTCTGTCCCCGTCGGACCGGTCTGCGGGCCTGGCCCCGGGCCTGGTCCGTCCCGTACCCTGCGGCCCGTGCGGATCATCGCCGGCTCGCGCAGGGGGCAGCGGATCGGGGCGCCGAAGGGCCTGACCACCCGCCCCACCGGGGATCGGGTCCGCGAGGCGGCCTTCAACCTGATCGGGCCGATCGACGACGCCTCCGTACTCGACCTCTTCGCCGGCTCGGGCGCGATGGGTCTCGAGGCGCTCTCGCGGGGCGCCGCCCACGCCGTCTTCGTCGAGTCCGATCGCGAGGCGTGCCGGGCGATCGAGCGCAACCTGGAGAAGCTCAACCTGACCCAGGCGACCGTCCTCTGCTCGGACGCCCTCCGCGCTCTCGCCGCCGATGCCGGCGCGGGCAGGCGGTACGATCTCGTGCTCGCCGACCCGCCGTACGAGTCCTTTCCGTCCTTGCAGACGCCGCTGGCGACCTACCTCCCCGCCGTCCTCGCCGACACCGGCCTGCTGGTCGTGGAGACCCCGGCGAGGCACGAGCCGGAGCTTCCCCTCGCTCTCCGCACCACCCGGCGCTACGGCTCCGCGCGCGTGACCCTCTTCGAGCACGCGTGACCCCGGCCGACCCCGTCACGGCGATCTGCCCGGGCCACTACGACCCGGTCACGCTCGGCCACCTCGACGTGATCTCCCGGGCGGCGTCCATCTTCGAGCGCGTCGTCGTCGCCGTCGTGCGCGAGTCCCGGCACAAACAGGCGCTCTTCTCGGTCGAGGAGCGCGTCGAGTTCCTGCGCGAGGGTGTGGCTCGCCTCGAGAACGTGGAGGTCGAGGTCTTCTCCGAGCTCGTCGTCGAGTTCGCGCGGCGCTGGGGCGCGAAGACGATGGTCAAGGGCCTCCGCGTCATCTCGGACTTCGAGTGGGAGTTCCAGATGAACCACCTGAACCGCTCGCTCGCGCCCGAGATCGAGACGATGTACCTGATGTCGAGCCCGCAGTTCAGCTTCGTCTCCTCGAGCGGCGTGAAGGAGATCGCCTCCTTCGGCGGAAAGGTGGACGAGCTCGTCCCGGAGCCGGTCGCGCGACGCTTCCGGGAGCTCTATCCCCAGGGCCGGCCGGGCGCTCCGGTCAGCCCGCAAGAGTAGACTTGGAGAGACATGGACGTCCTCGTTCTGATCGACAAGCTCGACGACATCGTGCACAACGCGAAAGCCGTGCCGCTCACCGACCAGGTGCGGATCGACCGCGAGGAGATCTACGACATCCTCGACCAGATGCGGGCGACGATCCCGGAGGAGATCAAGCAGGCGCGCTGGATCGTCAAGGAGCGGACGGAGATGCTCGCCGAGGCGAAGCGCGAGTGCGACCGGCTGCTCGGCGAGGCGCGCGAGCAGGCGGTGCGCGAGGCCTCGCAGACGGAGATCGTCAAGATCGCCGAGCGCCAGGCGCAGGAGATCATCGAGGAGTCGCGGCGCACGGCGCGGGAGACCCGGCTCGAGATGGAGGACTGGGCCGACGGCATCCTCTCGACGCTCGAGGTCAACCTGGACAAGTTCCTGAGCGCGGTCAAGCGCGGTCGCGAGCGGCTCCACGAGCGCTCGCAGGAGTCGGTCGTCGCCGGCGTCGCCATGGACGGCGACGAGGAGCAGGCAGCGGCGTACTAGGAGCGATCGAGGCCCGTTTGCCGGACCCGAGTCGCGCGATCAGAAGCCTGGCCATCGTGGGGTTGGCGCTCGCGCTGGCGGGCTGCGGCGGCGAAGCCGCGCGGCAGCTCGCGCCGCCGCCCATCGATGCCGGCGATGCCAGGGCCCGCAACGGGAGGCTCCTCTGGCTGATGGCGCTCGAGCAGCACTTCGAACAGACGGCACGCCGAGTCGACGATCCCGCTCTCGTGCGGAAGGTCGAGCGAGCTGCCAGCGCGAGCGGGGCTCGTGCGCTCGACGTCACCGTGCTCGCGATGGGCGAAGGCGAGCACGGTCCCGTTGTGACGCTCGCAGCCGCCGATCCTGCTTCGTACATGAAGCATGAGCTGCGAGGGTTCCTCGAGAAGATCGGGTATCGGAATGGTTTCGCGTTCGTCGAACTGCTCGACGAACACGGTCGCTTCGCCTGGGTAGCCGGGAATTGGTCCGCCGGCGGCATGGTGGCCTCCGGCCAGAGCCTGGACCAGTGCAGCCCGATCAGCCACTCTCGACTCGTTGGGGCGGCACCCCCACCGCCCTGTCCGGCTGACTGAGCCTAGGCCGCCACGTGCTCGGGCGCGAACGCCCGGCAGAGCGCCCGGGCCTCACCGACGAACGCCTCGGCCGCGCGGGCCAGCTCGCGGTCGCGGTGCCAGGCGATCCCGATCAGGCGCGGCGGGATGCGCTCGTCGACCTCGATCACGGCGACCCGCTCGTCGTCCTCGTCGACGGCCAGCCGGGGCACGAGCGCGACGCCCATCCCCGCGGCCACCACTCCCTGGACGGTGCCGTTGTCGTCGGAGCGGAAGACGATCCGCGGCTCGCGGCCAGACGCTCGCAGCACCTCCAGGATCGCCTCGAGGCTGCGGCAGACGCGGTGGCCGATCAGCGGCAGCTCCGCGAGCTCCCGCGGCGTCGGCGGCCGCTCGCGCCGGGCGAGCGGCGAGTCGGCGGGCACGACCAGCACGTACGGGTCGCGCATCAGCTCGGCGGACTCGAACGGGCCGGGCTGGATCGGCAGCATCGTGAACGTGAGGTCGAGCGCGCCGCTCTCGACCAGGGCGAGGAGCTCGGTGTCGTCGGCCGACTCCTGCAGCTCGATCTCCACCTGCGGCCACTCCCCGGTGAAGCGGCGAAGCAGCGTGGGCAGGATGCGCGCGCCGACGCTCTGGTAGGTGCCGATGCGCAGGGGGCCGGCGACGCCCTCGGCCAGCGCCGCGAGGTCGGCCTGGGCGGCCTGGAGCCGGGCGGTGATCCCGTCCGCGTGGCGCAGGAGCCGGCGCCCGGCCTCCGTGAGCGAGACGGCGCGGGGCCCTCCTGGGCGTTCCAGCAGCCGGGTGCCGACGATGCGCTCGAGCGTCGCGATCTGCTGGCTGATCGCCGACTGCGTGTAGCCGAGCCTCGTCGCCGCGCGGCCGAAGGAACCCTCGGAGTCGATCGCCTTCAGCGCGACCAGGTGACGCAGCTCGAGCCCGTGCCAATGATCAGCGTGCATGATCGTCTCGAACTCTAACACGACTTGCGCTAATGGTATCACGATCCGCACACTTAGAGCGTTGATGTCGATGATGAACCTGATCCTCATCGTCCCCGCGGTGCTCGCGGCTCTCGCCGCCTCGGCGCTGCAGCACGACCGGCGCGACCTCGACGACCGCGACCGGCGCGGCTGGTGGCCCGGGGCCCCGCGCTCCTAGGGAGCGTGGGTCTGTACCCGGATTCGCTCGTGCGGTCGGCTCAGACGGAGCACGGGCAAGCCCGCGCTCCTGAGCTCGGCGTCGCAAGCGACCGCCTAGGCACGTGATCCTTCGCGGGCGCGGCCCCCGCGTGTGGGGCGCCCTCGCGATCGTGTACGTCGTCTGGGGGTCGACGTACCTCGGCATCCTGCTCGCGATCCGGACGATCCCGGTCTTCACGATGGGTGCGCTCCGCTTCCTGATCGCGGGCGCGCTGCTGTACCTCTGGACGACCCGGCGCGGCCAGCCGGGCGGGCGCCCGGGCTGGCGGCAGTGGCGCGCCGCGGCCGTGGTCGGCGGACTCCTGCTCCTGGTCGGAAACGGCGGCGTCGCGTGGGCCGAGACTCGCGTCGACACGGGCGTCAGCTCGCTGATCATCGCGACGGTGCCGCTCTGGATGGCGCTGTTCGACCGCGCCGCGTACGGGCAGCGCCTGAACGGGACGTCGGTCGCCGGGCTGCTGGTCGGGCTCGCGGGCGCGGGCCTGCTCGCGGGTCCGACCGGGCCCGACCGCCTCGATGTCGCGGGGGCTGGGGCACTCCTGCTCTCCGCGATCGCCTGGTCGGCCGGGTCGCTCTACTCGCGCACCGCGCCGCTGCCGAAGCAGCCGCTCGTGGGGGCCTCGATGCAGATGCTCGCTGGCGGCGCCATGTTCGCCGTGATCGCGCTCGTCCTCGGCGAGCCCGGGCGGATCGACCACGTCTCGACGCAGTCGATCCTGGCCCTCGCCTACCTGATCGTCTTCGGCTCCCTGGTCGCCTTCAGCGCCTACATCTGGCTGCTGCGGTCGACCTCGACCGCGCTGGTCTCGACCTACGCCTACGTCAACCCCGTCGTCGCGGTCTGCCTCGGCTGGGCGATCGAGAACGAGCCGATCGGCCCGCGGACGATCGTGGCCGGCGCGATGATCCTGACGGCTGTGGTGCTGATCGTCAGCGCGCGGCCGGTCGACTCGGCGCGGCGGCCGCAGGCGAGTGCGGCTGCCCCGGCCAGGGCGCGGTAGACGCCTCCTACCCGTTGGTACGCTGGCCGTGTGCGCTCGTGGTTCGACCTGCGCTCGGCGCGGCTGCGGTCGGGAGAGGAGCACCGGGAGGCGGTCGAGGTCGCGTTGGAGCCGCTGACGATCGGCGGCCAGCGCTACCTGCCGGTGCCGGAGCGCGTCGAGGCGGGGCTGACCGTGACGCAGGCGGCCACGGGGCAGGTGTTCGCCCTCGCGTTCGCCGGGCGGCTCCACGGCCCCTGCTACCGGTGCCTGGCCGACGCCGTCGTCGACCTGCCGATCCGGGCCCGCGAGTACCAGGCGACGAATCCCGGCGACTCGGACGAGCTGCGCACGCCCTACCTGGTGGACGGCCGGATCGACCTCGGCTCGTGGGCACGCGACGCGCTGGTGCTCGCCCTCCCGGAGAAGATCCTCTGCCGCCCCGACTGCGCCGGGCTCTGCCCGGTCTGCGGGCGCGACTTGAACCGGGAGCCGCACGTGCACGAGGAGGCCGAGGTCGACTCTCGCTGGGCCGCGCTCGCGGAGTTGCGCGAGCAGCTCCGGTAGGACCCGACCGCTATCATTCGCGCCCGCCGTGGCCGTCCCCAAGAAGAAGACGTCGAAGGCGCGCCGCGACAAGCGGCGTGCGCAGCACCGGCTCGAAGCTCCGCGGGTGAACGTCTGCCCGAACTGCGGCCAGCCCACGCGGCCCCACCACGTGTGCCCGACCTGCAAGACGTATCGCGGCCGCGACGTCGAGCCGCTGCCCTCAGCCGCGCCGTAGGCGTCGCTTGCGACGCCGACCTCAGGAGCGCGGGCTTGCCCGTGCTCCGTCTGAGCCGACCGCACGAGCGCATCCGGGTAGAGACCACGCTCCCAGGCGTCGCTTGCGACGCCGACCTCAGGAGCGCGGGCTTGCCC
>JBHEMU010000008.1:0-4114 GCA_046262415.1 Gaiellaceae bacterium | reverse complement strand
AACGTGCCGCCCGCCGGCGGCGACTCGCCGACGAAGAGCACGCGGACGTCGTCCGGCTTATAGCGGCGGCGCAACCGTTCAGTCGAGTTCGAGCCTGCCACAGTGAGGCGAGCCTAACTCTCGGGCGCACCCCTTCAGAGGCCACTCGGCGAGCGGCCACCGCAGGCCGCTCGTCATCCCGGTCTCCGTTCGACTACCTGAGTTCGCCGCTGACGAAATCGTCTCGCGCCGTCCGCCTGATGGCCGACCATGGCCGTGGTGGCGAAGCGAATCCGAGAGACGACATTCATCGGCGAGGGCGGCATCGCCGTCGTCCAGCGCGTGCTGATGCAGATGCGCTACGCCTGGCAGCCAACGGGCCGCTTCGACGCCGGCATCGACGGCTACATTGAACTGCACGACACCCAAACGAAAGAGATGCTCGGCGCGCACCTCGGCGCGCAGGTCAAGACCCGCAAGCGCTTCACGCGCGACACCGACACGAGCTTCGAGTTCCTCTGCGATCAGGAGGACATCGATTACTGGATGCGCAGCAACGTGCCGGTCGTGCTCATCTGCGTGCGCTCCGACGCCGATGGCGCATGGTTCGTCTGCGTCACCGACTACTTCCAGGACCCCGACCGCCGTGTCGAACGCCGGGTCGTCTTCGACAAGACCGCCGACCGCTTCGACGTCGGCGCGGCCGAGAAGCTCCGTGACCTTGCGCTTCCCGTCGACGCCGGGGTACCGCGCCAGGGCCTGACCGGACCAGAGACGCTGCTGACGAACCTGCTGCCGGTCCAGCACGGCGGCGACCTGTTCGCGGCTGCAAGCCCTTACACGACGCGCGAGGAGGTCCACGCGCGCTACGAGGAGTTCGGTGGCCCGCGCGCGAGTGACTACCTCATCCGTCACGGCAGGCTCTACTCGCTGCGTGACCCGAGGACCTGTCCGCTGGGGCACATCTGTGACGTTTCCTCGCTGGAGCTGCTTGATGTGAGCGACTGGGCCGCCTCCGACGACGCTGACCTCCAGCGCCGGTTCTCCGACCTGCTTCGCCGGACGCTGCTGCAGCAGTTCAAGCCGCGCATCCAGTGGCAGCCGCAGAAGAAGCTCTTCTACTTCGCGACGCTGGACGGCGAGTCGGTGAGCATGACCGGCCCGAGTGGTCACAGCCGCGAGGTCGTCTCGGTGAAGACGTTCACCGGCAACGACGGCGAGGAGCGCATCGGTCATATCCGCCATCTCGCCTTCTCACCGCGGTTCGTTCGCTTTGTCGGCAGGTGGTACTTGGAGGTCACCCCCGACTGGTACTTCACCTGGGATGGCGAGCGCGAGGACCGCAAGGCGGATGAGCGCCGCCGCTGGCTCAAGAGCAAGGAGCGCAACGCCGCGGTCACCGGACATCTGCGCTTCTGGGAACACGTCTTGAGCGGCCAGGTGAGCACGTTCGGCGACCGCGAGGTCCGGCTCCGCTTCGGACCGCTGCGCATCGAACGGGTCGCCGTCGGCATCGACGACCGCGCCTGGCAGGGCAGCAAGCCGAGGCGGACCACGACGAAGCCGAAGAGGAAGAAGAAGTGAGCTCGGCCGTTCTCGGGGAGCCGTTCCTGGAGTTCGCGGGTCGCCAGCGCCACATCGACCCGCGCTTCGGCATCGCCTCCTACGGTCCCGCTGACCGGAGCAGCGACGACGCGCCCCGCGACATCAACGTCGGACTCGTCGGCGACACAGCAGCGCTGGCCAGCGCACAGCAGTGGCTTGAGCAGTGCGCCGACGGCGCGCCCGCGAAGGAGAACAACGCCTACCCGAACCTGTGGCAGCCGTTCCCCGGCTTCGACCACGACACCGGCTTCGGCGCGAGCCTGGTCTTCACCGACCGCCTGCAACGGGCCATCCGGGCGCGCGACCTGATGAAGCTGAAGCCGCACCAGGGCGATGCTGCCGTGCGTGAGGCCGTCGACCTGTACCTATCGGAAATCGAGGCGCTCGCCCAGTCGGCGCAGCCGCGCGTCATCGTGTGTGTGATGCCACTCGCGCTGCTCCAGGCGGGAGCCGCCGACCCCGGGGAGAACGAAGACGTCGAGCCCGGCGGGCCACGGTCCCAGTCGCTTGCCGGCCGCTTCCACGATCTCCTCAAAGCGGAGGCGATGCGCTACCGGATCCCGCTACAGCTGATGCGGCCCTCGACCTACGATCCGAAGCTCGGCCGCGGCACCGTGAAGCGAGCCCAGCTGCAGGACGAGGCGACACGCGCCTGGAACTTCTTCACCGCCCTGTACTACAAGGCCGGCGGAACCCCGTGGCGCATGCTCCGCGACGAGACTGCGCTAGAGAGCTGCTTCGTCGGCATCAGCTTCTACTGGCGCGGTGACGGCTCAGCCGCGACCAGCGTCGCGCAGGTCTTCAACGAACGCGGCGACGGCGTCGTCGTTCGAGGCGGCCCCGCCACCCGGTCGACCGAAGACCGCCAGCTTCACCTCCGCGAGGCCGACGCCTCCGATCTGCTCCGCGACGCGCTGAAAGCGTTCCGGGCCGAGCACAAGCACCTACCGGCTCGCATCGTCGTCCACAAGACCTCGCCGTTCGACCAGAACGAGACCGCCGGGATGATGCGCGCGGTCGACGACCAGGACGTCGAGTCCGGCGAGCTCATCTGGGTCTCGCAGGGCACCGGCGTCCGGCTGTTTCGCATAGGTGCGCAGCCGCCGCTGCGCGGGACGTTCGTTGAGCTGGAGCCGCAGTACGGACTGCTCTATACGCGTGGCGCCGTCGAGTACTACGGCACCTACCCCGGGATGTATGTGCCGCGCCCCATCGCGCTCCGTCCCGCCATCGCCGAGCGCCCGATAGCGGAGCTGGCAGCGGAGGCGCTCGCGCTCTCGAAGATGAACTGGAACTCGACCCAGTTCGACGGCCAGCTGCCGGTCAGCATCCGCACCGCTCGCGACGTCAGCGACGTCGTGCGGCGTCTGCCCGAGGGCGCGCCGGTCGAGCCGCGCTACGCCTTCTACATGTAGCGCGCGAAGACGCCGTCCGCCGGCACCGCTGGCTTGACGAGCTCACCGTCTCCGCCGGCTGACTGACCGCCGTCGCTATCGCTTTCGCGTGACAGGAGCAGCACCCGAGCGCCAGCCCTCGCTGCTGCTTTCGCGAAGGCGGCAGCAGGGCCCGTGACGCCGTCCCTGGCGCCCTGGGACCATCCTCGCCCCGTCCCCCGCGGTGCCTTGGGGAGACCCGCCGAGCATGTTGCCCAACGCTCTCTCGCAACAGGGCTCACCCTCTTCCTCATCGTGCTCGGAGCGAGAGCAAGGAGACCGACCGGGCGGTAGCGTTACGGAAACGTGGAGGAGCAGCGAGACTTTCATCGCCGCGGAGAGGGCAAACCACTCGGTCTCGACGCTCTGCAAGGTCCTCGGTGTCTCTCGGGCCGGCTTCTACGCCGCGGAGCGGGTGTGAACCCCTCAGGCGACGGCCAGCGCCCCCTCGCCGATCGCCCGCGCTGCGGCCTCGAACTCTTCGAGCGAGCCGGCCTCCCGGACGCTCGCCAGTCCGAGGTTCCGTGCCTCGGCGGCCTCGAGCTCGTTGTGGCCCACCACCGCATGGCACTCGACGCCGGCCTCACGGCCGCGGCGCGCGACCTCGCAGACCGCCTTGCCGGTCGGCGTCTGCTCGTCGAGGGTGCCCTCGCCGGCGACCACGAACCACGACGAGCGCATGAGCGCATCGAAGCCGATGGCACGAGGATGTAGGCGGAGCCGAGCGCGAGACGCGCCCCATGGTGGGCCCACAGACCTCCGGCGATACCGCCGGCGCCGCCGGTCAGCGGTAGGCCGCGGGGGTCCCGTGGCGCGGCGCGGGCGAGCTCGTCGAGGCGCTCCTCGAGCCGCCCGACCATCTCCTCGTCGGCGCCCTTCTGCGGCCCGAACACCCGCGCGCAGTCCTCCCAGGCGACGTCGGAGTCGCACAGCACGACGAGCTCAGGACTCACTTCGGCCTCATTCAGGGCCTCGACGGCGCCCTGCCCGCCGTCGGTGGTGGCGCTTCCGCCCACCCCGAGGATCACCTCATCGGCTCCCGCGCCGACGGCCGCAGCGACCAGCTCGCCCGTCCCCCGCGTCGAGGCCGCCCAGGC
>JBHEMU010000007.1:0-3139 GCA_046262415.1 Gaiellaceae bacterium | reverse complement strand
GTCGACGTCGATCCCGAGCGAGGCCGCGAGGGGCGCGAGCTTGCGCTGTGCGGCGAGCGGCGCAAAGCGCCGCGCCAGGGCCACGGTGCACAGCGTCGGCGGCTCGGGCCAGGGGACCCCGTTCGCCGCGCAGGCGTCGCGCAGCACACGGCGGTCGAAGCTCGCGCTGTGGGCCACCAGAACCCTGCCTTCAAGGCGCTCGCAGACCTCGCGCAGGACCGGCTCGGGATCGGGCGCCTCGTCGAGCATCGACTGCGAGATGCCGGTGAAGCGCTGGATCCCCCGCGAGAGCGGGCGTCGCACGCGGACGAGCGAGGAGAACCGGTCGTGGAGCTCGCCACCCCCGACGAGCACCGCGCCGACCTCGGTCAGCTCGCAGTCCTCGCCGGGCCTGCCGTTGGTCTCGACGTCGGCGACGAGGAACTCCGCGCCGCGCAGGGCTAGCTCCAGGATGTCCATGACGCGCTACACCTACGCGCTGAGGCGGACGGAGTGCACGGGCCCGTGCAGCGCCGGACCTACGTGACACCTCCGTGGGTCCGGCTACGATGTCGGCCAACGCACCCGGCGTCGGCTGATCAGAATCGGCCGGTAGAGGGAAGGAGTCTGCCTTGACCAAGACTGACGAGGGCACCCGCCTCGCGTGGGTCACCTACCGGGACAGCCTCCGCGACGTCGACCCCGCGGAATACGAGGACGCCGAGCGGCGCTCCTGGGATCAGCTCCAGCGCACGCTCGAGCGCCTCGAGCGCCAGCCGATGGAGGTGGCACGCTCGCGCTCGCATAAGGAGGGCGGCGCCTGAGCTCCGGTCCGCTCCGTGCATCGCGAGCATTCAATGGAGAGAATGCTGAGGAGAGTCCGGACGACGAACACGGTGGCTGCTCTTGCCGTCTCGGCGGCGAGCGTCGTCGCGCTCACGGCCTGCGGCGAGGACGAGGACTACAGGAACTGCCTTCGGCCGCCGTCACCGGTCAACGTCGACGCGACGATCACCGAGAGATCGGTCTCCCTTTCCCCCACGGAGCTGGGAGCCGGCCCGATACTGCTGATCGTGGTCAACCAGAGCGCCGCCTCGCAGGTCGCGACGCTGGAAGCCGACGAGCTGGCCTCCACGCCGGGTCGCGGGCAGACGTCGACGAGCTCGGCGGAGGGCTGTCCACCGGCCAAGGAGCCGCGGGCCGGCCTGCGCCAGTCCACCGGACCGATCAACCCGAAGGACACCGCGCAGCTCAAGGTCATCGTCCAGCGGGACACGACCTACACCCTCAAGACCGACGACGACGCCATCTCGCCGGCCCGCCTCGAGGTCACCAAGGACCGCGAGAGCGCGCAGAACAAGGTGCTACAGCCTTAGTGGCTTCCCCGGCGAGGAGTGATCCCAAGTGAGCGCTCGATACCGGTGGGTGGCCACCGCGCCGCCGCTGCTCGCCATCGTCGCCTCGCTGGCGCTCGCACCCGCCGCCGGAGCGGCCACCAGCCGCCAGCAGGAGCTCTTCGCCAAGCTGATCGTCAAGGACCGGCGGACCGCCTCCGAGGTCCGCAAACTGTTGCGCTCGGGCGAGGGCTTCGTGGACGACGAGGTCCTCTTCGCCGACCTCACGGGGGACCGGCGCCAGGACGCCGTCGTCAGCGTCTCGAGCGGAGGCGCCGCCGGCAACGTCGCCTTCTACGTCTTCAGCACGCACGGTAGGGAGACGGGCGACGAGCTCCGCGCCGTCTACCGCCAACAGGGCCTTTACCGCTCCGCCGTCCGCGTGCGCAAGGGGCGGCTGATCTCCCGCGTGCCCCGCTACGGGCCGACCGACCCGCTGTGCTGCCCGGAGGCGATCACCGAGCGCACGCTGCGCTGGAGCCGCGACGCCCGGCGCTTCCGCGAGATCGCCTCGCGCGAGCTCGACGGCCCCGATCAGGCGTAGGCGCGCACGAGCAGGCGCGGCGACTCACGTGGGTCGGGACGTCCGCACTGGCCGTCGCGCAGCTTGCCTCGCTTGAAGGTGCGGCACCGCCACCCGCGCACGTCGCCGGACTTCTTGCCGCTGCGCAGGAACGCGGTGAGCACCCTGCGCGCCTGGCCGCAGCTCACATCCCCGCGCTGGACGACGACCCAGTAGGCGTTCTCGCCCTTGGGCTTGATCGTCGGACCGCAGTCGGTCTGGCCCTCCTTGACCGGAGGACCCGGAAACGAGCGCGGCGCTCCCTGGATCGCGACCTCTGCGCCGCAGGCGGAGAGCAGCAGTGCTGCGAGGAAGAGGGATGCGGCGAGGGAGCGCACGGCGGGCGAGGAGTGTAATTACGCCGCCGTACGACCCGGGCGGCCACCCGGGCGTGAACGAGCCACTTCGCGGGTAGCCCGGCTCGAATGAGCGGCCGGCTGTGGCGCCTGGTCACCCTCTTCTGGCGCAAGGCCTACGAGGAGAACCTCACCGGCCTGTCGGGCATGGTGGCCTACAACCTGCTCCTCTCGCTGCTGCCGGCCACGCTGCTGGCCCTGTGGGTCACCGGGCGCGTGCTCCAGAGCGGGCAGGCCGAGCAGCAGGTCATCGAGGACCTCCAGCAGCTGTTTCCGACCTCGGCCGAGTCGACCCTCAAGGCCCTCACGCGGCGGCTGCAGACCTCGGGGACCGAGATCGGCGTCGCGGCGTTCGTGGCCGCCGTCTGGGTCGGGTCCTCGTTCTGGGGCTCGCTGGACACTGCCTTCTGCCGGATCTACCACGTCCGCTGCCGCAGCTGGCTCGAGCAGAAGCGCTTCTCGCTGCTGATGCTGGTCGTCGCGATCCTCCTCACGCTGGCGACCCTCGCGCTCCCGGCGACCCAGAGCCTGCTCGCCTCGGGCGCCCAAGACCTCCCCTTCGGCCTCTCGGGCGTTCGCGGGCTCGTCTACGGAGTGACCGTCGTGGCCGGCCTCGTGCTCCTCTTCTCCCTCCTGTCGATCGTCTACTGGGCGGTTCCCAACCGCCTCGTCCCGTGGCGCGCCATCTGGCCGGGAGCCCTCGGCGCGACGCTGGCCATCGGGATCGTCGACTACGCGTTCCCCTTCTACCTGTCGAACGTCAACACGCTCGCGAGCTTCGGCTCGACGTTCGTGTTCATCATCATCGTCCTGTTGTGGTTCTACGTCGTGTCGATCGTCATCCTCGG
>JBHEMU010000006.1:0-46602 GCA_046262415.1 Gaiellaceae bacterium | reverse complement strand
GAAGGGCACGTCCCAGCCGCGGCTGCGCGCGGCCACCAGCGCGTTCGCGATCGTCGGACCTCGTGCCCAGACGATCAGGGCCGTCGCGCCGGCGCGGCGCGCGCGCAGGATCTGCGGCGCGAGGTCGGTCTGCCCGGACGGGAGCACGAGCCTCGTGGCGACCGACTCCGCGTTCGTCGCGAACGCCGCGTCGAGCGCCTGCCGGCCCTGCTGGCCGTAGTCGGTGTCGTCGTGGAGGAGCGCGATCTTCAGCCCCTTCGGGATCAGGTACTCGGCGAGCCTGAAGGCGATCCCGTGATCGGTGGGCGCGATCCGGAACACATTCGGCCGCTCGACCGGGTCGACGAGCCCGATCCCGCCCTGGTAGACGATGCCGATCGGGATCCCGGCCTCCCGCGCGACCGGCCAGGTGCCGTCGACGCCCGTGCCCTCGTCCACGATCGCGATCGCGCCCTCTGCGGCGGCCCTGCGTACGTTGCGCAGCGCCTGACGGGGGGAGAGCCGGTTGTCGAGCTCGAGCAGGCGAAGCTCGTAGCTCGTCCCGCCCACGTCGAAGCCCCCCGCGCCGCCGGCCGCCGCGGGGCCGCTGTCGCGGGCGCCGAGCTCGACCCCGCGGGCGATCGTCTCGGCCACGTACGGGCTCCGCGAGAACGGAGCATTGATCACGATCGTGAGCCGCCGGACCTGCCCGGGGCCGCCCCCGCCGCCGCAGGCGGCGAGCAGGACCGTGAGCGCCAGGAGGCCGAGGAGAGGGCGGCGTGACGGCATCTACGCGGGCCGCGCCGTGATCGTGAGCGCGATGCGGCCGCTCTCACGGCAGCGGTCACGCAGAGCGACCTGCCCGCTCACCTCGCCGCGCGGGTCCTCGTATGCCACCTCGGCGTCGAACGTCTCTCGCTCGTCCGCGAGGATCGCGTAGCCGGCCGCGTCGAACGCCTCGCGGTAGGCGTCGAAGGCGTCCTCGAGCCCGGCCTCGACGTATCCCTTGACGACGGTCGTCGGGCCTCGCAGCTCAGTCTCGACGTAGGTGACCCCGTCAGGCTTCGGGAACCCCGCCGGCAGGCTGGGAGCGGAGGTCAGGGGCGTTCCGTCGCAGCCGATGATCGCCAGCCTCGTGCCCCCGCCGCCGCCCCCGCCGCAGGCCGCGGCGAGGACGAGCACGGGCGCCAGGGCACTGAGAGCGAGGGCTCGCCGCACTAGTGGGTCGGCCGGCAGCGTTGCCGCCCTTCTGGGTCGCGATCACCAAGCCAGGCTAGGACGCAGGGAGCGTGCACAGGGCGGACGCCGGATACGGGGGCGACCGAGGACGACGCATGGCGCCGCGTGATCGCGGGCCAGAAGCCGGTGAACGTTGCCGGTCGATCCACTAGCTCAATTGTTCCAGTCCGCGGCCCGCCGCCCGAGGTAGGCCTCGCGCACGACAGGGTTCCGCGCGATCTCGTTCGGCTTTCCCTCGGCGATCACGCGCCCGCCCTCGAGCACGATCACCCGGTCGGCCACGTCGCGGACGAGCCTCAGGTTGTGCTCGACGACGAGCAGGGCGAGGCCCTCGTCGCGAAGCTTGCCGAGCAGGCCGACGAGACGCTTCACGTCCTCGTGCGCGGCTCCGGCCGAGGGCTCGTCCACGAGCAGGATCCGCGGTGAGGCGGCCGCAGCCGCGGCGATCATCAGCAGCCGCTGGTCGGACGCCGGGAGCTCCGACGCGGGGTGCCCGGCGGCCCAACCGAGGCCGAACCGCTCGAGCACGTCGCGCGCGGCGGCCCTCGCCGCCGCCGCCTCGCGCCGGGCGCGGGGCGTCGAGACGAGCGCCCGGATCAGGCCGCCGTAGCGGCGGCGAAGCCCCGCGCCGACCAGCACGTTCTCGAGCGCCGTGGACTCGCCCAGCACGGCCGTCGGCTGCAGCGTGCGGACGATTCCCGCGAGCGCGTGGGCGCGGGTGCCCGCGGGCGGCATCGGCTTGCCGTGCAGGAGCAGGATGCCGTCATCCGGCGCCAGCGTGCCCGAGAGGAGTCGGAGCGCGGTCGTCTTCCCGGAGCCGTTCGGCCCGATCAGAGCGGTCACGGTCCCGGCCGGGAGGTCGAGGCTCAGGCCGTCGAGCCCGACGACGTCGCCGAAGGACTTGCGCAGCCCGCGGGCGCTGAGCAGCGCCGGACCCGGGGGGCGCGGCGGAGCGGCGGAGAGCTTCGGCCCCCCAGCCGGACGCTGGACGCGCTCGGCTTCCGAGCCGCGCCGCTCGCGCACCCAGCGCCTCGCGGCCGGGAGCACGTCCTCTCCCCCGATCGCCACGACGTAGAGGAGCAAAACGGCGGCGACGAGCGTGTCCAGCCGGCCGGACGCAAGGCCGCCGAGTGAGCCGAGACGATCGGCCGCGAGCAGGATCGCCGCGAAGACGAAGGTGCCGAGCACCGCACCGAGCGCCGTCCTCGCCCCGCCGAGCAGGACCGCCACGAGCAGGGCGAACGAGAGGAAGGGGTCGTAGTCGCCCGGGTCGGCGATCCCGGCCAGCTGGACGTCGAGGCCGCCCGCGAGGCCCCCGATCGCCGCGGAGAGCGAGAACGCGGCCACGCGCAGGCGCCCCCCGGGCACGCCGAGCGCGCCCGCCGCCGCGGGCTGCTGGCGCAGCGCCGAGAAGCCGGCGCCGGCGGTGCCCCGGGCGAGCGCGGCGAACGCCAGCAGGACGATCGCGATCAGCACCAGCGCCAGCTCGAAGTGCAGGGCCGGGGTCAGCTCGAAGCCCAGCGCCGTTCCCTCCGGCACCACGAGCCCCCGCACGCCGCCCGAGAGACCGGGGAACTCGACGAGCGCGAGGAAGAGGACCCAGCTCGCGATCCACGTGCTGACGGCGACGAAGGCGGGCCGCAGCCGGCAGACCCCGGCGCCGGCGACCGCGCCCGCGGCCAGCGCTGCCGCCGCTCCGGCCAGACCCGCGAGGAGCGGGTCGAGGTCGCCGTGAACCCGCAGCTGCGCCGCCGTGATCGCGCCGATCCCGACGAAGGCCCCCTGGGCGAGCGACGGCATCCCGGCGAGCCCGACTGCGAACGCGAGCCCCGCGGCGGCGAGCGCGAGGTAGAGCGTGCCAGCGAGCCCGTCGAGCGTCAGCGGGCTCGCGAAGAGCGGCACGAGGGCGCCCAGGGCGAGTGCCGCCGTCACGAGGCTCGCCTGCAGCCCCCAGGCGCGGCGGGCGTCACGCCCGGCGTCCCGGAGCGCGGCGGCGGTCCGCGTCAGGAAGCGCAGGCTCACTCCTGCTCCTCGAGAGCCCCTCGCGGCGGGCGCAGAGCGACAACGAGCAGGACCAGCGCGAGCGGCAGGACCTCGCGGTACTCCGGCCCGAGCTCGAAGCCGAAGACGGGCAGCCCCGCGATCGCGGCCTCCGCGACGCCGAGCGCGATCCCGGCGGCGAACGCCTGCCACGGCGACCCGAACCGCACGAGCAGCGCTGCGACGAGCCCCTTCAGCCCGAGCAGGACGCCCGTCTCCGCGTCGAACGGACCGCTCGGCGCGGCGGCGACGGCGGCGAGGGCCGCCAGCCCGCCCGCGAGCCCGAAGGCGGCCGCGACGAGCGCCGTCACGGGCACGCCGACCACCCGGGCTCCCTCGGGGTCGGCCGCGATCGCCTGCAGCCCGCGCCCGAACCGGGTCCGCTCCAGCGTCAGTGTCGCGGCGGCCGCGAGCGCCAGCGCGAGACCGATCACGAAGAAGGCGCGCACCTGGATCTGCGCCTCTCCGACCGAGACGAAGCCGCTTTCGCCGACGCGCCGGAACGGCAGCGGATCCGGGAACACGTAGCTCTGGCGGACGAAGACGAGCGCGATCGCGGCCTTGATCGCGAAGGCGACGGCGAGCGTCGCCGCCACCCAGCCGATCGTCGACCGGCGCGCGACGTAGGGCTCGACCGCGTACAGGTAGCTGCCGGCGCCGGCGGCGATGCAGACGAGCAGCCCGACGGCCAGCGCGAGCGTGAAGCGGCCGCCCGCGAGACTCGTCTGGCTGACCGGGCCGGTGCCGGCGGCGACCAGGAGGGTCGCGAAGACCCCCAGTCCGACGAGGTCGCCGAAGGCGAAGTGGACGATGCCGGTGAGGCGGTAGATGAGCGAGTGCCCGATCGCGACCAGGCCGTAGATCGCCCCCGCCGCCGCGCCGGTGACGAGCACCTGGAAGGCGAGGCTCACGGGCGAGACCCTACGGGTCGGGGGGCGGCGCTCAGTCGGTCGAGTACTTGGGCTGGACCTTCTCGCCGCGGATCTGGGCGATCGCGTTGTTGGCCGCGATCGCGGCCTCGCCCATGCCGATCGTGATCAGCGTGATCTTGCCCTCGTAGCCCGCGACGTCCCCCGCCGCGAAGACGCGCGACAGGTTCGTCTCCATCGTCATCGGGTTGACGCGGATCTGGCGCTTGCCCTCGAGCTCGAGCCCCCAGTCGGCGATCGCGCCGAGGTGCGAGTGGAAGCCGAGCAGCGTGATCAGGGCCTCGCAGGGCACCTCCTCCAGCGCGCCGGTGGCGGTGTTCTCGACCGTCACCGCCTCGATCCGGCCGTCGCCGCGAACGCCGCGGACCTCGCAGGGGGTCATGATGCGGACCCGCCCCTCGTCGGCGAGCGAGCGGGCCTCGTTGACGGAGGACTCGAGCGCGCGGAAGCGATCGCGCCGGTGCACGAGCGCGATCGGCAGCCTGGCCGTGTCCTGCAGCCCGAGCGTCCAGTCGAGCGCCGAGTCGCCGCCGCCGACGATCACGCACGTGCGATCCTTGAAGAGCGCCTTCTCGCGAACGACGTAGTGCACGCCCCTGCCCTCCCAGTCCTCGATCCCCTCGACCCCGAGCCTGCGGGGCTCGAAGGCGCCGTGACCGGCCGTGACGATGAGAGCGCGCGAGCGGTAGGGGCCTCCCTTCGCGGTCGTCAGCTCGAGCAGCTCCTCACCCTCGTGCTCGACGCGCTCGAGGGTCATCGCCTCCTCGCCGAGGACCACCTCGGCGCCGTACTGGAGCCCCTGCTCCGCGCAGAGGTCGACCAGCTTCTGGCCCTGGATCTTCGGGTGCCCGGCGACGTCGTAGACGTGCTTCTCGGGGTAGGTCGCGGCCACCTGGCCGCCGAGCTGCTCCAGGCTCTCGACGATCCGGACGGTCGCGTCCCGGTGACCTGCGTAGTACGCGGCGGCCAGGCCGGTGGGGCCTGCGCCGAGGATGGTGATGTCGACGACGCTGTTCTCCGCCACGGAACGGATGCTAACCGCGGCCCCTGCGCCGTCTTCGGGCCGGACGCGTCAGTGGCTGCAGCCCGAGCCGCACCCGCCGACGGCCGTGCCCTCGGGCAACTCCTCACCCTCCTCGACCTGGAAGGAGTGTCCGCAGCCGCACGCGGCGGCGACGTTCGGGTTCTCGATCTTGAACCCCGACTCCTGGAGGCCGTTGAGGAAGTCGATCGAGGCCCCGCGCAGGTAGGGCGCGCTGAACGGGTCGACGACGACGGCGACGCCGTGCAGGTCGAGCTCGTGGTCGCCCTCCTCGGGCCCACGATCGAAGCCGAGCGCATACTGGAAGCCGGAGCACCCGCCGCCCTGGACGGCGACGCGCAGAACGGCGACATCGTCGCCCGCCTCCTCGGCCATCAGCTCCCGGATCTTGGTCGCCGCCGTCTCGGTCAGCGAGAGGAGAGGGGTCGTGTGCAGCGGCTGCTCGACGATCTCGGTCACGCGTCCATCGTAGCAGCGGCCACCCCCGTCGCGACCCCCGCCGGGGGGATTCCGGAGCGGAGCTTGTAACAGCTGGCGCTGTCTTGCTGAGCCAATTCGCGTCGACCTCGTGCGCAGTCCGGGACCTGCTAACTTCCGACGTTCCCGACGGGGAGGAGATGGGTGCTCGGCAGCTGGCTGCCCTTTCTGATCTACGGCGTGTTCGCGCTCGCGATCCCCGCGTCGATGATGGCGATGTCCTTCGCGTTCGCGACCCGGCCGTCGCGGCGGACGCGCGCCCGCGGCATCCCCTTCGAGTCCGGCGTCTCGGCCGGCGTTCCGAGGCTCCAGCGCTTCACGGTCAGCTTCTACCTGACGGCGATGCTCTTCATCGTCTTCGACATCGAGATCGTCTTCCTCTACCCGCTGGGCGTGATCCTGCATGCCCTCGGCTGGTTCGGGTTCTTCGAGTTCGCCTTCTTCATCCTGATCCTGCTGCTCGCCTACGTCTACATCTGGCGCAAGGGGGCGCTCGAGTGGCGCTGACGAAGCGGCTCGCCGAGCACGGCCTCCAGTCGGAGCGCCTGCTCTGGCCGACCAAGGGGCCGGGCGCCTTCGAGACGGAGGTCGAGGCGCTCGAGGGAAGCCTCGGCCTGACCACGCTCGAGAAGGCGATCGCCTGGTCGCAGACCAAGTCGATGTGGCCGGACACGTTTGGCCTCGCCTGCTGCGCGATCGAGATGATGGCGATCGTCTCCGCGCGCTACGACATCGCGCGCTTCGGGATGGAGGCGTTCCGCTCCTCGCCCCGGCAGGCCGACCTGCTGATCGTCTCGGGCCGCGTCGCCCAGAAGATGGCCGCGCCGCTGCGGCAGATCTACGACCAGATGCTCGAGCCGAAGTGGGTGATCGCGATGGGCGCCTGCGCGAGCTCCGGCGGCATGTTCAACAACTACGGCGTCCTGCAGGGCGTCGACAAGATCGTCGCCGTCGACATCTACGTCCCCGGCTGCCCGCCCCGCCCCGAGGCGCTGATGGAGGGCATCGTCCGCCTGCACGAGCGCGTCCTGGCCGGCGTCCCGGCGGCGTACGAGCTGCGGGCGGTGGCGTCGTGAGCTGGGGGGGCGTGCCCGGGCTGATCGAGGCGAAGGAGGCGCAGGGGGAGACGACCCTCGTCGTCGACCCGGCGAGGCTGGTCGACGCCTCCCTGCACCTGCGCGACGACCACGGGTTCGCGATGCTCGCCGACGTCGCAGCAGCCGACTACCTGGGCTGGGGCGAGACGGGCGTGGCGGGCTACATCGGCACCGCCGCGGGCCGGAGCATCAACCACCCCGGCTCCGAGGGTCACCAGGTCGTGCCGGCGTCGAAGCCGAAGCGCTTCGCCGTCAGCTACCACCTGCTCGCGCTGCGTCCCGCCGCGCGGCGGATCCGGCTCCAGGTGTGGCTGGACGACGGCGAGGCCGTGCCGACCGTGATCGGCGTCTGGCCGACGGCCGACTGGCACGAGCGCGAGGCCTGGGACATGATGGGCATCCCGGTCGAGGGCCATCCGAACCTCCAGCGCCTGCTGATGGACGAGGACTGGGAGGGTCACCCTCTCCGCAAGGACTACCCGATCGGCGGCGAGCCGGTGCGGTTCTCGAGCGCGCAGTAGTGGCGATCGCGCCGGAGCGGCCGGGCATCTACGAGGGAAGCAGGATCCCGCGCATCGTGACGGTGCTCGAGATCCCGCCCGACCTGCGCGAGTCCGAGGACGTCCTCCAGGTCAACTTCGGCCCCAACCACCCCTCCACGCACGGGGTGCTCCGCCTCGTCGTCGACCTTCACGGCGAGACCGTGGTCGGCCTCAACGCGAAGATCGGCTACGTCCACACCGGCTTCGAGAAGAACATGGAGGCGAAGACGTGGTGGAAGGCGATCACGTATGCGCCGCGGATCGACTACCTCGCCTACCAGAACAACGAGCTCGTGTTCGTGCGCGCGATCGAGAAGCTGCTCGGGCTCGGCGTGCCGGCGAAGGCGGTCTGGATGCGGATGCTCCTCTGCGAGCTGAACCGGATCCACTCGCACCTCGTCTGGCTCGGCACCGCCGCCCTCGAGCTGGGGGCGATCTCGATGTTCTGGTACTGCTTCCGCGAGCGCGATCAGATCCTCGACCTGTCCGAGCTCGTGGCGGGCTACCGGATGCACACGCGCTACTTCCAGGTCGGCGGCCTGGCCGAGGACATCCCGCCCGGCTTCTATCCCGAGTGCAGGCGCTTCGTCGAGACGATGCCCGGCGCGGTCGACCAGTACGAGGACCTCGTCGACCGCAACCAGATCTGGCTCGAGCGTACGCAGGGGCTCGGGCCCCTGTCGGCCGACGACGCGATCGCACTCGGCCAGACCGGTCCCGTCCTCCGCGCGTCGGGCGTCGACTGGGACCTGCGCCGCGACGAGCCCTACCTCGCCTACGACCGGGTCGATTTCAACGTGCCGGTGTACGAGAACGGGGACGTCTACGACCGCTACCGCGTGCGGATGGACGAGATGCGCGAGTCGACGCGGATCGTGGAGCAGTGCCTGCGGCGGCTCGAGCGGCTCGAGGGCGAGCCGTGGATCAGCGACGACCGCAAGGTGGTGCTGCCGCCGCGCGAGGAGCTGCACACCTCGATGGAGTCGCTGATCCACCACTTCAAGATCGTCACGGAGGGCTACCGCGTCCCCGAGGGCGAGGTCTACGTCGCCGTCGAGTCGCCGCGCGGCGAGCTCGGCTGCTACGTCGTCTCCGACGGCGGGCCGAGGCCCTGGCGGGTCAAGTTCCGCGCTCCCTCGTTCGTCGCGCTCGAGGCGACGGCCACCTGCATGCGCGACGCCTACATCGCCGACCTGATCGCGATCGTCGGGTCGCTCGACACGGTCATGGGCGAGGTGGATCGCTGACCTCCCGACCCTTCGCCCAGGAGGTGCGCGAGCTCGCGTCGGAGTACCCCGATTCCCGCTCGGCGATCCTGCCCGCGCTGCGCCTCGCGCAGGAGCGGCACGGCTGGCTGCCGCCGGAGGCGTTCGTCGAGGTCGGCGAGGCGCTGCGGCTGAGCCCGGCCTACTGCCAGGGCGTCGCGTCGTTCTACGACATGTTCCACCTGGCCCCGGTCGGCCGGCACACCGTCGAGGTCTGCACGAACCTCTCGTGCGCGCTGGCCGGGGCGCAGGGCGTGCTCGACGCCTTCGCGGCCGAGCTGGGCGTGCGGCCGGGCGAGACGACGCCGGACGGCGAGGTGACCCTGCGGGCGATCGAATGCGCCGGCGGCTGCAGCCGCGCGCCGGTCGTCGTGGTCGATCACCGCTACCACGAGCCGGTGCGGCCCGGCGACGCGCCGCGCATCGTCGAGGAGCTCCGTGGACAGGGCTAGCCTGCTCATGGCCGGCACCGGGGAGCACGACCTCGCGCAGCTCGAGGGCTACCGCGCCGTCGGCGGCTACAAGGCGCTCGCGAAGGCGCTCGCGATGTCCCCGCAGGCCGTGATCGACGAGATCAGCCGGGCGACGCTCCGCGGCCGCGGCGGTGCCGGGTTCCCGATGGGCCGGAAGGCGTCGCTGCTGGCCAGGGACAGCGGCCGGCCCGTCTACCTCGTGATCAACGCGGACGAGTCCGAGCCGGGCGCGTTCAAGGACCGCGAGGTGATGGGGCTGACGCCGCACCGCCTGATCGAGGGCTGCCTCATCACCGCCCACGCGATCGGCTCGACCAGCGTGTTCGTGTACATCCGGGGCGAGTACCTGCGCGAGTACGAAGTGATGAGCGAGGCCCTGGCCGAGGTCCGCCGGGCCGGCCTGCTCGAGGGCGTATCGATCGTGCTGCACCGCGGCGCGGGCGCCTACATCTGCGGCGAGGAGACGGCGCTCCTCGACTCGCTCGAAGGCAGGCGCGGCCAGCCGCGGCCGAGGCCGCCGTTTCCGCCCGTGACCGGACTCTACGACGCGCCGACCCTGATCAACAACGTCAGCACGATCGCGCTCGTCCCGAAGATCCTGGAGCTCGGGGCGGAGGAGTTCGCGAAGATCGGCGTCCCGTCGGCGCCCGGGACGGCGGTGTTCTCGATCTCCGGGAACGTCGCCAGTCCGGGCAACTACGAGCGCGAGCTCGGCGTCACGCTGCGCGAGCTGGTCTACGGCGTCGCCGGCGGGATCGCCGACGGGCGGGAGCTGAAGGCGGTCATCCCCGGCGGCTCGTCCGTGCCGGTGCTGACGCCCGACCAGCTCGACACGCCGATGGACTACGACTCGATCCAGGCGGTGGGCTCGTTCTTCGGCTCCGCAGCGATCATCGTCGTCGACGATCGCTGCTGCATGGTGCAGCTCGCCCTGCGCGCGGCGCAGTTCTACATGCACGAGTCCTGCGGGAAGTGCACGCCCTGCCGGGAGGGCACGCGCTGGCTCGTCCAGCTGCTGACGAGGATCGAGACGGGACGGGCGGACGCAGGCGACCTCGGCCTGCTCGACGACGTCTGCGACCGGATGCTCGGCAAGTCGCTCTGCGCCCTCGGCGACTTCGCCGTCTACCCGGTGTCGAGCTACCTGCGCAAGTTCCGCGCCGAGTTCGAGGCCCACGTCGAGGAGGGCGCCTGCCCGTTCGGCGGCGAGTCGACGCTCGAGGGCCTGCTCGCGCCGGTCGACCAGCACACGCACGATCCCGTCGCCGAGGTACCGGCGTGAACGCGCCCGAGCAAGTGGATCGGCCACTCGTCACCGTCACGGTCGACGGGCGGACCGTCCGGGTGCCGAAGGGAACCGGCCTCGTCGAGACGGCGGCCGAGGCCGGGATCGAGATCCCCGTCTTCTGCTACGAGCCGCGGCTCGGTCCCCCCGTCGGCGCCTGCCGCATGTGCCTCTGCGAGGTGGGGACGTCGCCCAAGCCGATGGCCGCCTGCACGATGGTCGCGGAGGAGGGCCTGGTCGTCCGCACGGCGCTCACCTCGGCCAAGGCCGCGGACGCGCAGAACGCGACGCTCGAGTTCCTGCTCGTCAACCACCCGCTCGACTGCCCCGTCTGCGACAAGGGCGGCGAGTGCCCACTCCAGGACCTCACCTTCCGCTATGGCCCCGGCCGGACGCGGATGACCTTCGAGAAGCGGACGTTCGAGAAGCCAATCCCGATCAGCCCGACGATCGCCCTGGACCGGGAGCGCTGCATCCTCTGCTACCGCTGCACGCGCTTCTCGGAGGGCGTCGCCGAGGACGCGCAGCTCGTCGCCGTCAACCGCGGCGCCCAGACGATGATCGCGACCTTCGACGACCTGCCCTACACCGATCCCTTCAGCGGCAACGTGACCGAGCTCTGCCCGGTCGGCGCCCTCACCTCGACGCAGTACCGCTTCCTCGCGCGGCCCTGGGAGATCCAGAGCACGCCGAGCGTCTGCGGGCTCTGCCCGGTCGGCTGCAACGTGGACGTGACGGCGCGCGAGGGGAAGGTGAGGCGGATCCAGTCCCGCAACCACCCCGAGGTCGACCAGGGCTGGCTCTGCGACAAGGGCCGCTTCGCCTACCCGCACCTGTACGCGGACGACCGGATCGTCGACCCCCTGGTGCGCGTCGGCAGGCGGACGCTCGAGGACGCCTCCTGGGAGGCCGCGCTCGACGAGGCCGAGCGGCTGCTGCGCGGAGCACAGGGCCGGATCGTGACGGCGCTCTCCGGCTCGGAGACCGTGGAGCAGGCCTACGGGCTCGCCAGGCTCCTGCGCGCCGGCCTCGGCGCCCACGCGGCAGTGCTGCCCGAGCAGACGAGCGGCGCGCTCGACTCGTTCCGGCTGCCCCTGTCGGCGATCGCGGAGGCGCAGCTCGTGGTCGTCGTCGGCGACGACCCGGTCGTCGAGCGGGCACCCGTGGTCGAGCTCTGGCTCAAGGCGGCCGCGCGCGCCGGAGCCGAGGTCGTGCGCATCGGCCCGCAGGGCGACGTCCAGGCTCCGCCCGGGCGCGCGCTCGACACCTGCCGCCGGCTCACCGACCCGGCAAGCGAGCTGGGCGGTCGGCTCCGCGGCGCCGACCGCGCCGTGCTGATCTGGTCGGGGCCCGGCGGCGACGGCGGCGCCCACGTGGCCGCGCTGGCCGCCGCGCTCGGCCTGGCCGGCAAGCCCGGCTCCGGCGCCTTCCTCATCCCCTCGACCCCGAACGCCCGCGGCGTCGCCGACGCCTGGGCCTGCGCGTCCGACGAGGAGGACGAGCCGGTCGACTCGATCGGCCTGCTGCTGGTCTCCGGCGACGAGGCCGCCGCCGACCCGAACGTGCGGGCCCTGGCCGCCCACGCGGAGGCGGTGATCGCGGTGACGATGTTCCGCCGCCTCGCCGGCGGGGGCTGGCTCGACCTCGTCCTGCCCGGGACGAGCTACCTCGAGCGCGACGGCACCTACATCAACCTCGAAGGCCGCCCGCAACGGCTGCGGCGTGCCGTGATCCCGCCCGCGCCGGACGAGCTCGCCTGGATCTCGAAGCTCGCCGAGCGCTTCGACATCGAGCTCTCGCCGCACCCGCGCGTCGTCTTCGACGAGATCTCGCCCCGCGTCTTCGGCGACCTCGCGTTCGCCGACCTGGGCCGGAGGGCGCCGCTGCCGCCGCGACTCGCGGCGGGCGAGGGGGAGCCGGCCGAACGGCCTCCCGCCGAGCCGCAGCGCACCTCCGGCGGCGGCCCGCTCCAGCTGGTGCGCTACCGACCGCTCTTCTCGGGGCCCGAGGTCGAGCGGGTGCCGGAGCTCCAGTTCCAGCGGCCGCCGGCCGAGCTCGGTCTGTCCGTCGCGGACGCGCAGATGCGGGGGATCTCGACCGGCGACGCGGTCCGCGTCAGCTCGAACGGCACGTCCGTCGAGCTCAGGGCCCGCATCGACCGCACCCTGGTCACCGGAGCGGCCCGCGTCGCCGAGGAGCACGCGGCTGAGCTCGGCTCGGGCGTCGAGGTCTCGCGCAGGCAGACGCCGTCGTGAGCGAGCCCTGGTGGATCAGCCTGATCAAGGCGTTCGTGATCATCAACCTGCTGCTCGGCGTCTTCGCCTACACCACGCTGATCGAGCGGAAGGTGATGGGCCGGATGCAGCTCCGCTACGGCCCGAACCGCGCCGGCCCGTTCGGACTCCTGCAGCCGATCGCGGACCTCGTCAAGCTGATCCGCAAGGAGGCGTTCACCCCCGCGCAGGCCCTCGACGTGCCGTACATCGTCGCGCCGGTGCTCTCGGCCTTCACCGCGCTCGCGGCCTTCGCCGTGATCCCGTTCGGGGAGGGCTGGCACGTCTGGCGCTGGGACGTGACCGGCCAGGTCGTCGACGTACCGATCTCCCTGATCCTGATCTTCGCGCTCGGATCGCTCGGCATCTACGGCTTCATCGTCGGCGGCTGGGCCTCCGAGTCGAAGTACTCGCTGCTCGGCTCGATGCGGACCTGTGCGCAGCTCGTCTCCTACGAGGTCTCGCTCGCCCTGTCGGTGCTCGGCGTCGTCCTGATGGGCCAGTCGCTCTCCCTGGTCGACATCGTCGAGAAGCAGGCCGACACGATCTGGTTCGCGGCTCCGCAGGCGATCGGCCTGCTGACCTTCTTCGTCGCCGGCGTCGCCGAGACGAGCCGCGCGCCCTTCGACCTGCCCGAGGCCGAGTCCGAGCTCGTCGCCGGCTACCACACCGAGTACAGCGGCATGCGCTGGGGCCTGTTCCAGATGGCCGAGTACGTGAACATGATCACGCTCTCGGCGCTGGCGGTGGCGCTCTTCTTCGCCGGCTGGCACGGCCCGTGGGCGCCGCTCGGGCCGCTCTGGTTCCTGCTCAAGGTCGCGATCGTCCTGTTCGTCTTCATCTGGCTGCGGACGACGCTGCCACGGCTGCGCTACGACCAGCTGATGCGCTTCGGCTGGAAGGTGCTGCTGCCCGTCGCGACGCTGAACGCCCTCGTCACCGCCCTCCTCGTCGTCTGGATCGACTGAGGTGAGCCCGTGAGCCCGCAACCGCTGGACTCGGTCAAGGGCTTCGCGGTCACCTTCCGGCAGATCTTCAGGAAGCCGATCACGCAGCAGTACCCCGAGTACAAACGGCCGGTCTACCCGCGCTTCCGCGGGCGCCACCGGCTCTGGCGGCACGAGAACGGTCTCGAGAAGTGCGTCGGCTGCTCGCTCTGCGCCGCCGCGTGCCCGGCCGACTGCATCCGCGTCGTCGCGGCCGAGAACACGGCGGACACCCGTGTTTCGGCCGGGGAGCGCTACGCGCGCATCTACGAGATCAACCTCAGCCGCTGCATCTTCTGCGGCTACTGCGAGATCGCCTGCCCGTTCGACGCGATCACGCTCGGCAACGAGTACGAGCTGGCGGAGTACTCGCGGGACGACCAGATCTACACGAAGGACATGCTGCTGGCCGAGCCCGTGAAGCGCATCCCCGTCGCCGACGCAGCCGTCTTCGACACGCCGATCCCCTACTACAAGACGGACTCGTGACCCCGACCCTCCTCGCCTTCAGCGCCGGGAACCTCGTCGTCTGGGCCGTGTGGGTCGTCGCCGCCTTCGCGTGCCTCGCCTCGGGCGTCGCGGTGGTCAGCTTCACGAACCCGTTCTACTCGGCGCTGGCGCTGATCGGCAACCTCGGCTCGCTCGCCGTCCTCTATCTCCTGCTCTCGGCCGAGTTCGTCGCCGCGGCCCAGGTGCTCGTCTACGCCGGCGCGGTGATGGTCATGTTCCTGTTCGTGATCGCCTACCTGGGCGGCCAGGCCGACGCGCCGTGGGCCGGGGGGCCCAGGTGGCAGACCGTCGGAGCCGTCGGCGCGGCGGCCGCGCTGCTGGTCGAGGTGATCGTGGTGATCGGCCTCAAGGCGGGGGGGCGGCTCTCGGACGAGGCCGAGATCAGGGAGGCCTTCGGCGGCCCGGCCGACATCGGGCGGCTCTTCCTGACCGACCACCTGCTCGCCTTCGAGATCACGTCGATCGTGCTGCTCGTCGCCGCCGTGGGCGGCGTCATCCTGGGCGGCCACGCGCGCAGCGAGGCGGCGACGGGGACCGATGCAGGGCCCTGACCTCACCTGGTACCTGGCCCTGTCGGCGTTCCTGTTCGCGACCGGCACGCTCGGCGTGCTGCTGCGGCGCAGCCCCCTGATCGTGCTCCTGTCGCTCGAGATCATGCTCAACGGGGCGAACCTCGCCCTGATCTCGTTCTCGCGGCACCACGGCGAGGGCGACGGGCAGATCTTCGCGCTGGCCGTGATGGCCGTCGCCGCCGCGGAGGTCGTCGTCGGTCTCGGCCTGATCGTGGCGATGGCCCGGCGGCGCCTCAGCCTCGACGTCGACAAGCTGACGAGCCTGCGCGGATGACCGTCGCGTCCTGGATCTGCCTCGGGCTGCCGCTGGGGGCGGCGCTCGCGATCGCCCTGGCCGGCAACCGCATCTCGCGCCGCGGGGCCGGCTACCTGGCGACGGCGTCCGTGGCCGGCTCGTTCGCGGCCTCGGTGGTCGCGTTCGTGCTGCTCCGCGGCGAGCACGCGGAGGATCGCTCCGAGACCTCGACGCTCTGGAGCTGGCTCAGCGCGGGCGACCTCGACGTCGGGCTGACGATCCTCGTCGACCCGCTGAGCATCTTCATGATGCTCGTCGTCTCCGGCGTCGGCTCGCTGATCGTCGCCTACTCGATCGGCTACATGGCCGGAGACGGCGAGGAGCGCCGCTACTTCGCCTACATGGCCCTCTTCGTCTTCTCGATGCTGCTGCTGGTGCAGGGCGGCAACCTGCTGCTCCTGCTCGCGGGCTGGGGCCTCGTCGGCCTCTCCTCGTACCTGCTGATCGGCTTCTGGCACCAGCGCCCGAGCGCGATCGCGGCCGCGAAGAAGGCGTTCGTGATGAACGCGTTCGGCGACGCGACGATGGCGCTGGCGCTGATCCTGCTCGTCCAGCAGACGGGGACGCTCGACTTCGGGCTCGGCTTCGAGCGCGCGCAGGAGCTCGGCTCGAACCACTGGGTGGTGAACCTCGTCGCGCTCGGTCTGCTCGGAGGCGCCGTCGCGAAATCGGCCCAGCTGCCGCTGCACACGTGGCTCCCCGACGCGATGGAGGGTCCGACCCCGGTCAGCGCGCTGATCCACGCCGCGACGATGGTGACTGCGGGGGTGTACCTGATCGTGCGCACGCACCCGCTCTTCGAGCTCGCCCCCACCGTGCAGGATCTCGCCGCCGGCCTCGGCGCCGGCACGCTGCTGATGGCCGGGCTGATCGCCCTCGTCCAGACGGACATCAAGCGGGTGATCGCCTACTCGACGATGTCCCAGATCGGCTACATGTTCCTCGGCGCGGGGCTCGGCGCGTACGCCAACGGAATGTTCCACCTGATGACGCATGCGTTCTTCAAGGCGCTGCTCTTCCTGGCCGCCGGCATCGTCATCCACGCTCTGCTCGGCGAGCAGGACATCCGGAAGATGGGCGGGCTGCGGCGCGCGATGCCGCTCACGTTCGGGGCCACCCTGATCGGCAGCCTGGCGCTCGTGGGGGTACCGCCGTTCGCCGGCTTCTTCTCGAAGGACTCGATCCTCGCCTCCGCCCTCGAGGCCGGCGCCTACGGAAAGGTGCTGCTCGCGGCGGGGCTCGCCGGGACCTTCCTGACGGGACTCTACACGTTCAGGCTGGTCTTCCTCGTCTTCGGGGGGCAGCAGTCGGAGTACGCGCGGGAGCACCTGTTCGCCCCGCAGGCCCCGTCGAGCGAGCACTCGCACGAGGCCGGGTCGGACGAGCCCGGTCACGAGCCGGAGGCGACGCACGTGGACGCTGGCGAGCACGCCCACCGCGGCGAGGGGCCGCTCTCGATGGTCGTCCCCGTTGCCGTCCTGGCGGTCCTCTCCGTCGCCGGCGGCTGGATCCAGTTTGCGAACGTGTGGACGCCCGTCTCGGACTGGCTGCACCCGGTCGCCGAGCCGCTCGTCCACGCGACGAACCGGCAGGAGGCCTTCACGAGCGTCGCGGCCGTCGCGCTCGGGCTCGCCGGGATCGCGCTCGCCTGGTGGATCTACTCCGCGCGGCGCGCGGCCGCGCCCGCGGCCCCCCGCCTGCGCGCGTTGCTGGAGTGCAAGTTCTACTTCGACGCGCTCTACGACGCGCTCTTCTACCGCCCCGCCGTGCTCACCGCCCGCCTCTGGACGGCGCTGATCGAAGGGCCGCTGATCGCCGGCTCGGTCACCGGCGTCGCCGAGGGCACGCGCGAGCTGGGCACGCGCGTCCGCTCGCTCCAGACCGGGCTCGTCCGCAGCTACGCGCTCACGATCGCCGCCAGCCTCGCCGTCCTCGCCGTCGTCTTCGTGAGCGTGCGATGAACGAGTGGCTGGCGACGACGCTGATCTTCCTGCCGATCGCCGGGGCGGTCGCGATCTGGCTGACGCCGATGCAGCGGCTCTGGGCAGGGGTGATCGCCCTGCTCGTCTCGCTCGCGGAGATCGGCTTCTGGATCGTCGCCCTCGTCCGGTTCGACTTCGGGACGGCCGGGACGATCCAGCTCGAGCAGCAGACGAGCTGGTTCAGCGACCTGAACGTCTCCTACCACGTCGGCTTCTTCGGCTTCTCGCTCTGGCTCGCCGGCCTGACCGTCGTCGTGATGACCGCTGCGATCGGCTACGGCTTCTGGGCCGGCCGCGAGCGCCCGCGCGCGTACTTCGGGTTGATGCTCTTCCTCACGGGCGCCGTCGTGGGGGTCTTCGCCTGCCAGGACCTGCTCGCCTTCTACGTCTTCTGGGAGGCGATGCTGATCCCGCTCTACGTGCTCGTCGGCGTGTGGGGCGGGCAGCGGCGGGTCCTGGCCACCCTCAAGTTCGTCGTCTACACGATGGCCGGCTCGCTGCTGATGCTGGCCGCGATCATCGCGATCGGCCTGAAGCAGGGCACGTTCGACCTGCTCGAGGGCTCGGGCAGCTCGAGCACGCTCATCTTCCTCGGCTTCGCCGCCGCGTTCGCGGTCAAGGCGCCGCTCTTCCCGTTCCACGGCTGGCTCCCGGACGCGTACCGCGAGTCTCCCCCGGAGGTGGCGGCCGTCCTCTCCGGGGTGATCTCGAAGACGGCCGCCTACGGCTTCCTCAGGATCGCGATCGCGCGGTTTCCCGAGCCCGTGCAGGACTTCCGCGTCCCGATCCTGGTGCTCGCGGCCGTCGGGCTCGTGTACGGCTCCCTGATCGCCTTCCGGGCTCCCGACGTCCGCGGCGTGATCGCCTACTCGAGCCTGGCGCAGATGGGCCTGATCACGCTCGGCCTGTTCGCGACGAACCTGGCGGGGCTGAACGGCGCCGTGCTGCAGATGGTCAACCACGGGCTGCTGTCCGCGACCCTGTTCCTGCTCGCGGGCGTGATCGAGAGCCGGGCCGGCACGGGCGAGTTCCCGCAACTCGGCGGCATGGCGCGCGGCCGGCCCGCGCTCGCGACCGTGCTGATGACCACGGGGGTGATCGCGCTCGCCGTGCCCGGCTCGACCGCGTTCGCCGGCGAGTTCCTGATCCTGGTCGGCGTCTTCGCCGCCGGCTGGATCTGGGCCGTGATCGGCGCGGGCGCGATCGTCCTCGCCGCCATGTACATGCTCCGCCTGATCTCCGGGGTGCTCCACCGTGACCCCGGCCCCGCCGTCGCGGCCGCGGGCCGAGACCTCCGCCTCGCCGAGCTCGCGGTGCTCGTCCCCCTCGTGGCCTGCCTGCTCGCACTCTCGGCCTGGCCTGCGGCGATCACCGAGCACTCCTTCGGCGAGGGTGACTTCCCCGCGCTCCAGGACATCTTCCGGTGATCGACACCCCCTCGGTCGACTGGTTCGCGCTCTCGCCGGTGCTGGCGCTGCTCGGCGCCGCGTCGATCGCCCTCCTCGCCGCTGTCCTGGTGCCCGCGCGGGTGAGGAAGCCGGTGGCGGCCGCCGCCTGCGCGGCCGGGTTCGCCGGGTCGTTCGTCGCCGCAGCGCTCCTCTACGCCTACAGCGAGGAGGCGGCCGGCGCGATCGCCGACGCGATCGCCCGCGATCGTCTCGGCGCGCTCGCGCAGCTGATCGTCGCCGGCTCGGGCCTGCTGGCGGTGGGGATCTCGCACTCGGAGCGGTTCCGCTCCGACCACGTCGGCGAGTACTACGCCCTGCTCGCGGCGGCAGGCGGGGGCATGGCCTTCCTCGTCACCGCCAACAACCTGATGACGCTCTTCCTCGGGCTCGAGTGGTTCTCGATCTGCCTCTACATCCTCTGCGCGATCCGCGTCGATCTGGCGGGCTCGCTCGAGGCGGGCCTCAAGTACCTGATCGTCGGCGGGTTCGGCTCGGCGTTCCTGCTCTTCGGGTCGGCGCTCGTCTACGGAGCGACCGGGGAGCTCGGCTTGGCGGAGATCGCCGGCGCGGTCGACCGGCTCGGGCTGGAGAGCGACGTGCTGCTCCTGATCGGCCTCGCGCTGATCCTCGCGGGCCTCGCGTTCAAGGCCTCCGCCGCCCCGTTCCACATGTGGACGCCCGACGCGTACGAGGGGGCGCCGACCCCGGTGACCGCGTTCATGTCGGCCGCGACCAAGACGGTGGCCCTCGTCCTGACGCTGCGGGTGCTGGTGACCGCGTTCCCGCAGGAAGAGGAGCTGTGGGCCGTCGCGCTCGCCGTGATCGCCTGCGCGTCGCTCGCCGTGGGCAACCTCGCGGCGCTCACCCAGCGGAACGTCAAGCGCATGCTCGCCTACTCGTCCGTCTCGCACGCGGGGTTCATGCTGATCGCGATCGCCGCGGGCAACGAGCTGGGCGGCCGCGCGCTCCTGTACTACCTGATCCCGTACGCGGCGATGTCGCTCGGCTCGTTCGCCGTCGTCGCCGCGAGGGAGCGGGAGCTGGGGCAGGCCGTGACGCTCGACAACCTGGCGGGCCTCGGCTGGGAGCGGCCGCTGCTCGGCGTCGCCATGTGGACGTTCATGCTCGGCTTCGCCGGGCTGCCGCCAACGGGTGGGTTCGTCGGCAAGTTCTACGTCTTCTCGGCCGCGTACGACCGCGGCTGGACGTGGCTGATCATCGTCGGGCTCGCGGCGACTGCCGTCAGCCTCTACTACTACCTCGGCGTGATCCGGGCGCTGTACATGCGCCCCTCGGTCCAGGTCGGCCTCGCGCCTGCCGGCGGCTCGCCGCCGCGCGAGTGGCTCCTCTCCGCCTCGGTCGTCGCCGCCCTCGCGGTCACGGTCGGCTCCTTCTTCGCCGTGCAGCCGCTGATCGACCTCGCGCTGGAGGCTGCGGAGGCGCTTCCCTTTCAGTAGCACCGACGCCCCGGCGTCTGCTCGAAAGTCGAGCCGCAGGCGATCCGCCGCGGTGCCGTCACGCTCGCCGACCTGCGCCCCCGCCCGGCGCTGCTTCGCCAGGGCTATGTGCTACAGACCCGCGAAGGGCGCCACGCTCATGTACTTGAAGCCGGTGTCGACCGCCAGGGTCACGATCACGGCCTCAGGCCCGAGCCGCTCGGCGAGCCGGTGGGCTCCGACCACGTTCGCGCCGGTCGAGAGGCCGGCGAAGATTCCCTCCTCGCGCGCGAGCCGCAGGGTCATCTCGACTGCCTCGGCGTCGCCCACGGGCTCGACGTGATCGACCTTCTCCGGGTACCAGTGCGGGACGACCATTCCCGTCCAGCCCTGGATCAGGAATGCGCCCGGCTCGCCGCCGGTCAGCGCGGCCGAGCTCGCCGGCTCGTGCGCCTGCACGAAGACGCCGTGGGGCTTCAACGCGTCCGAGACTCCCATCAGCGAGCTGGCCGTCCCGATCCCCTGGCAGAACGCCGTCACCCGCCCCTCGGTCTGCTCCCAGATCTCGCGCCCGAGCCGGTCGCGGTGGCCCGGGATGATGTACGGATTGTTGAACTGGTCGGTCGCGTAATGCCCCGGCGCCCGGGCGAGCTGCTCGGCCCGGGCGACCATGGTGCGGATGTCCTGCGGCGTGACCTTCGGGCGGCCCTCGACCGACGCGACGACGTCCAGCTCCGCCCCGAGGGCCCTCATCAGCTGGAAGCGCTCTTCCGTGAAGCAGTCCGCGATCACGATCAGGGCGCGGTAGCCCTTCGCGCGGCAGACGAGCGCGAGCGCGGGCCCCGTGCTGCCGCCGGTGTATTCGACGACCGTGTCCCCGGGGGAGATCAACTCGTCGCGCTCGGCCCCCTCGATCATCGCGAGAGCCATCCGGTCCTTCATCGATCCCGTCGGGTTGCGGTACTCGAGCTTCAGCCACAGCTCCGCCCCGTTCGCCGGCGCGCACCGGCCCAGGCGGACGAGCGGCGTGTTCCCGATCGCGTCGAGGATCGATTCCATCACGCCATGATCGCCGACGGCTACGCCTTGGCGCTCGCCATGCGGTCGACGGCCTCCTCGATCAGCGCGCGGGACGTGCCGAGGTTCAGGCGCGCGAACCCGGCGCCCAGGGCGCCGAAGGCAAGCCCCGAGGTGAGGGCGACGCGCCCGCGCGCGAGGAAGTGCGCAGCCGGATCGTCTCCGAGGCCGAGCGCGCGGCAGTCGAGCCAGGCCAGGTACGTCGCCTGTCCCGGGTGGTACCCGATCCCCGGAAGCCGCTCGGCGAGAAGGCCCGGAAACCAGCGACGGGTCTCGGCGAGATAGGAGCGGAGCTCGTCCAGCCACGGCTCCGCGCGAGTGAACGCCGCGACCGACGCGAGGATCCCGAGGTGGCCGACGCGGTCGTGCAGGTCGACCGGCAGGGCCGCCAGCGCCGCCCGCAGGCGCTGCGAGCGTGCGATCGCGAGGCCGCACTTCAGTCCGGCGAGGTTCCAGGCCTTGGTCGCCGAGGTCAGGGAGATCGCCGCTTCCGAGGCCCCGCCGGGCAGGGTGAGGATGGGCACGTGCCGCGCACCGTCCAGCACCAGGGGGGCGTGGATCTCGTCGGCGAGCACGAGCCCGCCGTGGCTCTCGACGATCTCCCCGAGGGCGAGCAGCTCCGCCCGACCCGCGACGTAGCCGGTGGGATTGTGCGGGTTGCAGAGCAGCATTGCCTCGGCCCCCTTCGCGAACGCGTCCCGGATGCCGTCGAGCGGCAGCCGCTCCGGGCGGTCCGGCCCGAGCAGCGGCACCTCGACGACCCGGCGCCCGACCTCCGCGATCACCGAGAAGAACGGCGGATAGACGGGGGTGTTGACGACCACGCCCGCGCCCGGGCTCGTCAGGAGGCGGAGGAGCTCGGCGACGCCGACCATCACGTCGGGAACGGCCAGCACGGCGCCAGGCTCGAGGTCCCACTCCCACCGGCGCCGGGCGAAGCCTGCGAACGCCTCGCCGAGCTCCGTCCCGGCATGGGCGTATCCCAGGTCGCCGTTCTCGACCGCCTCGGTGAGAACGGCGGCGATCGGGGGCGCGAGCGCGAAGTCCAGCTCGGCCAGGAACGACGGCAGCACGTCGGGAGGGTGCTTCGCCCACTTCTCGCTGCGCCGCCGGCGCAACGCCCCCAGGTCGACCGAGTCGAAGGTCGGGTCGGGCCTCGGCCTCATCTCCGCGTCATCATGGCGATCGTGCGCCACGGGAGCGATGAGTCTTCGTCGGCGCGATCGTCTGAGCACCGAGAACACTCGAGAAAGGATGGGTCCATGCACGACATCACTCCCTGCCTGTGGTTCGACACCCAGGGGGAAGACGCGGCGAGGTTCTACACGTCGGTGTTCCCCAACTCGAAGATCGTGGACGTCACCCGCTACGGCTCGGCGGGGCCCCGCCCGGAGGGAATGGTGATGACCGTGAGCTTCGAGCTGGAAGGGAAGAGGTTCGTCGCCGTGAACGGCGGGCCCGATTTCACCTTCGACGAGGCGATCTCGTTCCAGGTGAGCTGCAGGACGCAGGACGAGGTCGACGCGTTCTGGAGCAAGCTCTCCGAAGGCGGAGAGGAAGGCCCCTGCGGCTGGCTGAAGGACCGCTACGGCCTCTCGTGGCAGATCATCCCGACCGCGCTGCCCGAGCTGCTGAGCGACCCCGACCGCGAGAAGTCGCAGCGCGTCATGCAGGCGATGCTGAAGATGAGGAAGATCCAGATCGACGAGCTCGAGCGGGCCGCCGCGGAGGCGTAGATCGCGACACCCTCCGCAACGCCGCTTCCGTGGGACGAGCCCGGGTGGCTCGAGGCGGTCCGGGCCTGGGTCGGTGCCGAGCTCGGCCGGCTCGGGATCGAGCCGCGGGGAGAGCTGGAGCTCGTCCGGACGCGTCCCTGGGCGGCGGTCGCGAGGATGGGGACGGACGCGGGCGACGTCTGGTTCAAGGAGCCGGCGCCCGCGCTCGCCTTTGTATCTCGAGCCGTGGAGCCGCCTCGCGCCTCCGTCGGAGCTACGCGCGTCCTTCACGAGGGGCTACCTGCTCGGGACGGTCTGCCGCGCAATCAGCTGGGATCGCATCCTGTCGCCGCTTCCCGCGGTGCGCGCCGAGTACGAGCGGAACGCGGCCGTCTGGCTGGACATCGTTCGCGCGGGCGTCGAGAGCGGCGTCAGGGTGGGCGCGCCGCAGCGCCGCGGCCAGGGCTCCGTGCAGCGGGCCTCAGGCGGCTCGGGCCCGAGCCTCGGTCCGCTGCCGCGGCGCGCGCGTGCGGCGGAGCGATGCCAGGGCGCGCGGCGCTCCGCGCAACCCGAGCGGGATCGCGCAGGCGAGGGCGAGCAGCGGCGCCCGCGCCCCGGCGGCGCCGACGACGATCGCGAGGGTCGCCGAGGCGAGCACGACGGGGTAGCCGCCGGCTGAGCCGTCGACGGCCTCGCCCACCGCCTCGAGGACGGCCGCTGCGCAGAACGGGATCGCGAGCAGCAGAAACGTGTGAGCGGCGCCACGCCCCGCCGCGGACTCCACGACGAGGCTCCCGAGCGCGACCGCCGCCGGCAGGATGCGCGAGCCCACGCCGCAAGCTTCGCTGCGGTACCGGACGCTCCTCCCGCGCTCCCGGACGGTCGGGGTAGGCTGCGCGCATGGCAGGCTCCCTGACGTGGCTGGGCCATGCGGCCTTCCGGATCGACAGCCCGGGCGGCAAGCGGATCTACGTCGATCCCTGGCTCGGGAACCCGAAGTGCCCGGAGGGCGAGCGCGAGGTCGATCGCGTGGACGTGATCGCACTCACCCACGGCCACGACGACCACGTCGGCGACACGGTCGAGCTCTACCGGCGGCACCACCCCATCGTGCTCGCGATCGTCGAGCTCCGGTCCTGGCTTGGCCGCCAGGGCGTCGACTTCGAGCTCGCCCACGCGCTGAACAAGGGCGGCACGGCGGAGGTCGGCGGCATCGCCTTCACGCTGACGAACGCGCACCACTCCTCGAGCGCCGAGGACGGCAGCTACCTGGGCGAGCCCGCCGGGATCGTCGTCGAGCTCGAGGACGGCTTCACGCTCTACTTCGCGGGCGACACCTGCGTCTTCGGGGACATGCAGCTGATCGGGCGGATCTACCGGCCGAACCTGGCCGTGATCCCGATCGGCGACCACTTCACGATGGGGCCGCGCGAGGCAGCCGTCGCGCTCGAGCTGCTCGGAGTGGGCCGCTGCGTGCCCTGCCACTACGGCACTTTCCCCCTGCTGCGGGGGACGCCGGAGGAGCTCCGCAAGCTCGCGCCGGACGTGGAGGTGCTCGCCCCCGACCCCGGGGAGGCCGTGACCCTGTGAGGGAGCGCTGGCTCGGCGCCACGGGCCGCCGCGTGCCCCAGCTCGCGGTCGAGGGCGAGCTCGACCTGGCCGGGACGGAGGTGTTGCTGCTGGAGGACCTCAGCGAGACGGCCCGGCTCGAGAGCGCGCACGCCGCCGGCATGCCCGTGGTCGTCCGCGCCCGCACCGCCGATCAGGTCGTTGCCGCGCTCGCCCGGCCGGAGGTCGCCTCCGTGCTCGTGCCGGAGTCGGCGCGCCACCTGCTCGATCTCGATCTCGTGGAGCTGACCTATGGCCAGGATTGATCCGCCGGTCGCCACGTACTCGATCGCGGCCTGCGACCTCGAGGCCGGCGAGTGGGGGGTCGCCACGCAGTCCAAGTTCCTGGCGGTGGGCTCAGTCGTTCCCTGGGCGGAGGCGCACGTCGGGGCGATCGCGACCCAGGCCTATGCCAATCCCCGCTACGGCCCTGACGGGCTGGCCCTGCTGCGGGAAGGCCGGCCAGCGGCCGAGGTCGTCCGCGCGCTCACCGAGGCGGACGAGGGCCGCGACGACCGCCAGCTCGGCGTCGTCGACGGTCGAGGCGGCAGCGCCGGCTTCACCGGGAGCGGCTGCTACGACTGGGCCGGCGGCCGCTCGGGACACTGCTACGCGGCCCAGGGGAACATCCTGGTCTCGGGCGAGACCGTCGACGCGCTCGTCGAGACGTTCGAGGCCACGGGCGGGAGCCCGCTTGCGCAGCGGCTGCTCGCGTGCCTGGCCGCCGCCCAGGCGGCCGGCGGCGACCGGCGCGGGCAGCAGTCGGCCAGCGTCCTGGTCGTGAAGCGGGACGGCGGCTACGGCGGCCTCTCGGATCTTCTCGTCGATCTCCGCGTCGACGACCACGAGCGGCCGGTCGAGGAGCTGGCGCGCCTCTACGCGATCCACGACCGCCTCTTCGGGTCGACCCCGCGCGAGGAATGGATCCCGGTCGACCACGAGCTAGCCGCCGAGCTGCGCGGGCGCCTGGCGCGGCTCGGCTTCGAGGGAGAGCTGGAGGAGTCGATCCGGGCCTGGGCGGGCAACGAGAACCTCGAGGAGCGGCTCGACGGTGCCGAGCGGATCGACCCCGTCGTGCTCGAGGAGCTGAGGCGCCGGTGAGACCGTTCGAGGTCGCCCGTCTCGACGAGCTCGAGCGGATCCCGGTCGAGCACGGGCTGGAGTGGCGCCCGATCCGCCGCCGCTTCGGCATCGCCGCCTTCGGCACGAACGCGTACACGGCCGCGAACGTCGGGGACTGGGTGGTGGAGGAGCATTCGGAGAGCACAGGCCACGAGGAGCTCTACCTCGTCGTGTCGGGCCGTGCCCGCTTCACCGTCGACGGCGAGGAGCTCGACGCTCCGGCGGGCACGATCGTCTTCCTCGGCGATCCCGCGCTCCAGCGCGGGGCGATCGCCGAGGAGCCCGGGACGGTCGTGCTCGCGGCCGGCGGGAAGCCCGGTGAGCCCTTTGCTCCGTCGCCCTGGGAGTGGTACTTCGAGGCCTACGCGGCCGAGGGGGCCGGAGACGCCGAGCGGGCGCTGGCGATCATGCGCGACGGGCTCCGGGAGCTTCCGGACAACGCGTCGATGCTGTACCACTGCGCCTGCATCCTGGCGCGCACGGGACGGCTCGACGAGGCCCGCGCCGACCTGCGCCGGGCGATCGAGCTCCGCCCCGACCTCGCCGAACGCGCGCGCTCCGACGACGACCTGGCCGAGGTGCGAGAGGCTCTCGGTTGACGGGCTGGAAGCAGGCGCGCCTGTCGGAGATCGAGCCTCGGGACACGTGGCTGCCGATCCGCGACCACTTCGGGATCGAGGCCTTCGGCGTCAACGCCTGGAAGGCGCCGGAGGCGGGCGCAAACGTGATCGCGGAGCACGCCGAGGAGACGACCCGCCACGAGGAGCTCTACGTCGTCCTCGAGGGCCACGCCGCCTTCACCGTCGCGGGGGAGGAGGTCGACGCCCCGGCGGGGACGCTCGTCTTCGTCCGCGACCCCGACGCGACCCGCAGCGCGGTCGCCCGCGAGGCCGGGACGACCGTCCTCGCCCTCGGCGCCGCGCCGGGTCAGCCCTTCGGGATCGCGACGTGGGAGCTGACGTGGCAGTTCTCCCAGCAGGCGATGGCGCTGTACCGGGAGCAACGCCACGGAGAGGCGGCCGCCGTCCTGCGTGAGGCGATCGCCGAGTATCCGGACGCGCCGGGCCTGCATTACAACCTCGCCTGCTTCGAGAGCCTGAGCGGCACCCCCCCGCGACGCTCGTCGCCGAGCGCCTGAGGCGGGCGATCGAGCTGAATCCTCGCTTCCGCAGGCTCGCGCTCGCCGACGACGACTTCGACCCGGTGCGGGGCGACGAAGCGTTCCGCTCAGCCGTCGCCGGGGAGCCGGACCCCGGCGGCGCGGGCGCGTAGCGCGGGCACCGGATCCGCTTCGGGGCGGGCGACGACCAGCACGGCGCCGTAGCCGCCCCCGGGGCCGAGCAACGCGTCCACGAGCAGCTGCAGGCCGATCGCCAGCGCGAAGGCCTTGTGCGCGTGCTCGCCGCCGAAGGGCACGAGCTCCTCCGACGTCGCCAGGCCCGCGAGCACGTCGCCGTGCGTGACCCGCCCCATCGACACGTCGGCGACGACGGGACGGCCGTCGGAGCTCGGGATCCCGATCGCGAGCGGGTTCGTCCCCGCCAGGGCGGGACCACCGGCCGGGTGGGCGAGCCGCGGCGGCGACGTGACGGTCAGCGCCGCGACGAGGGCTCCGCCGGCGAGGCGCCGGACCCAGTGGCCGAGCATCCCCGTGGGAAAGCAGTGCGCCGCCACGACGACGCGAGTCTGCGAGGGCGGCGCCGCCAGCTGCGCGTCGGAGATCGCGGCGAGGGTCAGGTACCCGAGCGCACCGCAGCCGTGCCAGCGCTCGTAGCCCGGCTCGGCGACCAGGCGTTCGGGCTTGGCCTTGGGCTGGAGCCCCGGGAGCGTCTCGAGCCAGTCGACGCGGGAGAGGCCGTGGCCGAGCTTCCCGCGCGCCTCCGCGTCGAGGAAGTGGTCGGCGAGCGTGGTCGCGTCGGCGCCGCCGAAGCCGAGCGCCCCGAGGCGCGCGAGCACACGCTGGCGCTGCGCGTCTACGACAGGACGGGGAGCGGCCTGACGATGCCGCTGCCCCGCGCTCGAGCCGTGGCCTCGATCGCCTCGGCAACGGCGGCGATCGCGAGCGAGGCACTGGCGTCCGGATCCGCCCACACGACCGGCTCGCCGGCGTCGCCGCACTCCCGCACCCGCACGTCCAGCGGAACCTCACCCAGCAGCGGCACGCCGAGCTGCTCGGCCAGCACCGCCCCGCCGCCCGAGCCGAACACCTCTGAGGTCATGTTCTCGACGACGCCGATCAGGCGCAGGTTCGTCCGCTGCGCCATCAGCGCCGCGCGCACCGCGACCTCCTGCGCGAGCGGCTGCGGCGTCGTCACGATCAGCGCCTCCGCGCGCGGCAGCAGCTGGCCGAGCGAGATCGAGACGTCGCCCGTGCCGGGCGGCATGTCCACGAGGAGCACGTCGAGCTCGCCCCAGTGGACGTCGGAGAGGAACTGCTCGAGCGCCTTGTGCAGCATCGGCCCGCGCCACATCACGGGCGCGTTCTCGTCGAGGAAGAAGCCGATCGACATCAGCTTCAGGTCGTCCCGCACGGGCGGCACGATCATCCGGTCGACCACGATCGGCTTCTGGTCGATCCCGAGCAGGTGCGGCACGGAGTGGCCGTAGATGTCGGCGTCGAGGACGCCGACGCGCCGGCCGAGGCGGCTGAACGCGGCGGCGAGGTTGACCGTGAGCGAGGACTTGCCGACGCCGCCCTTGCCGCTCGCGACCGCGAGGACGCGCGTGTCCCGGTGGATCGAGCTGCCCTTCGTCCGCTCCGGAACGTCGCCGCGGAGCTTCGTGCTCAGCGCCGCGCGCTCGTCGGGAGTCATCACGTCGAACTCGAGTCGGACGCTCTCGACGCCGGGCACGGCGCCCACGTGCTCCTGGACCTGGTCGTTGAAGCTCGCGCGCAGCGGGCAGCCGGCGACGGTGAGCGCGATCGTCACGGTGACCGCTCCGCCCTCGACGCGCAGCTCCCGCACCATGTCGAGCTCGGTGACCGGCCGCCGCAGCTCGGGGTCGACGACGCGCCCGAGGGCTGCCTGGAGGTCGTCGCGGGAGGGCTGCATGACGCCTTCGAGGGTACCGGAGCCCCGTCGGGGGGCTGAAACCCCTCGTCCGAGCCATGTCGCTCCGGAATCGCAACTCCCCCGTCCAGGGGAGAAGAGAGCCCCCGGAAGCGGGACGTCCGCCGGGGCAAGGCCGCCGAGACTTGCGGTATGGAAATCGCTCACCTGAACCCCGCAGAGCAGACGTTCGAAGAGCTGAACTACCGCGAGAGCGACGGCATCGAAGTGTCGCTGCTCTGGGACCGCCAGGTCGACGAGCTCTCGATCTTCGTCACGGATCGCCGCACGCAGGACGCCTTCGAGTTCTCGGTGAAGGCGAACGAGGCGCACGACGCCTTCGTTCACCCCTACGCCTACGCGACCTTCCGTCGACGGCCCGCGCGTTTCCTCCGCGCCGCCTGAGCTTCGGCTCACGGCGAGCGCAGCCATCCCAGGGTGGCCTGAGCCAGGCTCGTGAGGAGACGGTCGCCCGCCTACCTGCCTCGCCTGACTGTCAACGAAGCCGCTCCTTCAGCCACAGCCCGTTGGCGACCGCATAGCCCTCCCAGTCGTTGTTGAAGTAGGCGAGGACGTCGACCCGCTCGCGCCAGTCCTCGATTCGGCGGGCCCACCGCTCCAGCTCCGCCTCCGAGTAGTTGCCGCCGCCGCCGTGCTCGCCGACGTGGAACCGCACGAACGTGAAGTCGGCCGTCAGCTCGTACGCCTGGAAGCGACGGCGCGGGTCGTCGCCGATCACGAGCGCGGCGCCCGCCGCGCGGAGCAGCTCGTACACCTCGTCGCGAAACCAGCTCTCGTGGCGGAACTCGAAGCAGTGGCGGCCGGGTGGGAGCTGCTTCAGCGCGGCAGCCAGGCGTTCGTCGTCCCGGCGGAAGGTGGCCGGGAGCTGCCAGAGCACGGGGCCGAGCTTCGGAGAGGCGACCAGCGGCTCGATCCGCTCGTAGTAACGGGCGAGCCCTTCCTCGAGCGCGGTCAGCCGCTTGATGTGCGTGACGTAGCGGCTCATCTTCACGGCGAAGAGAAAGTCCGGCGGACTCTCGGCGACCCAGCGCTCGACCGAGCTTCGCAGCGGCAGCCGGTAGAACGTGGTGTTCACCTCGACGGTGTCGAAGAGCGTCGCGTAGTGCTGCAGCCACAGACGGGCCGGCGTGCCCTTCGGGTAGACGAGCTCGCGCCAGTCCTTGTAGTTCCAGCCGCTGCAGCCGATCCGGACCTCTCCCACGAGGTCAGTCCCCGAGCGCGGCGTGGAGCTCGCGGCACAGCTCCGGCGTCGCGGCAGCCACCACCCGCGACCTGGCAACGGTGTCGAGCGGGGCGGCTCCGAACGGCGGCGCCTCGGGCAGGTCGATCGCGAGGCCGCGCTCGCGCAGGAGGAGCTGCGCGGCGGCGATGTCGACCGCACGGCACCGCTTCAGGGAGCACACGCCGTCGAGCCGGCCGTCCGCCAGGTGGCAGAGGGAGAGCGCGAGCGAGCCCATCACCCGCAGCCGGTGAGCAAGGCCGACCAGCGAGGGCGCCTTCTCGGCGATCGAGGCGGTCTCGGTCGCCTCGAGCGACAGGACGTCGATCGGGTCGCCGGGGAGCGGCCCGTCCAGCGGCCGGCCGTCCAGGCGGGTGCCCTCCCCGCGGGCGGCCGTCCACTCCTCCCCGGTCCCGAAGTCGCGCACGTAGCCGAAGTGCACGTCGTCGATCGTCGGGCCGTCCGCCACGGCGATCGACACCGAGAAGAAGCGGATCCCACGCTTGGCGTTGTTCGAGCCGTCGATCGGGTCGACGACCACCCACGTCCCGCCGCCGGAGCCGAAACGCCGCTCGCCCAGCTCCTCCGAGACGAGCGTGAAGTCGGCGCCGACGGCGTGGACGGCCTCGAGCCGGGCGACGACCGCAGCCTCCGCCGCCGCGTCGATCGCCGTCGTGTCGTCGCCGCCGCGACCGGCGCCGACGACGGGCTCGCGCTCGATCCGTGTCGGCAGCCCTTCGAGGACCGCACGGATGTCGCCGGCGGCGGCCCGGCAGAGCTCCAGCCAGTCGGTCACAGCGGGTGGAAGAGGATCCCGCTGAGGAGCTTGGGATAGAAGTAGGTCGTCTTCTGGGGCATCGTCTCGCCTCGCTCGGCGACCGCGAAGACGTCCTCGATCCGCGTCGGGCGGAGCAGGAAGGCGACCTCCGCGCGCCCCGAGTCGACGGCCGCGCGGGCCTCGTCCTGCGACGACGTGTACCGGACGCCGTCCACGGCGAGCCGCCGGACGAGCTCCGTGTCCAGCTCGCCCGGCTCACCGCTGACGAGCGCGGCGCCCGCGCGCGTGTACGCGACCGCGAAGGACGTCCCGTATGGCTCGCTCTCCAGCTCCCCGAGCGCCGAGTCGACGTCTCGCCAGTCGAGGTCGGGGGGCAGCTCCGCTCCGGCGGCGAGGCGATGGGTCGGGAAGATCGTCAGCCCCGGGTCGCGCGTGCTGACGAGCACGGCCAGCAGGTAGGCGCTCTCCTCCGAGCCGTCCTCCTCGTGGAAGGCCAGGGCGGTCTCGTAGCGGTGGTGCCCGTCGGCGATCAGGAGCCGGCGGTCCTCGAAGCCGGCGAGGGCGCCGGCGTCGGCGCGCCACAGCCTCGCCCCGTCGACCTCCACCTCGGGAGGCCCTTCGGGCGTCCCGGCCGGCGGACCGTCGTGCAGGAGGAAGATCGGCTCGAGCTCCGCGCGGACCTCGCGCAGCAGGCGGAGCCGGGCCTCCTTGGGCCCTCGATGCGTCCGCTCGTGGGGCAGCACGACCCCGCGCTCGTACGGCTCGATCCTGAGCGACACGGCGAGTCCCGTGCGCGTTCTCGGCACCCCGTCGGGACCGGCGTAGTCCTGGGAAAGGATCCAGGCCGCCGGCTCTCGCTCGTCCACGAGGACGCCGTCACCTCGCCACTCGCGCCAGAGGCGCCCCGCCTCGGACTCGGACTTCGGCAGCGTCAGGTGGACGACGTTGTACGGGCTGCGGGCCAGGTACTCGGCGCGCTGCTCCGGCGTGATCACGTCGTAGGGAGGGGCGACGAGATCCGCCAGCGGCCCCGCCCGCCCCTCGTCGTAGCGGACGGCGCGGAAGGGCTGCACGACCGCCATCGCGGGCGAGACTAGCATCCGGTTCCGACCCTAGACTCGGCCCGTGGCGGCGATTGCCGAGCTGGCCGAGGACCGCGTCGTCGAGGGCGTCTACGCGGTCTCGCGAAAGGAGAAGCTGCGGACGAAGTCGGGCGCTCCCTACCTCGCGCTCGAGCTCGTCGACCCGAGCGGGAGGATCGAGGCGCGCGTCTGGAGCGACGTCGACCTGCTCGACGCGCGGTTCGCCGAGGGAGACGCGGTGCGCGTGCTCGGTCGGGTCGAGCGCTTCCGCGACCGGCTCCAGCTCGACGTGCGGACGCTCGAGCCCGCGCCCGGGCAGGACCCGGAGGCGCTGGCGCTCGCGCTGCGCCGTGACCGCGACGAGCTGGACGGCTTCCTCGAGTTCCTTGCGGGCGAGATCGCGCACCCGGGGCTGCGCGGGACGGTGACCCGCTTCCTGCGTGACGTGAAGCTCCGGACGCGCCTGCGGGCGCTGCCGGCGACGCCGGAGGGACACCATGGGTACGCGGGCGGCCTGCTCGAGCACACCGTCGGCGTGGCCACGCTCTGCCGCGAGGCCGCACAGCTGCACCCGAGGCTGCGCGCCGACCTGCTCCTCGCGGCGGCGCTCCTGCACGACGTCGGCCGCACGCTCGAGCTCGGCAAGGGACCGGTGTTCGCGCCGACGGAGGAGGGACGGTTGCTGGGCCACGTCCACCTCGGCCTGCGGCTGATCGAGGAGCGCTCTGCGGCGCTCGACGTGGAGGCGCGGGCAGAGCTGCTGCACGCGGTCGCAGCGCACCACGACCCCAGGGCGGCCCGCACCGCCGAGGCGTCCGTGCTCTACCACGCGAACCAGCTCGACGCGATCGCGGCCACGAGGCCCGTCGGCGACTGATCTCGCTAGCGTCCGGCGATGACCGCCGTCTGGCTCGCCCTCGGGGCCAGCGTCGCCTGGGGGTTCGCCGACTTCACGGCCGGCCTCAAGAGCCGCACCCTCGGCGTGCTCGTCGTGCTCGCGGTCGCACAGGTCTCGGGACTTCTGCTCGTATCGATTCTCGTCGCCGCCCGCGGCCACGGACCGGACGGGCAGGCGGTGCTCTGGGCGGCGCCCGCGGCCGTCGCGGGGACGCTCGGCCTGATCGCCTTCCTCCGCTCCATGGCCGTGGGCACGATCAGCATCGTCGCGCCGATCGTCGGCGTCTCCGCGGCGGTGCCGGTGGCGTACGGACTCATGCGGGGTGATCGGCCCTCGTGGATCCAGGGCGTGGGCGTCGTTCTCGCCCTCCTGGGGGTGCTCGCCGCGTCGCGGGAGTCCCCGGAGCCCGGCGAGGCTCGCAGCCGGGTCGCGGCCGGGGTCGGCCTCGCGCTCCTGGCAGCACTCGGGTTCGGCTGCTACTTCCCGTTCATGCACGCCGCTCGGGAGGCGGACGTGTTCTGGACGGTCATGCTCTTCCGCTGCGTCTCGTCGACGCTCGTGCTCGCGGCGTTCGCCGTCGCCAGGCCGCGCGCGACGCTCACCCGGAGCGACGTGCCCCTGCTGGTGCTCATCGGGGCAGGCGACGTCGCGGGCAACGTGCTCTTCACGACCGCGGCCTCCCACGGACTCGTCAGCCTCGTCTCGGTGCTCTCCTCGCTCTACCCCGTGGTCACGATCGCGCTCGCGTGGGTCGTGCTCAGGGAGCGGCTGGCCCCGCTGCAATGGGCGGGCGTGGCGGTCGTGCTGGCGGGCGTGGCGGCGATCGCCGCAGGGTAGACGGCTACACGTTGAAGCGAACGTTCACCACGTCTCCGTCCGCGACCTCGTAGGCCTTCCCCTCGAGGCGCTGCAGGCCGCGGCGTGCGGCCTCGGAGTGCGACCCGCACTCGACCAGGTCCTGCCAGCGGATCACCTCGCAGCGGATGAAGCCGCGCGCGAGGTCGGAGTGGACGGCCGCCGCCGCGTCGAGCGCGGTCTGGCCCCGGCGCAGCGTCCAGGCGCGGGTCTCCGTATCGCCGGCGGTGAAGAACGTGATCAGGTCGAGCGCCTCCTGCAACCGGCGGACGACCTCCTCGAGCGCGGACGGGCGGTCGCGGAACTCGGCCGCCTCGTCCTCCCCCAGCTCGGCGAGCTCGGCCTCGAGCTTCAGGTCGATCCCGCGAGGACCGTTCTCCACGGCCAGGAGCCGCTTCGTCGTCAGCGGCTCGAGCTCCTCCGGCGGCGATCCCCCGTAGCGCTCGAGGCTCTCCCCGCTGTCGAGGTGGGCGAGGATCCGCTCCAGCTCGCCGACCTCGTCCCGCAGCGACGCGTCGCCGGACTTCGCCTGCTTGCGCACCCGCTCGAAACGGCGCTCGACGTGGTCCCGGTCGGCGACGAGGAGCTCGAGGCGGATCGTCTCCAGCTCGGCCTCGGGATCAGCGCCCTCCGCGAACCCGTTCAGGACGGCGAGGATCGCGTCGACCTTGCGCAGGTTGCCGAGGAGAGCCGGGCCCGTGCCCGGCACGTCGACGACCCGGATCGCAGCGGGAGTGACCTTCCGCGCCCCGACCACCGCGGCGATCTTCGCCAGCCGCTCGTCGGCGATCGGTGCCATCCCCACGTTCGGCTTCTCCGAGACGGTCGCATACGCGGTGATGGCCGCACCGGCGCGCGTGAGGGCGTTGAACAGGGTCGTCTTCCCCGAGTTCGGCAGACCGACGATCCCCACCTCGAGCGGCACCCGCCCAGGGTACTGGGGCGATGGCGGCGACTCTCGCTTACGGCTGGCAGGGCGGCGGCTCCGGCACGGACAGCGTGCCGTGGAAGAAGGGATCGACGCAACGCAGATCCTGCCTCGGCCCGCCGCTTCCTCCGCTCGAGTGGAGCGTGATCGTCCGGGCCCTGTACCAGGCGCTGCCATCGGCATCTCGGAGCTCGAGGTAGTAGCCGGCCGTATTCTCGGTCAGCACCTCCAGCTTCTCGGCGAGCGGCGCGAGGCGCCTCTGCAGGAACTCGTGCGCGTCGTCTGTGTGCAGCACGAGCAGAAGCGCGTGGTCGTGCGGCCTGCGGACTTCGAGCCGCTCGAGCTCGGCACCGCTCGCCTCGGCCGCGCGTCGTGCCGCCTGCACGAACTCGTCGAGCTCGGCTTCCGACAGGAGCTTCGCTGCGTGCGATTCCGCCTCCTCCTCATGCTCTGGACCACCCCAGCTGCTGAGCGTGGAGCCCTCGGGTGGCTCCGAGAACCAGATCACACGGGGCAGACCCCGCTGCTCGGAGCCCGCATGGAACGCGTGTGCGAGGAGCTCGGCCTTCCAGCGCATCTCCGGATCGGCGGACCGGCTGTAGGTGACGACGATCTCGACGTAGTTCGGCGGCGCGTAGTTCGGCGGCTTCTCGATCCCTAGCGAGCGCAACTCATCCCAGTCTTTGTTGTCGCGAGGACCGATCCGGATCAGGCGAATCCCGGTCGTCTCAATGCGGGCCAGGATCTCGCGCAGGAGCGCGTGCTGCTCGTGGGTCGCCCCCTCGATCGTCGGCATCGAGACGTTCTGCTTCGCACCGGTGCAGGAGCGGCAGGGCGTCGCGGCCGCGCCGCCGGTGCCGACTGCCAGTACGAGCGCCGAGGCGACGGCCACAAGCAGGTGGCTCCTCACGTCCCGTTAGACACTGTCGATGCTGCTCCGTTAGCCCGCCTACCCGGAGGGCGCCGCCTCGGCCGCTCCGCCGGCCAGCTGCCGCTGCAGCGAGGCGAGCGCGCGGTGCTGCAGCGACTTGATCGCTCCGTCGGTCTTGCCGAGGATCGTCGCCGCCTCGCCGTTCGAGAAGCTGAACAGGAACTTCAGCGTCAGCACCTGCTGCTGGTCGGGCGACAGGGTCTCGAGCATCTCGAGCATGGAGGTCTGCCCGATCGACTCCAACGCCTGCGCCTCGGCCGAATCCGCGCTGGCGTGCTCCGGCTCCGGGACCTCCTCCGTGGGCTGCCAGCGCCGGGTGGTGCGGAAGTGATCCATGGCGAGGTTGTGGGCGATCCGAAAGAGCCAGGCCGCGAACGGCGCCGACCCCCACTTGAAGCTGCCGATCGACTCGAGCATGCGCAAGAACGCCTGCGTCGTCAGATCCTCCGCGTCCTGCCGGTTGCCGACGGTGAGGTGGAGGTAGCTGTAGATCCGGTCGAAGTGCAGCAGGTAGAGCTCCTCGAGCGCCTCTCGCTCGCCGGCCTGCGCCTGCTGCACCAGCCGGTGCATGTCGTCGGAGGCCGACGGCGTACCGGCGCGTACTGCCTCCGCCATGGCCTAGAACATGCCCCGCGGCCGCACGACCGTAAACGCGGGCGCGCCGGCGCAGCTCAGGGGGAGCCGAAGCCGAGCCTGCTCTCCCGGCCGAAGCGCTTGACGTACACGACCTTGTCCAGCCGGATCGTGTACCGCCCGTCCTCGGTGGCAAGCGTGATCCCGCCTTCGCGCCCGCTCTCGATCGCCTGCTCGAGCTGGTCGGCGGACACGGAGGTGACGAGGGCGCCCACGATCTGACCGCCGTCGAAGCCGATCTCGAGCCTGACGTGGTCCGGCTCAGGCATCGGCGACCAGCTCCGAGAGCACGCCGTGCGCCGAATCCGGGTGCAGGAAGGCGACCTCGAGTCCGAACAGCCCTTCGTGCGGCTCCGCGTCGATCAGCTCGGCTCCCAGGTCGGTGAGCGCGCTCAGCTCCGCCCGTACGTCGTCCACCTGGTAGGCGACGTGGTGCATCCCCGGTCCGCGCTTGGACAGGAACCTTCCCACGGGCGTCTCCTCGCCGAGCGGGGAGAGCAGCTCGACGCGCGCCGACCCGACCCGCACCGAAGCCGCCTCGACTCCCTGGCCGGCCACGGTCGCCCGATGCTCGAGCCGCGCGCCGAAGAGGCGCTCGTAGGTGACCAGTGCCTCGTCCAGATCCTGCACCGCGACGCCGAGATGGTGGATGCCCCTGGCTGCCACAACTCGATGCTACCGCTCGGGAGCTGCCCCGAACGGCGCGCTCGCAGTTGCGCGCGACGGCCGGCGTCGAGGGTGTCGCTGCCGTTGCTGTTATGCCTGCGGGATCCGCGCCTCGAGCGCTGCCGAGAGCGCCTCGCGCACGGGCTCGAGCTCGATCCGGTCGAGCACGTCCTGAAAGAACCCTCGCACGATCAGCCGCTCTGCCTCCCCGCGGGAGAGCCCCCGCGCCATCAGGTAGAAGAGCTGCTCGCGGTCGACCTGGCCGAGCGTCGCGCCGTGCGTGCAGCGAACGTCGTTGGCGAGGATCTCGAGGCCCGGGATCGAGTCCGCGTGAGCCTTGTCCGAGAGGAGGAGGTTCCGGTTCTCCTGGTAGGCGTTCGTCTTCTGGGCGTCGCGCTCGACGCGGATCATCCCTCGCCAGACCGTCGTCGCGGTGTCCCGCAGGGCGCCCTTGAAGGCGAAGTCGGAGGTCGTCGAGGGAGCGATGTGCTCCTGGAAGGTGTCGTAGTCGAGGTGCTGCGACCCGTCGGCGAAGTAGGCGCCTGTCACCCGCGAGGTCGCGCCCGGACCGGCGAGGTCGTTCTGGATCCGGATCTTCCCCTTCTTCGAGCCGAAGCCGCCGGCGACCCAGTCGAGCTCGGCGTCGCGCTCGACGCGGCCGTGGTGGGTGGCGAAGTGCCACGTCTCGCGAGACAGGTTCTGCAGCGACACGTACTCGAGCTTCGCCCCGTCCTCGACGAAGAGCTCGGCGACCGCGTTGCTGTAGCCGGAGAGGTCCGGCCGCGCGGAGGAGTACTCCTCGATCACGCTGAAGCGCGACTCGGGCTCGGCGACGACGAGGAGGCGCCAGAACAGACCGCCCCCCTCGACCGAGTTCCGGATCCGGACGTAGAGCGGCTGCTCAAGCACGAGCCCGCGCGGAACGACGACGAGGAGGCCGTGCTCCCAGCGGGCCGCGTTGTGGGCGGTGAGCTTGTCCTCGACTCCGACCAGTGACCCGAGGCGAGGGTGGGAGACGAGCGGCTCGAAGGTGATCCCCTCGGCCGCCTGGAGGATCTCAATGCCGCCCTCGCCGACGACGGCCAGCCCGGCCACGTCGACGTCGATCATCGCCTGCTCGGGCCCCGGCGTGCTGCCAGGCAGAGGGCCGTGTCCGTTGGCGACGAAGGCGTCCGGGTCGAAGTCCTTCAGGTCGGTGAAGCGCCAGGCCTCCATCGTCGTGTCCGGCACCGGCAGGGAGCGGTAGCGCGCGAGCGCGTCGCCGCGCGCGATCTCAGGCATGCGTCAGCGGCCCCGCGGCGTCAGCCGACGGAGCCTTCCATCTGGAGCTGGATCAGACGGTTCATCTCCACCGCGTACTCGAGCGGGAGCTCCTTGGTGATCGGCTCCACGAAGCCCGACACGACCATCGCGCTCGCCTCCGCCTCCGAGAGCCCGCGGCTCATCAGGTAGAAGAGCTGCTCCTCGCCGATCTTGGACACCGTCGCCTCGTGCCCGATGTCCACGTTCGACTCGTCGATCCGGATGTACGGATACGTGTCGGAACGGGACTCGTCGTCGAGGATGAGCGCGTCGCAGACCACCTTCGACTTCGAGCCGGCCGCGCCCTTCGCCACCTCGAGCAGGCCGCGGTAGCCGGCGCGGCCGCCGTTCTTCGAGATCGACTTGGAGGTGATCACCGAGGTCGTCTTCGGCGCGACGTGGACGCACTTGCCGCCCGCGTCCTGGTGCTGACCCTTGCCGGCGAAGGCGATGGAAAGGACCTCGCCGTGCGCGCCCTCGCCCATCAGCCAGATGGCGGGGTACTTCATCGTCAATTTCGAGCCGAGATTACCGTCGACCCACTCCATCGTCGCGCCTTCGTAGGCCACGGCGCGCTTGGTGACCAGATTGAAGACGTTATTCGACCAGTTCTGGATCGTCGTGTACCGACACCGCCCGCGCGGCTTCACGATGATTTCCACAACCGCCGAGTGCAGCGAGTCGCTCGAGTAGATCGGCGCCGTGCAGTTGTGGGAGACGACGCCCTCGCAGACGTAGCTCTCATCCTCCTCGACGCTGAGGTTGTAGACGGTGGCGTTCGCCTGAATCTCGTCGATCGAGCGAATCGGCATCCAGCAGTAACCGTCGGCCAAGACGACATCGGCCTTCCTCGCTCGCGGCTCGCTCGTGACTTCCCCTAGAACCGTCTGCTCGAAAAGACAGTTGTCCACCTTGCAGATCGCCACCTGCCACATCGGCCGCCGCGGCATCGGCCGCTCGGTGCAACTCAGCGAGGCGCGGATGCCGAGCGAGAGGAGAAGCTCCCGCAGTCGCTGCGCCACCTCACGGTTGGTCTGATTGATGCGATAGAGCCCGAGGCCGGCGTCGTAGCTTCCCTCGCCGTCGTACAGGCCTCGCACGAACGCCGCACGGCGCTCGTCATCGAGGGCGAAGACCCAATCGGGCACCCGCAGCTCAGGCGTCGTCCGGCCGAATGTCTGGGCGAAGAAGCGTGCCGCCCGGACCGAGGAGAACCGGAGCGATCGTCCGTCGCGCCCCTCATAGCGGGACTCCCACGGCTCCAGTCCGAATGCTTCCCCGATCACGCCGCGCACGAGCGTCCGCGCCTCTTCTTCATCTCCCGCACTGTCGAAGCTGAGATATGAGGTGTTCGCGCTGACCGTGCCCTCGGCGACGTAGAGGCCCATGACGCGGCACATCGTCGGCGTGAGCGCCACCTCGACGCGTTCTGCGACCGGAGCGTGACGGCCGGCTCCGACCGTGACCTCTTCGCCCAACATCGGGGGAGGCTCCGCCCCGACGTCGATCTGTGTCGGGAGCGCAAGGTAGTCGCCGGGCCGCAGCTCCCAGGCTTCCTTCCATTCGGGTGAGAAGCCGCGGTTGTGGTCGCGCGGCCGCTCGCGCGGGGCGGCGAGGAACGGATGGCGCGGCGTCACCGCCAGCGAGCGATAGCCCTCGCCGGCGAACGTGATGCGGAAGATCGGCCCCTCGAAGCGGCGCTGCATCGTGTCGCGGACCCGGCGGAACCGCCCTTCGTGCGTCAGCACGTCGTCGCCGATCTCGACGTCCTCGATCGCCTTCTCGCCGTTACGGACTCTCACCATCGAGCCGGCGAGATGGCAGCCCTCGACGTAGTGCACGTAGGCGTCCTCGTCGACGATGATCAGCGTGCGCTCGAACTGGCCCATGTTCTCCGCGTTGATGCGGAAATAGGCCTGGAGCGGCATCTCGATGTGGACGCCCGGAGGCACGTAGATGAACGAGCCGCCCGACCACACGGCCGAGTTCAGCGCCGCGAACTTGTTGTCGTTCTGCGGGATGATCGTCCCGAAGTACTGCTTGACGAGCTCCTCGTGCTCGCGCAGGCCCGAGTCCATGTCGAGGAAGAGGACGCCCTGCTCGGACAGCTTCTCCTGGAGCTTGTGGTAGACGACCTCGGACTCGTACTGCGCGCCGACGCCGGCGAGGTACTTCTTCTCCGCCTCGGGGATCCCCAGCTTGTCCCAGGTGTCGAGGATGTCGGCGGGCAGGTCCTCCCACGAGTCCGCCTGCTTCTCGGTCGGCTTGATGTAGTAGAAGATGTTGTCGAAGTCGATCTCCGCGACGTTGCCGCCCCAGGTCGGCAGCGGGCGCGCGAGGAAGTAGTCGAGCGACTTGTGCCGGAACTTGCGCATCCAGTCCGGCTCGTTCTTGTGCTCCGAGATCGCCTCGACGAGCTCGTGGGACAGACCGCGGCCCGACTTGAAGAAGTAGTTCGCGGCGTCGTCGCGGTTCGAGAAGCCGTACTTGTACTCGGTGCCGATCCCGGCGACGACCTCGGTCTCCGTGCTCACTTCGCCTCGCCTCCCGCCACGGGCTCCGGCGTGAACGCCTCGTAGCCCTCCGCCTCCAGCTTGTGTGCGAGCTCCGGCCCGCCCTCCTCCACGATACGCCCGTCGACGAAGACGTGCACGAAATCGGGTTCGATATAGTTGAGAATCCGCTGGTAGTGCGTGATCACCAGCGCGCCCATGTCGGGTCCGACGAGCTGGCCGACCCCCTGGGCGACGATCTTCAGCGCGTCGATGTCGAGGCCCGAGTCGGTCTCGTCGAGCACAGCGATCCGGGGCTTCAGCATCGCCATCTGCAGGATCTCGACCCGCTTCTTCTCGCCGCCCGAGAACCCCTCGTTCAGGTAGCGCGACGCCATCTCGCGCGAGACGTGGAGACCCTCCATCTGCGCGAGGAGCTCCTTGCGGAACTCCGGCACCGGAATCGGGTCGTCGACACCGCCGTTCCGCGACTTGCGCACGGAGTTGATCGCGGAGCGGAGGAAGCTGGTGACGGTGACGCCCGGGATCGCGTGCGGGTACTGGAAGGCGAGGAAGAGGCCCCGCTGCGCCCGCTCGTCGGCGCCGAGCTCCACGAGGCTCTCGCCGTCCAGGAGCACGTCGCCCTCGGTGATCTCGTAGGCCGGGTGGCCCATGAGGGCGTTCGCGAGGGTGGACTTGCCCGAGCCGTTCGGACCCATCACAGCATGGATCTCGTTGCTGCGCACGGACAGGTCGACACCCCGGACGATCTCCGTGCCGTCCTCCAGGGCGACGTGCAGGTTCCGCAGCTCGAGCAGCGCCACTTTGTGCCTCTCCGAACCCTGTTCGTTACTGGAAATTCCGGAGGGTTCGTGCTGGATTCTAGCAGCCGCCCTTTTCCTCTCTGGCGGCCGGGCGGCAGGCCGCCCGCTGCTATCCTCGACGCATGCCTTTCGGAATCGGCATCTGGGAGCTCGCGATCCTCCTGCTCGTGGTCCTGCTCGTGTTCGGGCCGAAGCGGCTGCCGGAGATGGGCCGTTCGCTCGGTCGCGGCATGCGCGAGTTCAAGGACTCGATCACGAACAAGGACGACGACAAGCCGGAGCTGACGGCGGCGGTCGAGGAGCCGAAGACGACGACGACCGCGCGCGAGCGCGACACCGTCACCTAGGCCGCGCTTGGCCGTCCGCGCGCTGCCGCGCCGCCTGCGTCACGGCGAGGAGGCGACCCTCGTCGAGCACCTCGGCGAGCTGCGCAGCCGGATCGTCATCTCGCTCGTATCTCTGACGGTCTCGTTCGGCGTCGCCTTCGCCTTCCACGAGCGGCTGATCCACTGGCTCGCCGCGCCGCTGCCCGAGGAGCGGCAGCGCCTGATCACGATCGGCGTCACGGAGCCGTTCCTGACGGCGATCAAGCTCAGTCTCTACGCAGCGCTCGCGTTCTCGCTGCCGATCATCCTCTGGCAGCTCTGGAGCTTCCTCGCGCCCGCGATGGAGGAGCGCGCCCAAAGGGTCGTCGCCGTAGCCGTCGCCGCCGCCACGGCGCTCTTCGCAGCGGGCCTCGCGTTCGCGTACTGGATCGCGCTGCCGAGGGCCGTGCACTTCCTGACGAACTACGACTCGCATCTCTACGAGGTCCAGATTCGCGCGAGCTACTACTACTCGTTCGCGGCGCTCGTCCTGATCGGCATCGCCATGTGCTTCGAGCTGCCCGTCTTCATCCTGGCGCTGGTGCGGCTCGGGATCCTGACGCCGGCGAAGCTGCGCCGCAACCGGCGCATGGGCTACGTGCTCGTCGTCGCCCTGGCCGTGATCCTGCCGACCGTCGACCCCGTGTCGCTCATGCTCGAGGCGATCCCGCTGCTACTCCTCTTCGAGGGCTCGATCTGGCTCTCGGTCTTCTTCGACAAGCGCTGGCACCCGGCCGGCGAGGACGCCGAGGAGGGCTAGGAGCGTGGGTCTCTACCCGGATGCGCTCGTGCGGTCGGCTCAGACGGAGCACGGGCGAGCCCGTGCTCCTGAGGTCGGCGTCGCAAGCGCCGCCTGGGAGCGTGGGTCTCTACCCGGATGCGCTCGTGCGGTCGGCTCGGACGGAGCACGGGCGAGCCCGCGCTCCTGAGGTCGGCGTCGCAAGCGACGCCTGGGAGCGTGGGTCTCTACCCGGATGCGCTCGTGCGGTCGGCTCAGACGGAGCACGGGCAAGCCCGCGCTCCTGAGGTCGGCGTCGCAAGCAAGCGCCGCCTAGAGATCCCGGCGGGAGAAGGCGAGCGAAGCCGCCCCGCCGACGAGCGCGAGGTAGGCGAGCACCCAGAGGGGTAGCCACGCCCCGCCAGGGCGCCCGCCGCCGAAGGGGCCGAGGTCGAGCACGAACTCGGTCAGGCCGGTCGCGTCTGCGGTGATCCGGTTCAGCGCGTCCTGGTACAGCGCCTCGAAGGGGAGGACCCAGGCCGAGATCTCGGAGATCCGGCTCAGCGTGCTCGAGTTCACGACCTCGGCGATCTGCCCGAGGAGACCCGCCACGAGGCCCGCGCCGAAGAGCATGAACACGGCGATGCCGTTCGCGGTGGCGGAGAGGAACACCGAGCCGAGCAGCGAGAGCGCGCCGACGACGAGCACCGCGGCGCCGAGCTCGAACGCGGGCGTGAGGAGCCGGTCCGGCCACCAGCCGCCGCTGAGCCCGACGATCACGACCAGGATCAGGTCGACGGCGACGACGTAGGGCACCGACACGGCGGCGGCGCCGAGCAGGCGCGCGAGGAGGAGCGTCGGCCGTCCGAGCGGCCGGGCGACGAGCGGCTGCAGCAGTCCGCGCTCGGCGTCGCCGCGCACGACGCCGAGGGTGAGGAAGACAGCGAGGACCGAGCCCAGGAAGAAGGCGGCGAACATGCCGAGGCCGAGCACGAGCGCGCCGGCGTAGACCTTCGGCTCGAGACCCGCGGGGGGGAAGTCGGGCGGATTGGCGAACGCCTGGCGGACTCCGAGCGCGTAGAGGGCCAGGAAGGCGACGGTGAGAGCGAGCAGCACGGCGAAGACCTTCCGCCGGAGCGCCTCCCGCAGCGCGTACACCGCGATCACCGGGACCGCCCTCAAGCCTCGTCCCCCCCGACGGCGTCGAGGTACGTCTCCTCGAGCGTCGTCGTCAGGACGCGGACGCCGTAGATCCGCTCGCCGGCGGCCACGAGTCCGGCGACGAGCTCCGGCACGTCCGTGCGCCTCGCCTGCTCGAAGCGGCGGACGCCGCTCTCCGTCTCGATCTCGACGCCCCGCGCCTCGGCGAGCTCCTTCGGCGTCCCGGCCGCGACGACGCGGCCGCCGGCGAGGATCACGACCCGGTCGCAGACGAGCTCCACCTCGCTCAGCAGGTGGGAGTTGAGCAGCACCGCCACCTCCCGCCGTCGCAGCTCCTCGAGCACGCCGCGGACCGTGCGACGGCCCGCCGGGTCGAGGGCGCTCGTCGGCTCGTCGAGCAGCAGCAGGCGCGGCGAGCCGACCAGGGCCTGGGCGATCCCGAGGCGCTGCTGCATCCCCTTCGAGAACTCGTCGACGCGCCGGCGGCCGACCTCGCCGAGGCCGACCAGGTCGAGCAGCTCGCGGCGCTCCGCCTCGCCCCCCTGCGAGCCCGCCAGGCGCTGGTGCAGCTCGAGCACCTCGCCGGCCCGGTACCAGCCCGGGAAGCGGAACAGCTCGGCCAGGTACCCCGTCGCGCCTCGCGCGGCGATCGACCCCGCGCGGGCGCCGCAGACGAGCGCGGATCCGGCGCTCCCCCGCACGAGGCCGCACACGATCTTGACCAGCGTCGACTTGCCGGCGCCGTTCGGGCCGAGCAGCCCGACGAGCTCGCCCTGGGCCACCTCCAGGTCGACGCCGTGGAGCGCCTGCACCCGGCCGTAGCGCTTCTCGAGCCCTCGCACGGCGAGTGCGGCCACGCGCCGAGTGTACGTCGGTACGATCGCCGCGCCGTGCAGGTGCTGTCCGCGGACTGGGTGCTGCCGATCGACGGTCCGCCGATTCGCGACGGTGCGGTGGCCTTCGAGGAGGGGCGGATCGTGGCGATCGGCCCCGCGGACGAGATCGGTGCCGGAACGCGCCGCGAAGGCGCCGCGATCCTGCCGGGCTTCGTCAACGCCCACACGCACCTGGAGTACGCCGTCTACGGCGGCTTCGGCGACGGGCTCGCCGACTTCTCGGCCTGGATCTCGCTCCACGTCGAGCGCAAGGCACGCGCCGGCTGGGATGAGTTCGTGGCGATCGCCCGCCTGGGCGCGGCACAGTGCCTCGCCTCCGGCGTCACGACCGTCGCCGACTGCAGCTACAGCGGCGCCGCGGCCCCCGCCTGCGCGGAGCTCGGACTCCGCGCGGTCGTCCACCTCGAGGTCTTCGGCGCCGACCCGGACGACGTGCTGGCGCGGTTCGCGGACAAGTACGGGCGGGTCGAGGAGTCCTTCTCGGACCGCGTCCGGCCCGGCGTGTCCCCGCACGCGCCCTACACGGTGTCGGGCGCGGCGTACACCGCCTGCGCCGGGCTGCCGTACCCGCTCGCCACACACGTCTCCGAGAGCCGGTCCGAGCTCGCGTACCTGACAGAGGGGAGCGGCGCGTGGGCAGGGTACTCCGAGCTGCTCGTTCCGCCCCCGGGGACGACCGGAACTCGGCTGCTCGCGGACCTCGGCGCCCTCGGGCCGCAGACTCTCGCCGTCCACTGCGTCCACGTCGAAGCCGACGAGATCGCCCTGCTCGCCGCCGCGGGGGCCGGCGTCGCCCACTGCCCCCGCTCGAACGCGTCGCTCGGCTGCGGGGTGGCGCCGCTTCGAGCGCTGCTCGACGCCGGCGTGCACGTCGGCCTCGGCACCGACAGCCCCGCCTCGGCACCGTCGTTCGACATGTTCGACGAGCTTCGCGCCGCAGTCCTGCTCGCGCGGGCCAGGGAGGGCCGACCCGACGCCCTCTCCGCCGCGGAGGCGCTCGAGCTCGCGACGCTCGGCTCCGCCCGGGCGCTCGGCCTGGACGACCGGATCGGCTCGCTCGTGCCCGGCAAGCACGCCGACCTGGCCGTCGTGTCGCTCGAGGGGTCGCCGCACCTCCCCTGGGAGGATCCGGCCTATGCCGTCGTGTTCGGCGGCGCGCCCGAGCGTGTCCTCGCGACCCTGGTCGGCGGCGAGGTACGCTACGAGAAAGGGGGTGACCGATGGCCCGATCTGCGGCGGCGCGCGGCAAGCGCCCGAAGCCTGATGCTGAACACCGCCGCTCCCGCGGCAGGCGACCACCGAGCATAGAGGACACGATGTTCTTCCCTCGCCTACGCAGGCAGGCGAAGTGGGTGTTCATCCTCCTGATCGCCGCCTTCGGCGGCGGCTTCGTCCTCTACGGCGTCGGCACGGGCCAGGGGGGCCTCGAGGACCTCCTCCGCTTCAACATCGGCGGCCAGAGCGGCCCGTCGGTCTCGAAGCTCCAGAAGCGCATCGCCACGAACCCGAAGGACGCCCCCGCCTACCTCGAGCTCTCACGCGCCCTCGCCGCGAAGGGCCAGACCGACGAGGCGATCAGCCCCCTCGAGCAGTACACGCAGCTGAAGCCGAAGGACGCGGACGCGCTGGTGGAGCTGTCGAGCCTCTACCTGCGGCGCGCCTCGCGTTTCGGCGAGCAGGTCCAGGCGATCGAGTACGAGGCCGCGACGCTGGCGAAGGCCGGCTTCTCGGTGGCGCCGGGCAGCTTTCTCGACCGTGAGCTCCAGAAGGACGAGCTCTACACGATCCTCTCGTCCGAGCTCTCGCGGCGGCGCGGCGAGGCGCTCCAGGCCTTTCAGGGCGCGGCCGGCCAGGCCGTGTCCACCTACCGGAAGGTGACGACGCTGAAGCCGGACGACCCCGACATCCGCCTGGCGCTGGCCGACACGGCCGAGAAGGCCGGCGACTACACGACCGCGGTCGCCGCGTACAAGAAGTTCCTCCAACTCGCGCCCGAGGACACGCGCTCCCAGTTCGTGCGCCAGCGGGTGAAGCAGCTCGAGGCCGCCCTCAAGGCCCAGCCCCCGCCGCAAGGTTAGACTCCGACCTCGGATCGGCGCCCGACGGGGGACTGCATGAACTTCAAGATCGAGACCGAGCAGCTGAGAGAAGGCGTCTACGTGATCTCGCTCGGCGGCGAGGTCGATCTCTACACGGCGCCTGAGTTCAAGCAGCAGCTCCTCGATGTGATCGAGCAGGGCGCCGCCCACGTCGTCGTCGACCTGACGGGCACGACGTTCATCGACTCGACCACGCTCGGCGTGCTCGTCGGCGGCGTCAAGCGGCTGCGGACGAAGGACGGCCAGCTCTCCCTCGTCTGCAGCGACCGCAACATCACCAAGATCTTCGAGA
>JBHEMU010000005.1:0-12743 GCA_046262415.1 Gaiellaceae bacterium | reverse complement strand
CCGAGCACGTAGAGCCGCCCGCGCCAGGCCGCCGCCATCGGGTGGTTGACGGCGACGGGCAGCGAAGGAAGGCGCCGCCACCGGTCGGCGGCGGGCGAGTAGGCGTCCACGCGCGCCGACGTGCCCCCGTCGGCCAGGTAGCCGCCCGCGACGGCGATCTCCCGGCCGACGAGCGCCGCAGCGACCTCCGATCGCGCCAGCGGCAGCGGCGCGTGCCGCTCCCAGGTTCCCGCGGCGCCGGCGATCCCCGCCGGCAGGACGACGAGCAGCGCGGCCAGCGTGGCGCGCATCAGAAGTAGAACTGCTGCCACGCCGTCCACCAGTCGGCCGCGCGCGAGACGATCTGCCGCGGCCCCGTCACCTCCACCCCGGCCCGGCGCCGGTACCGCTCCGGGGTCCCCGCGGAGTTGAAGTCGACGACGATCTCGCAGGGCCGGCCCGGATCGTACGGACGGACGGACGCCAGGTCGGCGAGCGCGCGGCGCGCGCCCGCCTCGATCAGCTCCCTGGCTCGGCGAGGCGCCACGTTCCTCGCGCCGAAGCGGCCGGTCCCGCGCTTGACCGCGACCGTCGTCAACCCTTCACCCAGCAGGTCCCGCCCCTCCGCGCAGGTGGCCTCGTCGCCGGTCACGAGCAGCACCGGACAGCCCCAGGTGCCGCACAGCGCCGCGTTGATGCCCGTCTCGCCGACCTCGCGGCCGTTGAAGGCGAGTCGCCACCAGTCCGAGCCGGAGACCGTGTGGCCGAGCACGCCTTCGGCCGTGCCCGCCATCGCGTGCATGCCGACGAGGAGCGCGGCGTCGCAGCCCTGCTCGAGGAACTCGGTGTACTCCGTCCACTGCTCCTGGACGACGTACTCGCAGGCCTCGTCGAGCAAGTCCGGCACGAGCGAGTTGAAGTCCCAGCCGTCACCCGCTCCGTGGCAGTCCATGACGACGATCTCGGTCGCTCCCACCGCCCTGGCGCCTCGGACCGCGGCGTTGATCTCCTCCGTGTAGAGCCGGCGGCACTCCTCGTACATCGCGTCGCCCCCCTTCGTCTGCTGCCAGCGGACGATCCCGGCGACGCCCTCCATGTCGCTGATGACGTGAACCTTCACGGCGCCAGCTCGATGATGCCGACGCTCTCCCCGCGGCTGTTGCGGCACTCGACGCGGCGGAACGCCTCGAGCGGGTGGCCGAGCTCGGAGAGGAGGCTCGCGATCGCGGGCCGCAGGGCGCGCGTGGAGCCGTCCCGCACCTTGACCGCGATCGCCGTGCCGCCGGGCCCCGCCGCGCAGAAGAGGCCCTCGGCGCCGCGCTTGGCGAACCAGCCGGGCAGCGCCTGCATCAGCTCCGTGTCGTCCGCCCCGCTGCCGCCGACGAGCTTCGGGTGCGCCCGCATCGCGACGGCGACGCGCGCCCCCTCCACCGTCCCCTCCAGGCGCGAGAAGGCGTACGCCATGCGCTCGAGCGGGAGGGCGAAGGTGACCGCGGCGCACCCGTCGATCCCGCCGGGAATCTCCTCCTCGGGCACTTCCGAGAGCTCTGCCACGTCGCGCAGGATCGCCCGCTGGAGCGGATGATCCGCGAGCCGGTAGCCCTCGACCGGCCAGCGGCGCGCCAGGCACACGGCGAGCATGCCCGCGTGCTTGCCCGAGCAGTTGTGGTAGATCGGCTCGCGCGGCCGGCCGGCCTGCGGGCCGTTCTCGAGCAGCTCCGGGGAGGCGCCCGCCTGCTCGAGCAGCAGGCCGACCGCGGCGACCTGGGCGGGCTCGGCCTGGTGGGACGCGCAGGCGATGGCGATGTCCTCGTCGGCCAGGTCCGGTCGCGCGCGGACGAGCTCGAGCGCCTGGATCGGCTTGGCCGAGGAGCGGAAGTGGCACACGAGATGCGGGTCGCCGTGCTCCGAGACCACGGCCCCGCCCTCGACCGCGACGGCGTGGACCTCGTGGCTCGACTCGACGACGCCGCCGCGACTCACCAGTACCGTTAGGGGGGCCATGCGCCGCAGGACTCTACGTGCCTGAGCTCCCCGAGATGGAGGCGTGGCGGCGGGCGCTCGACGATCCCGTGCGCGCTTTCCCGATCGAGCGCGCCGGGCCCGCGCACGTGGCGACGCTGAAGACCTTCGACCCGCCGCTCGCGGCGCTCGACGGGCGACGCCTCGCGGGCGCGGAGCGCCGCGGCAAGCGCCTCCTCTTCCCCACGGATGACGGCGAGCTCGTGCTCCTCGTGCACCTGATGACGGCAGGTCGTCTGCGCTACCTGCGCGCGGGCGAGAGCGGGCCGAAGACGCCAGCCATCCGGCTCACGTTCGAGGGCGGCGCGCAGCTCGTCCTGACCGAGGCCGGGGCGCGGAAGCGGGCAGGCGTCTGGCTCCTGCCGCCCGAGGCGGCCGGGCGGGAGCTCGAGCACCTCGGCCCGGAGGCGCTCGGGGTGGGGCCGGATCGCCTGCGGGCCATCCTCGACGGCGACTCGCGACGCCTCCACTCGCTGCTGCGCGACCAGCGCGCGCTCGCGGGGATCGGCCGGGCGTGGGCGAACGAGATCCTGCACGCGGCCGGCCTCTCGCCGTTCGCGCTCTCGACGCAGCTGTCCGGGAAGGAGGTCGAGCGGCTGGCGGCGGCGATCGACGGCGAGCTCGCACGCGGTCTCGAGCTGCGCGTGCGGGGCGCGGCCGACAAGCGCACGTACCGGATCCACAAGCGGCTGGGAGAGCCGTGCCACGTGTGCGGCGAGCCGATCGCCCAGGTCGACTACGAGGAGCACACGGTCTTCTACTGCCCGCGCTGCCAGACGAACGGGCGCGTGCTCAAGGACCGGCGGCTCTCGCGGTTGCTCCGGTGATAACATGTGATTCACATGTGCTAACATGTGTTGAGCATGGCCAAGATGATCCAGGTGCGGAACGTCCCCGACCGGCTCCACCGTGAGTTGAGGCGCCGCGCCCGGCTCCGCGGTCAGTCGCTCACCGACTACATCGAAGAGATTCTCCAGCGCGAGATCTCGCTACCGCCTCAGGAGGAGGTGTTCGACCGGATCGAGAGCCACGAGCCGATCGAGCTCGACGTGCCGGTCGCTGAGCTCATCCGCGCGGAGCGCCGCGAGGCCGGAAGGGAATGGTGAACGCCCTCGTCGTCGACGCTTCCGCCGTCGCCGACTACCTGCTCAGAGGGGTCCGGTCGAGGCCCGTACGCCTGGCATTTCGCTCGCGTGAGGCGACTCTCAACGTACCCGGGCTGTGCGACGTGGAGATCGTGGGAATGCTTCGGCGCCTCCTGCTGACGACCAGGATCGACGAGACGCGCGCCCGCGAGATGCTCAGCGAGTACCTGGCGCTCGATCTGAGGCGCCACGCACACCGTCCACTGCTGGCCCGGATGCTCAGCCTCCGGGACAACTTCAGCGCCTACGACGCGAGCTACGTGGCCCTCGCCGAGCGGCTCGGGGCCCGGTTGCTGACAGCCGACCAGAGACTCGCGCGCGCCGTCCGGCGCCACGCCGCCGTGGAACTCGCCTAGAGCGTCACGGGACACGGCGCTACGGTCACAGCATCGGGCCGCCGCCTAGCTCGACCCGCAGCCTCTCCCCTTCGAGCTCGACGCTGCCGCCGAGAGCGCGCACGAGCCTGACCGCGACCGCCGACCCCAGGTCGCGGAGATCCTCCCCGACCACGACCGCGGCCGCCGACCGCTCGATCGGCTCGATCTCGATCCGCGTCCCGTCCGCCCGCACGCGCACCCGGTCGAGACCGCCGTGGCGGAGCGCGCACTGCGCGAGCGCCGAGACAGCGCGCTTCGCCGCCTCCGGCTCGACCCTCACCGGCGCGCCGCTCCCGGACACCTCGACCCGCTCCTCGCCGAGGCGCTCCGCCGCGGCCCGGGCGAGCTCGTCGGTGCCGGTCTCGACCAGCGACGGGTCGTAGCGCCCCGCCTCGATCCGCGCCGCGAGGCCGAGCTCGTCCAGGAGCTCGCTCAGCTGCGCCGACGAGGCCTCGATCATCTCGACCCAGCGGGGCGACTGGCCGGGCATTCCGTCCAGCCGGGACAGCGTTCTCGCGAAGCCGTAGATGGTCGCCAGCGGCGTGCGGAGGTCGTGGCACGCGAGCGAGACGAGCTGCGGGAAGTCGGTGTCGTCGGCCATGAAAGCGCTGCTACGGTGACCATACCGTGCCGTCGCAGGAAGCCCGAATCCCGGCCGAGCTCGATCTGCAGGCATCCGAGCCGGAGGTGCGCATTGGCCTCTCGCGCGCCGGCGTGACGGGCGTGAGCAAGGCGATCCGGCTCCGCCACGGCGACGAGGAGAAGCTGATCGCGGCCGAGATCGCCTGCACGGTCGACCTCGACCCCGCCCAGAAGGGCGTGCACATGTCCCGCTTCCCGGAGCAGTTCGCGGCCGCGATCGACGAGGTCGTGATCGGCGAGGCGTTCCTCGTCGAGGTGCTCGCGGAGCACATTGCACGCGGCATCGTCGGGCGCCAGCGCGCGCTGCGGGCGGAGGTGGAGATCGTCGCGCGCTACCCGCTGGCCCGCACGACGCCCGTGACGGGGCTGCCGACCCAGGAGATGGTCTCGCTGATCGGGATCGCCGCGGCCTCGGGGCGGTCGGTGCGTCGCATCGTCGGCGTCGAGGCGACCGGGATCAACGCGTGCCCCTGCGCCCAGGGCCTCGTCCGGGGACGGGCGGCCGAGCGGCTGCTCGAAGCGGGCTTCGCCGGGGCCGACGTCGACCGGATCCTCGAGCTCGTGCCGCTGGCGACCCACAACCAGCGCGGCCGCGGCACGCTTTACGTGGGCACGGAGGCGCCGGTCAACGCCGAGCGACTCGTGCGGATCGTCGAGCGCTCGATGTCCTCACCGGTCTACGAGCTGCTGAAGCGCCCCGACGAGCTGTTCGTCGTCGAGCACGCGCACCTCCAGCCACGCTTCGTCGAGGACTCCGTCCGGCTGGCCCTGAGGGAGACGATCGAGATCTACCCGGAGCTCGCCGACTCGGACTTCCTCTTCTCGCGCCAGGTCAACCTGGAGACGATCCACAACCACGACGTCCTGGCGGAGCGCTTCGGCAAGGTCGGCGAGCTGCGCCGGGAGCTCGCGAACGGGACGCCGCCCACGCGCCACACCGAGCTGCGCGAGTGGCTCGCCGACGATTGATCGCAAACCGCGCGATCAATGCTTGATCCGCTCTACATCTAGGCGTCGCTTGCGACGCCGACCTCAGGAGCGCGGGCTTGCCCGCGCTCCGTCTGAGCCGACCGCACGAGCGCATCCGGGTAGAGACCCACGCTCCTACGCCTGGACGGCCGCGCTCTTCCGGCGGCGGCGCCCCAGGCTGGCGCGGTTCTCGGTGCCGGCGCGCAGGCGGGCGATGTTGGCGCGGTGGAGGACGATCACCGCCACCGCCGCGACGCTGGCGAGGCCGATCACCGGCCACGACTCGCCCAGGGCCGCGGCAGCCAGTGGCAGGGCCACGGCGGCCACCATCGACGCGACCGACGGGTAGCGCAGGCCGAGGAAGACTGCGAGCCAGACCAGACCGCCGACGACCCAGACCAGAGGAGCCAGCGCGAGGAAGGTGCCGCCGCACGTGGCGACGATCTTCCCGCCGCGCTCGAAGCGCAGGAACAGCGGGCGCCAGTGTCCGAGCATCGCGGCACCGCCCGCGAGGACGCCGACGAGGTCGCCCTCGACCAGCGACGCGACGAGCGCCGGCGCGAATCCCTTCACCATGTCCAGCACGACGACCGGGATGCCGTAGCCTCGGCCGAACGTCCGCCAGACGTTGGAGGCGCCGATGTTGCCGCTCCCGACGGTGCGGATGTCGATGCCCTTGGCGAGCCGCACGAGCCAGTAGCCGAACGGCATGCTGCCGGCGAGGTAGCCGGCGGCGACGAGGATCGCCGACGTCACCGGCCCCGGGCTACTTCGAGATCTGGTACTTCGACATCCAGTCGTTCACCGTCGGCCAGTCGAGGTTCGCGAAGAAGGCCTCGATGTAGGACGCCCGGTCGGTCTGGAAGTCGAGGAAGTACGCGTGCTCGTAGACGTCGAGTGCGACGAGCGGGGTCGCGTTCCAGATCGGGTACGTGTTCTGCGTGTCGCCGGCGTAGTTGTAGAGACGCCCCTCGTCCCAGTCGTACGCGGTCCAGGCCCAGCCTCTTCCCGCCATCCCGGTCGCCTTGAGGTCGGCGCGCCACTCGGCCACGCCGCCGAAGTCGCGCTTGATCAGGTCGCCGATCAGCCCCGTCGGATCGCCGCCCTCTCCACCCAGGTGCTCGAAGTAGATCTCGTGGTTCTTGATCCCCCCGACCGCGAACGAGAGCTCGACCTTGAGCGACCGCACCTCCGAGTAGACCTGGTTCGCTGCCGCGAGATCGACCTCGGCGAGCCGCCCGAGGATCTCGTTCCGCTTGTTCACGTAGCCCTGGTAGAGCCTGTAGTGGGCCTCCACGGACTCGCGCGAGATGCCGTCGAGCTCGAGCAGCGCCGGCTTCAGCTCGCGGGCGATGATCTCCTCGGTCTTGAAGGCAAGCGTCGCCATCGGCACTCCTTTCGCTCGTCCGGACGGGCGAGAAGCATAACCTCCGCCCGAACGCCGACGCGCCCGGCAGGCCGGGCGCGTCGACGATCAGGAACGGCGGCGCACTAGGAAGGTGTTCTCTCCCCGGATGCGCTCGTGCGGTCGGCTCAGACGGAGCACGGGCAAGCCCGCGCTCCTGAGGCCGGCGTCGCAAGCGACGCCTAGTTCGTGATCGTGTTGCTCCTGCCGGCGATGTAGCACGAGCCGACCTGGGCCTTCGACATCACGAGGCGCAGCCTGAGGCCACGCTTCTGCCTGGCGGCGAACGTCGAGGACGATCTGGTCGTGCCCGCCAGAGTGCCGGTGATCGGGATCGCGACGCGGAGCGCCACGCTCTTCACGAACACCCAGCGGGCGGTCACCCTGTTGTAGCGCTGGAGCGCCACGAAGCGGCCCTTGAACGACTGGGCGGCGGTGACCCGCACGCGGTAGCGGTTCGGGGCGATCTTCGCGAGCCGTACGCGCGGCCTCACGTTGACCTGCGTCGTGGGGCTGTTCACGTTGCGGTAGGTGCCGCCGTAGAGCGTGTTCACGGCCGGCTGCACGACCAAGCTGAACGCGCCGCCCGCAGTCGTGGTGGCCGTGGCGATCTTCGTCGGAGCGGTCTGGCCGCACGCCTGCGCGAGCACCGTGACGGTCTCGCCCGCGGTCTGCGAGGAGAGTACGCCCGAAACGGTCGGGCGACCGAGATACGTGACCTTGAGCGGCGTCGCCGCGAAGGTCAGGGAGACCGGGGCGGCCTGGACGTCGATCGTGCCGCGGAAGGCCTTGCCCTTCTGGAGCGTGGGATCGCTGTAGCTGTACTTGCCCGCCTTCGTCATCTGGCAGACGCCGCTGCCGCCGGACGGGATCACGAGCGGCTGCGCGCACGAGACGCCGTCGGCGGAGGCGAAGACGATGCTGTGCGAGGCGGTGTCGTTGTTCACCCACCGGACGCTGTCCATCTGGGTGATGCGCACGGAGGAGGGCCCGAAGCCCCTGCTCGTGATCGTCACGTTGGCGACGGACGCGCCGAGGGCCGCCAGCGCGATCGCCACGCTGGTCGCGGCGGTCGCGGTCAGCGCGATCGTCAGGATGAGAAGTCTGCTCATGGCGAAGTCCTCTTTCTCGAAGGATGCGAGCCCGTCAGGGCTCGGTGTACGACGTCACCGGCCACTCCTGGACTGAGCGGCAAACCGGTGTGTCTGCACTAGAGATGACCCCTGCGAGGCGCCGAACCTGCGGCGTGGTATGACTGGCGGGGTGCGCGCGCTCGTGACCGGAGGCACCGGCCGGCTCGGCGCCGCGATCGCCCGGCGCCTCGAGCAGGAGGGGTGGCCGGTGCTCGCCGCGGGCAGGCGCGACGGCGACATCTCCCGTCCGGAGGGGGCTCGGGCCCTCGTCGAACGCGCCGTGCGCGAGCTCGGGGGCCTCGAGCTGCTCGTCCACGCGGCCGGCGACGGCTTCGAAGCCAGGGCGGTCGAGGACGTCACGGAGGCCGACTGGGACGCCGCGCTCGGCGTCACGGTCAAGGGGACATTCTTCACGACACAGGCCGCCGCCCCACAGCTGCGAGCCGCCGGCGGGGCCGTGATCGTGATCGAGGACGTGGCGGCGTACGAGCCGTGGCCTTCGTTCGCCCCGCACTGCGCCGCCAAGGCGGCCCAGGCGATGCTGACCCGCGTCTTCGCCCGCGCGCTCGCGCCCGAGGTTCGCGTCTGCGGGGTCGCCCCGGGCGCAGTCGCTGTCGACGCCGGCCAGGAGGCCCGGCGTGCCGCCGAGAGCCTCCTGGGAAGAGTCGGCAAGCCCGAGGACGTCGCCGAGGCGGTCGTCTACCTCGCGGGCGCCGACTTCGTCACGGGCTCGACGCTCGTAATCGACGGAGGAAGGTTGCTGCAAACCGCACGACGCGCGACGCCGTAGAGAACGGTAAGAGATGGAGCATGCACACGCGCTCAGGCTGCCGCACGTCCGGCCCCGATCGTCGAGGATGCCCGTGATGGGGGCCTCGGAGGCGAGCGACGGCCGGCTCCTGCAGGAGATCGCGGGCGGCGACCGCGGAGCGTTCGAGGAGCTCTACCGCCGCTACGCGCGGTCGGTGCTCGGGCTCGCGCTGCGCCGGCTCGGCGACCGGGGCAGCGCCGAGGACGCGGTCCAGGAGACGTTCGCGTCGGTCTGGCGGGCGGCCCGGACGTACAAGCCCGAGCGCGGCCCGGGCGGTCCGTGGCTCTTCGCCGTCGCCCGGAACGCCATCTCGGATCGGGGGCGCGCGCGCCCGGGACCTGCCGCGGAGGTGCCCGACGAGCCCGCCGCGGGCCCCGGACCGGCGGAGCATGCCGAGACGGACTGGCTGGCCTGGCGCGTGCACAGCGCGCTCGAGCTGCTGCCCGAACGCGAGCGGGCCGTCCTCGAGCTCGCCTACTGGAGCGAGCTCTCGCAGCGCGAGATCGCGGACTTCCTGAACATCCCGCTCGGCACGGTCAAGACGCGCACGCGCAGCGGCCTCGGCCGGCTCGCGGGGTTGCTCGAGGGAGAGCTGGGATGACCGAGCGCCCCGATCTGCGCGACCTGGTGGGCGACGAGACCCCGGCCGAGGAGCTGGCCCGCCTCGAACGCGTCCACAACCTGCTCACCTCGGTCGGGCCGCCTCCGGAGCTGTCGCCCCTGCTGGCCGAGGCGCCGTCCCTCCGCCGCTCCGAGCAGCTCGCCGAGGACAACCTCACGTGGCTCCCTCGCCGCCGCATGGGAGCGGTGATCGGCCTCGCCGCCACGATCGCGCTCGCGCTCTTCGGGCTCGGCTACCTGGTCGGCAAGCGCGGCACGGAGTTCGAGATCGCCCGCACCCTGCGCATGCACGGCACGGCGGCGGCGCAGCGCGCATCGGCGACGATCCAGGTCGGGACGCCCGACTCGGCCGGGAACACACGGCTTCGCGTCAGGCTGAACGGCCTCCCCGAGGCACCCGACCGCACGTACTACGAGCTCTACCTGACGGACAAGGGAAAGATCTCCCGCAGCTGCGGCACCGTGGCGGTTCACGGGGGAACGACCACGGTCACGCTCAGCATCGCGTACGCGCTCGAGCGCTACACCGGCTGGGTGCTGACCCGTGAGCGGTTCGACGCGCCCCCGGGGTCGCACACCGTCATGCTGCGGACGAGGCAGATCTAGTCGCGCGAGGCGAGCCGAGAGCTCGCGTCAGAATGGCTGGGATGACGGACGCCTTCCTCGAGCGGCGGCGCGCGGGGGCCGCCGCGGCGTGGAACCTCGACGGCGGCGCCGTGCTGGTCGCCGCCGGCGACCCGATCCCGGTGCCGGGGCGCGGCGATCGCACGTACCCGTTCCGCGCGCACTCGGAGTACCTGTACCTCGCGGACCGCGAGCGCCCCGGCGGCGTGCTGGCCTACGCGCCGGCCGACGGCTGGGTCGAGTTCGTCGCGCCGGTCACCGCGGAGGAGCTGCTGTGGACCGGGCTCGAGGGCGATCGCGAAGGGGTGCCGGAAGGCACGCGGCCACTGGACGAGCTCGAGGCGTGGGTCGGCGGCCGGCCGGTGCGCCGGCTCGGCGCGGCGGCCGACGCCGACGTCGAGCTCCGCGACGCGCTCATCCACGTCCGCCGCCCCAAGGACGACGCCGAGCTCGAGCGCATGCGCACGGCCGCGGAGGCGACGCGCGCCGGCTTCGAAGAGCTCGTGCCCCTGATCGCCGCGGGCCGCACCGAGCGCGAGCTGCAGGTCACGCTCGAGGCCGCGTTTCTCCGGAACGGCGCCGACTCCCTCGCGTTCGACACGATCGTCGCGGCGGGAGACCACGCCGCCGTCCTGCACTTCTCGCCGACGGCGCGCGAGCTCCGCGACGGCGACCTCCTGCTCGTGGACGCCGGTGCCGAGGACCGCGGCTACGCGAGCGACGTCACCCGCACGTACGCCGTCGGCGGGACGTTCACCGCCGAGCAGGCGCTCGTCTACGAGACGGTCCGGAGTGCCGGCGAGACCGCGATCGCCGCCTGCCGTCCGGGAACGGAGTGGCACGACGTCCACCGCGCGGCGGCGCTGGTGGTCGCGGAAGGGCTCGTCGAGCTCGGCGTCCTCCGCGGCTCGCCCGAGACGCTCGTCGAGAGCGGCGCGGCGACGCTGTTCTTCCCGCACGGCGTCGGCCACCTGGTCGGCCTCGGCATCCGCGACACCGGACCTGCCTCCGACGAGGCGCGCGAGCCCGTGCCCGGCCTGCCGCGCCTGCGGGTCGACATCCCGCTCCGCCCGCGCCAGGCGTGGACGGTCGAGCCGGGAATCTATTTCGTGCCCGCGCTGCTCGACCGGGAGCGCGGCCGCGACGGCGTCGACTGGGATCGCGTCGACCGGCTGCACGGCTTCGGCGGCGTGCGCCTCGAGCAGAACGTGCTGATCACCGACGAAGGCTGCGAGCTCCTCACAGCCGCAGTGCCGCTCCAAGCGAGCGACGGGACCATTCGCTGATGTCTAGGAGCCTGGGTCAGTAACAGCGCCTGAGCCGTCCGACGGCTCGGGGACGATTTCCTTGTCCACGACGGGGAGGTTGTCGATGTCGGCGAGCGCGGTGCAGGAGCGGCTGCTGGAGGTGGCGGGCGAGTCGGGCGAGCCGGCGGCGCGCCAGCCGGTGGGCGAGCAGAAGACGTTCCGTCCCTACGATCCCGATCAAGTGCTGCTCTTGGCGCCGGTGCTGTCCGAGTGGGTGCCGGAGGGCGATCTCGCCCACTTCGTCTCCGACCTGGTCGAATCGGGGGCGCTCGATCTGTCCGCGATCTACGCCGACTACGAGCAGGAGCGCGGCTACCCGCCCTACGACCCGCGCCTGATGGTCAAGCTGCTCGTCTACGGCTACGCCACCGGCGTCGTCTCCTCGCGCAAGCTGGAACGGGCGAGCTACCGCGACATCGGCGTGCGCATGCTCTGCGCCGACCAGCACCCCGACTACCGCTCGATCGCCCGTTTTCGCGCTCGCCATCTGGAGGCGCTGGGGGAGCTGTTCGTGCAGACGCTGCGGCTGTGCAGGCAGGCGGAGCTGGTCGGGCTGGGGACGCTCGCCCTGGACGGGACGAAGCTGCGCGCCAACGCCTCCCGGCACAAGGCGATGAGCTACGAGCGGATGCTGAAGGCGGAGGCGCAGCTGGAGGCGGAGCTGGCCGCCCTGCGCGCCAACGTCGCCGCCCTGCTCGCCGAGGCGGAGGCGGTCGACGCCGCCGAGGACGAGCGTTACGGGCCCGATCGGCGCGGCGACGAGCTGCCGGCCGAGCTGCAGCGCCGCGAGCAGCGGCTGGCACGGATCCGGGAGGCCAAGCAGGCGCTGGAGGCGGAGGCGGCCGAGCGCGAGGCCGCTCGCCGGGCCGAGCTGGAGGCGGAGGGCAAGCGGCCGCGGCGGCCGCCGCGCGGGCGCGACCCCTTCAAGCCCAAACCGAGCGCGCAACGCAACTTCACCGATCCCGACTCGAAGATCATGAAGCGCTCCGACGGCGCCTTCCACCAGTGCTACAACGCCCAGGCGCTCGTCGACTCGCGCGCGCAGGTGATCGTCGCCTGCGAGCTCTCCGACGAAGCCGCGGACGCACGTCAGCTCGAGCCCACGCTCGACCAGCTCGACGACAACCTGGAGGCGATCGAGGCCGAGTTACCCGAAGCAGCCGTGCTGCTGGCCGACGCCGGCTACTTCTCCGAGGAGAACGTCCGCCTCAGCGCCGAGCACGGCCTCGACCCGCACATCGCCACCGGCCGCTTCAAGCACTCGGAGCCGCAGCCGCCCGCGCCGCGCGGGCCGATCGCGAAGGGTGCGACGCCCAAGCAGCGGATGGCGCGCAAGCTGCGAACGAAGAAAGGGCGCGCCGTCTACAGTCGGCGCAAGGTGGTCGTCGAGCCGGTCTTCGGCCAGATCGACACCGTCCAGGACGGCCGGCGGCTGCGCTTACGCGGCAAGCCGGCCGCCCGCGCCCAGTGGCGCTTCACTTGTGCGATCCACAACCTGCTCAAGCTCCACCGCGCCGGCGGACTCGAGCTGATCGAGGAGCAAGACAGCAGTCCCGCGAAGCGCGCGGCGGGGAAACGCCGCCCCGTTTCAACCCTCGCGACAGTACTCCACTCAGTCGCGGCGCGCTTCCGACGCTCGCTCGCCACCGTCTCCGCCGATCACTTTGCCCGAACCGCGCCGATCGGCGTTACCGCCCCAGGCTCCTAG
>JBHEMU010000004.1:0-3519 GCA_046262415.1 Gaiellaceae bacterium | reverse complement strand
GCTCTGAGTCCGCGAGCGAGCAAGTACCTTCCCCAAACGGCGGTGCCACCGAGGAGCGTCACTCTCGACCGTTCGGGACCGACGTAGCAGAGTCGATACCCATCCGGTCTTCAAAACCGGCAGGGCGGAGCAGCCCTCCGCTTGGATGGTCGATTCCATCGCCGCTCCGTGGGGGGAAGTACCTGCACAGCGGCGACTCTGCGTCTGTCGCGCCCTGCCGCGAGGGCACAGGCCGTGCCCCGCCGAGAATGGCAAATCGCCCTGTGCGGGGACTACTGACGATCGCACGTCGATCGTCGGGCGTGGAGGTAGTCATCCGTCACGGCTTCTCCGCCTTAGCCCGGCTGTGGTGCGAGAACAAGCTCGGAGCCGACTACCAGCCCAACCAGCTCGCGGACTATCACGACGCCCTCAAACTGCGGCTGTTCGACGACCTGCTGCACCGCGGCTTCGGCGAGCGCCTCGCCGACGACCCGGCGTTCTCCGGCCGGATGCTGCCGGTCACCGCGAACACGCCGCGTGAGCTGCACTTGCTTACCTCCGCGGAGGTCAAGCGCGTGAGCGACCTGCTCACGCCCTCGAAGCGCCGGCGCGCGGAGGCGTTTGCGTTCCTGCGCACGCTGCTGCTCTCGGAGCAGGTCGCCAACGACCCCATGGCGGACGTCGAGCAGCCGACCGAAGGCCAGCTTGAGCGCGTAGCCAAGCAGCTGCAGAAGAGCGACGACTGGACCAAGACCTTCCCCGGCTTGGCGCGGCTGACGCTCCAGGAGGACGAGGGCGTCACGTACAAGCTGCGCATCGTCAAGCGCGGCGAGGACGCCGCACCGGTGCGGCTGGTCAAGCCCGGCGAGCCGGGCGCCGAGGACGCTGCCAGCCTGCTCAAGTACAACCTGCTCGACCAGTACCCCTTCGGGCTTAAGGCGCTCGCCGATCAGGCCGGCCTCAACCAGTACGAGGCCCGCGCGGTCGTCCACCTGCTCGGCCTGCAACACCGCGAGGACTGCTAAGGCCATCAGCGTCGACAAGGTCGAGTTCAAGCACTACTCTCACGCCGCCCTGCGCGAGGTCCGCGACGCCGTCAAGGCCGGCCGGCTCGACGAGGCCAAGGCCGCGCTGCGCGAGTTCGACCGTGCCCGCCGTGCCCGGGCGCGGGCTGGCCGCAGCTGACCGCTACGTCGGGGCCAGGAGCTCGCGCACCACGTGCGCCGTCTTCATGTAGACCGCCGGCGACCCACCCGGCGCCATCTGCGCGCCCGTCGGATGCAGCGTAGGGACAGCCATAGTCTCGAAGCCGCCGAGCCGGCACGTGAATGGCCGGGCGACGACCTTGTCGATGCGGTCCACGTCGACGCCGGCGTAGCGCTTGAGGAAGAAGGGTGCGGCGTGGCGGCCGAGCAGGATGACCACCCGCGGCCGCACCGCTAGCAGCTCGCGCTCCAGCCAGGGGGCGCAGTGGGCCTTATCAGGCGCTCCGGTCGTTCGTGTGGACGCTTGGAGCGTTCTCGGCGGGGGAAGTACCTGCAAGCGAGCCGGTTTACGGACCGGAGCACGCCGACGGGACTTGCACATGCCGGGTTGCACGACGACCTCGGAGGGGCGAGGCGCAGGCCCGTAGCTCGCCTGGGCCGCCGCGTCAAGCGCCGCCGCGAGCCGAGTAGGCGGCTCGCGGGTCGAACCTGGCCATACGCAGCGGTTTCTGCGGACGCTTGACTCAACGCCCCGGGCGAGACGGAATCAGCAATCAGGTCCGGGCGGAGGACCGCCCAGCTCGAGAACGATCACGGAGGGGCGTGCGCTTCCACTCGAACGCGAGGAGACCCCCTTATCAGCGGCCGAGGGATGGCGGAGCTTGCCGTTCGCCCCGCGGCCGAGCCAGAGGTGCGAGACGTCGGTGAGGTAGGCGTGCTTGCGTCTCTCGTTCCGTGGGTGAGCGGTGTAGCCGAAGTGACTGAGCAGGTCGCGATCGAGCAGCCGCCCCTTGTCCGACAGCTGGCCGGTCGGCAGCACCCAGGGAATGCCGGTGCAGGCGCTGGGTCTGCGGGCCCAGCAACTCGGCCACGCAGGCGACCTCGGCGTCGAGGACGCGCTCGAACACCCGCCGCGGCGCCTGGCGTGTCTTGCGCGTCAGCGCCTCAGCCCGGACCTCGCCGTAGACGGCGGCGAGTTCGTCGAGCGCTTGCTGGTCCGTCATCCCCGGCGACCGTACCGCGGGGACCGAGACGTGCGTGGCCGGACACCCGCCCGGTGCCGTGGGGAGGACGAGAGCTATCTGAGCAGCTGTGCGGCGAGCTGCTCGACATGGGTGCGGCCACGGTCGCCGTCCTCGAGCGCCTCGAGCCAGCGGACGGGAATCGACTGGGCGCCGCGGCGGGCTCCGGCGATCGCGCCGGCCATGGCCGCGACTGTGTCGGTGTCGCCGCCGAGGCGCACGGCGAAACGAAGGGCATCTTCGAGCGCCGCGTGCGCGAGCACCGCGTAGAGCGCGGCGCAGACCGACTCGCGCGCGTCGGCGGAGCTCCCAAGCCGCGCCTGCACCGTGGCTGGCTCCCGGGTCTTGGCGAGCAGCTCGCCGACGTCTCGTAGGCCTTCGGCCATCTCTTCGGTCCGGGCGGCACCGCGCGCCACGTCGAGGATGTCCTCGTCGCGCAGAGCGGCTCCGATCGCCGCGGCCTGAACGACGGCCCCGTCGACTCCGACCGGGTGCGCGTGCGTGACCCGAGCGCTGCGAGCCGCCTCGGCGCGAAGCCGCGACGGGTCAGCCCGGAAACGAACGGCGACCGGGGCGATGCGCATCGCCGCGCCGTTGCCGCGCGAGCCCTGCCCGTCGAAGATCCGCTGCGCGGCGTCGGCCACGGGCGTGCCGTCCGCCCATAGCTGCAACACCCGTCGCGTGCCGCCGCCGTAGCCGCGGCCGGGGTCGTAGGCCTGCTGAAACGCCCGCGCGAGATGCTCCTCCTCGACCCGCCCGAGCTCGATCAGCGACTCCGCCAGCGCGATCATCATCTGCGTGTCGTCGGTGTAGGTGCCTCGACCGCGGCGCGCCGCGAGCATCTCCACTTCGGCGGGCACGTCGCTGTGCGGGGCGCCCTCGAAGGGCATGCCGAGGGCGTCGCCGACAAACGTGCCGATCAGAGCGCCGCGCGCCCTCTCCTCGAGCGCGGCGGTCGCGAGGACGGTGCGCTCGGGACTCCTCACCGCACCACCGTAACGCGGATGCAGGCCGGACGATGATCGGCCGCGATCATGGCGCGGTGCGCTGGTGCCCGTAGGCGATCGCGAGCTCAGCCTTGAGCTCGCTGTTCTCCTGGCGCAGGCGTTGGTTCTCGGCGCGTAGGGTCTCCAGGCGCTGGCGCAGCGAGGCCTCGGTCGCGCGCTCGCGTGCCGGGACGCCGGCGCTGACGGCGCGTGGCCGGTCGCGCAGCCGCTCGATCTCGGCGCGCAGCGCCGGGTGGGTGTAGAGCCACTGGCGCGAGACTCCGGCGCGGCGGGCGACGTCCTGGAAGGTGATCGGCGCGCCCT
>JBHEMU010000003.1:0-24161 GCA_046262415.1 Gaiellaceae bacterium | reverse complement strand
GCGCTACCGGGACGGGCCCCGCTTCCCGAGCGACTATCGGCCGGTGACGACCGCGGTGATCGCCCGGGCGCCGACGCAGTTCGAGCAGCAGATCACGGTCGCCGCCGGCTCGAATCAGGGCATCCGCCTCCACGCTCCGGTTGTCGTCTCCGGAAAGCTCGTCGGGCGAGTCACGAAGGTGACCCCGTCCGTCGCTCAGGTGACGCTGCTGACGGACGAGTCGAGCTTCGTGCCGGCGGTCGACCTCGAGACGGGGGCGGACGGCATCGTCCAGCACGGGGAGGGGACGACCTCGCTGATCCTCGACCGGGTCAGCAAGGAGCAGGTCGTGCAGCCGGGCGACGTGGTCGTCACGGCCGGCTGGAAGTCGGACCGGTTCTCCTCGATCTACCCGCGGGGGATCCCCATCGGCCGCGTCACGTACGCGAGCCAGGTCGACACCGAGTCGTACAAGCAGGTACAGATCGAGCCCTTCGTCAACCTCGGGTCGCTCGATACCGTCGTCGTCCTCGTCAGCCTCAAGCGGGAGCCCGTCGTGCCGTGATCGCCTTCGACGTGCTCAAGGCCGCCGTGCTCGTGTTCGCCGCGGCGATCGCCCAGGTGTCGATCTTCTCCAGCGTCACCGTGCTGGGCGGCTCGCCGGACGTCCTGCTGGTGACGCTCGTGTGCGTCGCGCTCCTGCGCGGCTCGATCTACGGTGCCGCGGCAGGCTTCGGCGCCGGCCTCGTCGTCGACACGGCGACGCTCGAGACCCTGGGCGTCACATCGCTCCTGCTCACGCTCGCGGGCTACTGGATCGGCCGTTACGGCGAGACGACCGGCCGCGATCGCGGGCACGCGCCGTTCCTCTCGATCGCGGTCGTCACGGTGCTCTACGCGGCAGGCGCGCTCGCGCTCAACTTCCTGCTGGGGGAGCCGGCGCCCGCGCGGCACGTCCTGTACGAGACGCTCTTCCAGGGCATCGCGCTCAACCTGCTCGTGACGGTGCCGGTCTATGCCCTCGCCCGGCGTGCCCTGCGACCGGAGCCGGCCCGCCTGCCGCAGGGTCAGGAGGTGCGGCTCCTTGGCTAGCTCGGGCTCCGGTCGCCGCAGCCTCTCCGACCGCTTCCTGCCGCCGGACCCTCGCGTCGAGGAGCCCTACCGGCTCACGCCCCAGACGGCGCTTCGCGTCGCCGTCCTCGGCGTGATCACGCTCGGGCTCTTCGCCGTCCTCTTTCTGCGGCTCTGGGCGCTCCAGATCCTCTCCGGCCCGACCTACGCGACGGCGGCGGCGCGAAACCAGCAGCGCCATGTGCCGATCGAGGCTCCCCGGGGCGTCATCCTCGACCGGCGTGGCCGCGTGCTCGTCACGAACGTCGCCGGGACGGCGGTGCAGCTCTGGCCAGCCGACCTGCCCAAGGGCGCGGGCCGGGACACCGAGATCCGACGGCTCGCCCGCGTGCTGCGGATCCGGCGGGCGCGGATCCTCGCGCAGATCAAAGCGCGCGCCCGCGATCCGTTGACGCCGATCACGCTCCAGGTCGCGGTCCACCCGGACCAGGTCGCCTACATCCTCGAGCACAAAGACGAGTTCCCGGGCGTGCGCATCACGGAGACCTACCTGCGCCGGTACAAGGCGGAGGCGCTCGCCACGCACGTCCTCGGGCACGTCGGGGAGATCTCCGAGGAGCAGTTGAAGGGGCAGCCGGAGCGCCGGCTCGGCGACGTGGTCGGGCAGGCGGGGGTCGAGGCGACGTACGACGGCTACCTGCGCGGAGAGCCCGGGGAGGCGGAGTTGACCGTCGACTCGCTCGGGCGCCCGCAGAGCGAGCTGAGGACAACGCGCACGGAGAAGCCCGGCAAGGCGATCCGCCTGACGATCGACATCGCGCTGCAGCGAGCGGCGGAGCGGGCGCTGCGCTTCGGGATCCAGACCGCGCGCGAGGACGACAACTGGGCCGCGAACGGCGGCGCGATCGTGGCGCTCGATCCGGACGACGGCGAGATCCTCGCCCTCGCGTCGAACCCCACCTACCGGCCGAGCCTCTACGTCGGCAAGGGCGACCCCGAGCGCCTGAAGGTGCTCCACGATGCGAAGGCGGCCAAGGAGGCCAACTACCCGGGGCTGAACAGGGTCGTGTCCGGTCTCTACCCGGCGGGCTCGGTGTGGAAGCCCGTCACCGCCCTCGCCGCGATGGAGGAGGGCCTCGTCTCGGCCTACCAGACGCTCGACTGCACCGGCCAGTACGAGGCGTCCGGCCAGATCTTCAAGAACTGGGACCCGGGCGTGAACGAGGCGATGAACATGCCGAAGGCGATCGCCGCCTCCTGCGACACGTACTTCTACCGGCTCGGCCACTACTTCTACGGGTTGCCGGCCGACCGCGGCCATCCGCTGCAGGCGTGGGCGAGCCGGTTCGGCTTCGGCGAGGAGACCGGCGCCGACATCGGCCCGGAGGAGCCGGGTCTCCTGCCGACGCCCGAGTGGCGCCAGGAGACCTTCACGAAGGAGCGCTACCCCAAGACCTGGGAGATCGACCGGCTCTGGAAGCCGGGTGACTCGATCCAGCTCGCGATCGGTCAGAAGGACCTGCTCGTGACGCCGCTGCAGATGGCCCGTTTCTACGCGATGATCGCGAACGGGGGCAAGCTCGTGACCCCGCACGTGGTCGCCGACGTCGTGCAGCCCGGCGACGGGCGCTCGCCCGCGAAGGTGCTGCAGCGGCTCTCGCCGCCGGCCTCCGTCCGGCCCAGCTTCGACGACCCCTTCGCGCTGCGGGTGATCCAGGACGGGCTCTACGCGGCCACGCACGCCGAGTACGGGACGTCGACGGGCGTCTTCGGCAGCTTCCCCGTCGCGATCGCCGGCAAGACGGGCACCGCCGAGAAGGTCGTCCAGCTGCCGGGCTACACGGGGCTGCTCGACCAGTCCTGGTGGTGCGGGTACGGCCCGGTCGAGGATCCGACGATCGTCGTCTGCGCGCTGATCGAGAACGGCGGCCACGGCGGCACCGCTGCCGCGCCCGCGGCGCGCAAGGTCTTCGAGCACTTCTTCGGCGTGCGCGGCGGCGACGTGGAGGAGGTCTACTCCGACTGATGGTCGAGTACGTCGGCACCTCGCACCTGCGCACCCGGGCCCGCTCCGACGCCGACGCCGGCACGCTGCTGCGCCGTCTCGACTGGGTGCTGCTCGGCGGCGTCGCCGCGGCGGTCGCGTACGGGCTCTGGGCGATCGAGGGGATCACCCGGAACGACATTCCGAACGATCCGAGCCACTACGTCGTCCGCCAGTCGATCTTCGCGGCGATCGGCGCCGCCGGTCTGATCGCGGCCCTCTTCGTCAACCCGGACGTCTACCGGCGCTACAAGCGGGCGATCTATCTCGGGACGGTCGGCACGATGATCTTCATCCTCGTCGCCGGGGCCGCGGCGCGCGGGTCGACCCGCTGGATCGACGTCGGGTTCTTCCGCTTCCAGCCCTCCGAGTTCGGGAAGCTGCTGTTCGTCCTCTGCATCGGCGGCCTGCTCGCCGACCGGGGCCGGCGTGCGGGCGAGTGGCGGACCGTGTTCGAGGCCCTCGGTTTCGCGGCCGTGCCGATCGTCCTCGTCTTCCTGCAGCCGGACCTCGGCACCGCGCTCGTCTACGGCGCCGCGCTCGCCGCCGTGCTGTACCTGGCCGGGACCCGCTGGTGGCAGCTGGCCGTCCTCGCCCTCGTGGCGCTGGCGGCGGCGGTCGCGATCCTGTGGGCGCTCCCGGCCGCGGGCATCCAGGTCTTGAAGCCGTACCAGCAGCTGCGCCTGACGGGCTTCACGAACCCCGACTCCGATCCGCGCGGGGCGACCTACCACGTGCATCAGTCCGTGCTCGCGGTCGGGGCGGGCGGCCTCACGGGCCAGGGCGTCAGCGGCGCCACGCAGACGAGTCTCGACTTCCTCCCGGAGCATGCGACGGACTTCGCGTTCGCCTCGCTCGCCGAGCAGCGCGGCTTCCTCGGCGCGTCGATCCTCCTGCTGCTCTACCTGCTCGTCGTCTGGCGCGGGTTGAAGGTGATCACGGTCGCCCGCGACGCCTTCTCGGCGATCGTCGCCGCGGGCATCGTCGTGGCGCTCCTGTTCCAGATCTTCGTCAACATCGGCATGACGATCGGGATCGCGCCGATCACGGGCATCCCGCTTCCCTTCGTCAGCGTCGGCGGCTCCTCGATGATCGCCAACCTGCTCGCGATCGGCGTCCTCGAGGCGATCCACCTGCGCGGCACGAACGCCCGCCGCACGGGGCGGCGGCCGGCCGTGAGGTAGCGCTCCGTCCGGCCGGGGACCTACGATCGCGGCCATGGACGAGCAAATCGAGGCGGAAGAGCTGCTGCTGATCGAGGAGGCCGACGCCTGGTTCGAGTACCTCGAGGCGACGCGCGGCCAGACCGAGACTCGCTACAAGGAGCTGGAGCCGTGGGCCTGGTCGCGGCTGAACCAGCGCCTCCGTGCGATCCGGACGAAGCGCGCGAGGCTCCGGCCCGCGGCCGCCTGACCGGCGCCCCGGGGGCGCACTGCTAGCCTAGGCGTACGGCCCATGCCGAAGTCTTTCACCCCACACCGACCCGCAGCGCGACCCCGTCCGGCCTGGAGCCGTGGACCGGCGCGCGCGGTAAACGAGGAGTTCACGCTTGGTTCTCTCATGGTTTCGTCGCAAGAAGCAAACGGACGGGTCGGCGCCTGATGCCGCCGCCGCAGCACCCGCAGCACCCGTAGTCGAGTCCCCGCCCTCCGCGGACGAGGGAACAGAAGCCCAGAAGGCCCGCCGCCGCCGCGGCAGCCGCGGCGGCCGCGGCCGCACCAAGCGGCCCGCCGAGGGCGGCGAGGCCGAGGCCGACGTCAGGCCCGCCGCGGAGTCGCAGCAACCGGCGAGGGAGCGGGCGAAGAAGGACGCGGCGGCACCGGCCCGGACCTCGAGGACCCGGTCGTCGACCCGGCGGCGCCAGCCGCCCCGCCGCCCGCCCCTGCCACCCGCCAGGCGGGAGCTCGTGATCTCCGTCGGCGTCGCCGAGCAGCGCGTCGCGGCGCTGGAGGACGGACGCGTCGCCGAGGTCTACCTCGAGCGCCCCGAGCGCCGGTCGATCGCCGGGAACATCTACAAGGGCTCCGTCGACAACGTCCTGCCGGGGATGGAGGCCGCCTTCGTCGAGATCGGTCTCGAGAAGAACGGCTTCCTCTACGTCGACGAGATCGTCGCCCCGGAGCTCGAGGGCAAGGGGCATCGCCGGATCCAGGATCTGATCAGCCGCGGGCAGGAGGTGCTCGTCCAGGCGGTCAAGGATCCGATGAAGTCGAAGGGCGCGCGCCTGACCACGGAGATCTCGCTTCCGGGCCGCTTCGTCGTCTTCGTGCCGCACGGGGAGGGGTTCGGCGTCTCGCGCCGCCTCCCGGACGACGAGCGGACGCGGCTGCGCGACATCGTCAAGAGCCTCGACGTCCCCACGGGGGGCGTGATCATCCGGACCGCGGCCGAGGGCGCGTCGGCCGAGGACGTCGAGCGCGACCTCGTCTTCCTGCAGCGCCTCTGGAAGACGATCGAGGCCCGTGCCAAGCAGGTGCCTTCGCCCTCCCTCGTCTACCAGGAGGCGGAGCTGCCGCTCCGGGTCGTCCGCGACCTCTTCACCGAGGACTTCGTCCATGCCTACGTCGACCACGAGCGCACGTTCAAGCGCATCGTCGGATACCTCAAGAAGACCTCGCCGCACATGGTCGAGCGGGTCACGCGCGACAAGGAGAAGGAGCCTCTGTTCGAGCGCTTCGGCGTCGACGCCGAGATCTGCTCGACGCTCTCACGACGCGTCGACCTGCCCTCCGGCGGCTACCTGATCTTCGACTACGCCGAGGCCTTCACGGTGATCGACGTCAACACCGGCCGGTTCGTCGGCTCCCGCTCGAAGAGCTCGGGAGCACGGCTCGAGGACACGATCACGAAGAACAACCTGGAGGCTGTCAAGGAGGTCGTCCGCCAGCTCCGGCTGCGCGACATCGGCGGCATCATCGTCATCGACTTCATCGACATGGGCAGCCCGAAGAACCGGGAGCTCGTCGAGGAGGCGCTGAAGACGGAGCTCGAGCGCGACCGGACGAAGACCTACGTGGTCGAGATCTCGCCGCTCGGCCTCGTCGAGATGACGCGCCAGAACGTGACCGAGGGGCCGCGCGAGATCCTCACCAAGCGCTGCCCCACCTGCGCCGGGGACGGCTTCGTCTTCTCGGAGGCCTCCGCCGCGGTGGAGCTCGAGCGGCGCCTGCGCACGCTCGCGGCGAGCTCGCGCAGCCAGGTGTACCGGGTCGAGATGAACTCGCGCGCGGCCTCGCTGCTGATCGGGCCCGGCGCCGAGCGCCTGCTCGAGATCGAGGCGCAGACGAAGCGGCGCTTCCTGATCGAGGGGCGTGACGACGTCCACCTGGACCACTTCACCGTGACGTCGCAGGGCAAGCTCACCGACGTCGAGCCGGACTCCGAGCCCGCCGAGGGCACCGAGCTCGACGTCAAGCTCGTCGAGCTCGGCCTGCACGACCCGGCAGCGGGCGTCGCCAAGCTCGACGGCAAGGTCGTGATCGTCGCCGACGCGGCCAGGCTGGTCGGCAAGAAGGTGAAAGCCCGGGTGACTCGCGTGATGGACGGCGTCGCCTACGCGACGCTCGCTACGAAGCAGGAGGACCGGCCGGCGCCGATCACTGCCGAGGCCGAGGCGGAGAAGCCGACCCGCGCCCCGCGTGGGCGCAAGGCCACCGCCGGGGCCGAGGCGGAGGCGGAGGTCGAGGTCGAGGCGGTGTCGGGCGCACCGGAGGGCGAGCCCACGCCCGCCGACGAGGTCCCGGCGGAGGCAGAGCCCACCGAGGCGGTCGCCGAGGTCGAGGACGTCGACGCCGTCGCGGGCGCCGAGGAGGTGCCGAAGAAGAAGACCCGCCGCGGGTCACGCGGCGGACGAGGGCGCAAGCGCAAGCCCGCCGCGGCGCCCGCCGACGGCGAGGCCGCGGAGGCCGCGGCGGAGACGGGCGAAGCCGCCCAGGCAGAAGCGGAGCCCGAAGCGGAAGCTTCGGCCGAGGTGCCCGGGCCTCGTGCCCGGCGCCGTGGACCCAGGATCCACGTCCCGCCGCCGACCCTGGGGCGCGAGACCGAGCCGGAGGAAGCCGGAGCCGACGCCGTTTCGGCCGACGGTGACGCGGCCGCCGGGGCGGAAGCCTCCGAGGACGAAGCCGCCCCCAAGAAGAAGCGGACCCGCCGCGGCAGCCGAGGGGGCCGGAACCGGCGCCGAAAGCCGGCCGCATCCGAGGGCGCGCCCGTCGAGGACGAGCAGCCCGAGCCGGTCGCCGAGCCGGTCTGATGCCAGGGACGGGCGCATCGTGGCTACACTGGTGCTTCGTGGGCGCCCGCCCGCGTTTTCCGCGCTCAAGGCCATGACGTACGCAGTCATCTCACTCGGCGGCAAGCAGTACCGCGTCCAGGAGGGCGAGCGGTTGCTCGTCGACCGCCTCGAGCATGCCGAGGGCAAGACGTTCAAGCCTGACATCCTCCTGCTGGGCGGCGACGGCAACGCGGACCTGACGCCGAAAGGCGCCACGGTGACCGCGAGGGTCGTCTCGCACCAGTTCGGAGAGAAGATCCGCATCGGCAAGTACAAGGCGAAGAGCGGCTACCGCAAGCACACCGGCTTCCGCAGCCGCCTCTCGCAGATCGAGATCGAGTCGATCGCGGGGCGCGCAGCGGCCAAGAAGCCGGCCGCCGAGGAGAAGTCGAGCGCGTCCAAGCCCAAGGCGGCGAAGCCAAAGGCGCCCGCTCGCAAGGCGGCGGCGAAGAAGGAGGCAGCGACCGATGGCTCATAAGAAGGGACTCGGCTCGTCGAAGAACGGGCGCGACTCGAACCCGAAGATGCTCGGCGTCAAGATCTTCGACGGCCAGGAGGTCAAGGCGGGAATGATCCTCGTGCGCCAGCGTGGAACGCGCTTCCGTCCGGGGGACGGCACGGGCATCGGCCGCGACGACACGATCTTCGCCACGCGGCCCGGGCGCGTCGAGTTCCGGACGAGTGGCGAGCGCCGCTTCGTGTCCGTGGCGTCGGGCGAGACAGCCTGACGCGCCCGACCTGCGCGCGTACGCCGACCGCTCGAACCGTTTCGCCTTCGACCTCGTCGCCGACGACTACGTTCGGGGGCGTCCGGACATGCCTCTGGAGGCGGTCTCCGCCGCGGCCGCGGCCGCGGGGATCCCGGCCGGCGCGCGCGTTCTCGAGATCGGAGCCGGCGCCGGCCAGCTGACCCGGGTGCTGCTCGCGGCCGGGCTCGACGTCTGCGCCCTGGAGCCGGGGCCGACGCTCCGCGCGCTCGCGGCCGAGCGGGCGCCGGGTGCCGAGCTCCGGGGCGAGACGTTCGAGGAACTCGACACGGACGAGCGCTTCGCCGCGATCTTCTCGGCGAACGCGTTCCACTGGATCGACCCGGCCGTCTCCTACGCCAAGGCCGCGAGCCTGCTCGAGGACCGCGGGGCGCTCGTCCTCCTCTGGGACACCCCGTTCATCCGCGAGCCAGAGCTGCACCGCCGCGTCCAGCGCGAGGTGATGGCGCCGCGCGGGAGCACGTTTCCCGACAGTGCGGAGGGGATCCACGCAATGCTCGAACGAGACGCGGCCGCGGGGCGCGAGGAGCTGGCCGCCTCCGGCCTCTTCGCCGATCCGTGGTGGGAGGTCGTCGAGCAGGTCCTCCCGTACTCGGCCGAGCGGTACGTGAGCCTGCTACTCAGCATGAGCCGGATCGCGGCGCAACCCGCCGCGTGGCGCGAGGACCTCGCGGCGGCGCTCCACGAGCAGCTCGGAGAGGAACCGCTGACCGTGTCCGACCTCGTGTACGTCGTCGCGTCACGGCGGCGGTAGCGTTCGCGCCCATGTTCCACGACCGCGCCAGGATCCGGGTGGCCGCCGGCCGCGGCGGGCACGGCGCCCTCAGCTTCCGGCGCGAGAAGTACGTCCCGAGGGGTGGCCCGGACGGCGGCGACGGCGGCGACGGCGGCGACGTTCTGCTCGTCGCCGACCCGGAGCTGCGCGACCTCGCTCGCTACCGCACCAGCCGCGTCTACAAGGCGGGCAACGGGGGGCCGGGTCGGGGCTCGTCCAAGCACGGGGCCTCGGGTGCCGACGCCGAGCTGCGGGTGCCCGTCGGGACGCAGGTGCTCGACCCGGACGGCCAGGTCGTCGCCGACCTCGTCCACCCCGGCGCGCGCGCCGTCGTTGCCCGGGGCGGCGGGGGCGGCCGGGGCAACCGTCGCTTCGCCACCGCCACGCGCCAGGCGCCGCGCTTCGCCGAGGCCGGCCTGCCGGGGGAGGAGGGCGCGTTCGAGCTGCGGCTGAAGCTCCTCGCCGACGCGGCGCTGGTCGGCCTCCCGAATGCCGGCAAGTCGTCGCTCCTCGCCCGGATCTCGAACGCGCGGCCGAAGGTCGCCGATTACCCGTTCACGACGCTCACGCCGGTCCTCGGTACGGTCGACTCGCCGGACGGCCGCCAGCTCACGGTCGCCGACGTCCCCGGTCTGATCGAGGGGGCGAGCGAAGGAGTGGGGCTCGGACACGAGTTCCTCGCGCACCTCGAGCGGGCCCGGCTGCTCGTGCACGTGATCGACGCCTCCGAGGACGACGCCGAGGCCCGCTACGCCCAGATCGACGGCGAGCTCTCGGCCTACGGCGCCGGGCTGGACGAGCGGAGCCAGGTCGTCGTCCTGAACAAGATCGACGTGCGGCCGTCGCCCCGGTTCCGGCTCGACGATCCCAGGATCGTCGGCGTCTTCCGGCTGTCGGCGGCGACCGGCGCGCGAGTGACCGAGTTCAAGCGCGCGCTGTTCGAGCTGATCCCGCCGCAGCCGGCGGAGGCGGCTGAGCCCGGCATCGCCGATTTCCTCGTCTACCGCCCCCGGCCGAGGCGGCTCGGCTTCCGCGTTCTGCGCACCGAGGCCGGCTTCCGCGTCGTCGGGCGGCTGCCGGGCGAGGAGGAGCTGGCGGCGGCGCTGAAAGCGGCCGGCGCGAAGCCCGGCGACGAGGTCCACGTCGGCGAAGAGGAGCTGGAGCTCGCGTGACGGTCGGCATCCTCGGCGGAGCGTTCGATCCGCCGCACAACGGTCACCTCGAGCTGGCCCGCAGCGCGATCCGCCATCTCGGGCTCGAGCGGCTCGTGGTGCTCGTGTCCGACCGGCCGGGCCACAAGCCGGTCGAGCTAGGCGCGCCCATCCGCTTGCGGCTCGTCCAGGCGGCCTTCGAGGACGTGCCGGGAGCGGAGGTGGTCCTCGACGAGCACGCCTACACCGCCGACGCCCTCGCCGACGGGCGCTTCGACGGCGCCTACTTCGTCCTCGGCGCCGACCAGCTGGCGGGCTTCCCGGGCTGGAAGGAGCCCCAGCGCGTGCTCGAGCACGTGCGGCTGGCCGTCGGCACGCGTCCGGGCTACCCGCCCGAGCGCCTCGAGGCCGTGCTCGCCCGTCTCGAACGGCCGGACCGGGTGGTCCTGTTCGGGCTCGACCATCCTGTCGCAGTCTCGTCGACCGAGATCCGCTCGCGGGCGCGGCGCGGCGACCCGCTCGACGGGCTCGTGCCGCCCCAGGTCGGCGCCCTGATCTGGGAGCTCGGGTTGTACGCGCCGTAGGCGTCGCTTGCGACGCCGACCTCAGGAGCGCGGGCTTGCCCGTGCTCCGTCTGGGCCGACCGCACGAGCCCATCCGGGTTGTACGCGCCGTAGCCCCGGCTACACTGGCCGAGATCAAGGGGACTGTGGACCGACTCTGACGACGCTCGAACAAGCACGCCGCATCGCCGGCCTCGCCCAGGACAAGCTGGCGGCAGACGTCGTGATCCTGGACATGCGGCCGGTCTGCACCTACACCGACTTCTTCGTCGTCTGCACCGGCCGGAACCCGCGGCAGGCGAAGGCGATCCACGACGAGGTGCACTCGACGCTGAAGCACGAGCACGGGCTGCTCCCGCGCTCCGTCGACGGCGCCGCCGAGTCGACGTGGATCGTCGCCGACTACCTCGACGTCGTCCTGCACGTGTTCACGCCCGAGGCGCGGGCGTTCTACCGGCTCGAGGACCTCTGGGGCGACGTGCCGTCGGTCGAGCTCGAGGCGGCGGCCGGGTAGCTACGGAAACGTCGTGTTGAGCTCGATCGCCACGTTCGGGCTCGTCCGCAGCGCCCCGGTCGTCGGCGAGACGCTCTTCGTCGTCGAGTCGAGGAAGGACACGGCCAGCCGCCCGTCCGGGAAGATCGCGACCGTCTGGAAATCCATGCGGACGTCGCTGCCGACACCGGCGGTCGACGCGCCGTCCCCGAGGCCGACCTGGTACAGCCGCTGGAGCACGGGCTGGTTCGTCGTGATGCCGATCTTGTAGGCGAGGTCCTGGTCGTTGACCGACGCAGCCTTCTGGGCGTGGATGACGACGGCCGCGACCCCGGCCGCGCGGTTGGCCCTGAAGTCGATCTGCTCGATCCTCATGTTCGGCGGCAGCGGCACGTCGATCTTGCTCCACGTGCGGCCGCCGTCGGCCGAGATCCGGTAGGCGAACGAGGTGACCTGCGGGATCAGGTTGTGGATGCGCCCCAGGGAGTCGATCTGGTACATCCCCTCCGGCATGCCGCTCGGGAAGCGATAGTCGCTCCACGCGAGGATGTCTCGGTGATGCTGGGCCCACCTCGTCGCGCCGAAGTCGGGCCGGGCGAGCGCCCGCCCCTCGCCCAGCGGGATCACGCCCGTCCCGATGTTGGGCTGGATCCAGTCGAAGCTCGCATCCGCCTTGGTGCGCAGCCACTCGTGGGTGACGTCGTTCAGGGACGTGTCGGCGAACTTGCTCGTCATCTCGGCGTAGAGCAGGCCGTCCGTGCTGCGGAACCACAGCTCCTTCGACGGCCAGCCGCCCTTGAGGAAGGTGATGTAGGGGACGGTCTGGCCCAGGATCGTGAACGGGCCGGGGATGACGGTCACCCATTCGCGATCGTAGAAGGGCACGTGCAGCGGGATCTCGCTGTAGAACCACGCCGAGCTGGCGGCTTCGTACTTGAACGCCTGCAGGTGGTCGCCCGAGTAGGGGTCCCAGCCGACGCCGATCACGTCGCCGTTCGGGGCCATGGCAATCGTGCCCTCGCCGTTCACGAGCGGCGTCTGCGGGCGCACCTGCTTCCAGGTGAGCCCGCGGTCGTCCGTGAAGTTGATGAACGTGCCGCCGAAGTCGAAGAGCCGGCCGCCCCGCGAGATCGTGAAGTAGTTCTCGCAGCAGTTGCCGGTGCCCTCGGCGACGCGCCACGTCGTCCTGCCGGTGCGGTCGTCGCCCGGGGTGGGCTGCGTGCCGTAGTCGACGGTCCCGTGGGTCGACGTCCGCACGGGCGGGGCGAAGTTCACCACCTGGGCGGGCAGCCCGACGGTTGGCTGCCTGGCCGGCTTCGGGGTGGGCGCGGGGGCCACGCCCGCGATGGCGGACGTCGGGTGGCGCGGGACCGGAGGCTCCGGGCCGGCGGTGCCAGACAGGGATCCTGCGCCGGCCACCGATCCCAGAACGGCCGCGAGGCAGGCGAGGGCGGTGGCGCTTCGCTTCAGCATGCTCAGACTCCTTCGGAAGGCGGTTTGACGGGGCCGTGCCAGGACCGTGTGCCGTCGAGCCCGACGGCCTGAACCCAGTAACGCCCGCCGGCCCCGGGAGCGCCGCGGTCGAGCCAGCGGTAGGCGCCGCCGCCGATCCGGCTCGAGGCGGGCAGGAACGCCCGGCTCACCCTGATCCGGCGCCCGGCTCGCTCGCGATAGACGTGGAACCCCGCCGCGCGGGTGCCCGCACTCGTTCGCCAGCGGAGGAGGACGCCGCGGGGCGTCCTGGCAGCTGCGAGCCACAGGAGCCGCGTGGCGGTCGGGCGGCCCTCGACGATTCCCGTGCCGTCGACGGTGAGCTGGTAGGACGGGCAGGTCGCGCCCGTCGTGGTCGCGTGCACGACGACGTCGAAGCCGACTCCCGGCTCGACCGTGAACGAGTACGAGGTCGGAATCTCGGGGCTGCCGCCGATGTCGGCGATCCGTCCGGCGAGGACGTCAGCGGGCGAGAAGGGAGCCAGGTAGGCGACACTGAAGAGGAAGCCGGGATTCAGGGCGTTGACGCACGTTCGAGGATCGAGCGTCACGGTGACGCACTGGGGCGAGGCGGTCGGATTCAGGAACGGATAGACGTCGTAGCGGTAGGGGGCGACCTGGTTGGCGTACGCGCTGTCGGGGTCGGGCGCCGCGCAGGTGTCGGCCACGTCGTCCTGGAAGAGGCGGCCGGTCTGGGCCCCGTCGGTCGCGCCGATCGAGCCCTCGTAGGTGAATGCCGCCAGGGCGACGGGCACCACGACGACCGCCACGGCGGCGGCGAGTGCGACAGCGCGGCCTTTCCCCACGTCGGCGTTCCTTCCCCGGAAGCGGTTCCCTCAATCCCCCCGCGACGGTCGAGCGCGCCGGGCGACGAGGACGGGGTGGAGCTCCGTACATTCGAGGGTCGTGTGGCGATCGGGCCCGGCCGATGCGATGCTGGAGGATGCTGAGCACTCGCCTTGCCGCCGTCGCCGTCGCCGTGCTGGTGCTCCCGGCCACGGGAGCACGCGGCTGGCCGCTTCCCGCCGCGCCCGCGTGTCCGGTCTTTCCGGCCGACAACGCGTGGAACCAGCGCGTTGATGCGCTGCCCACGGCCGCCAACTCGGCTGAGGTGATCAACTCGATCGGCGCCGGCATCGGGCTCCACGCCGACTTCGGCTCCGGGGTCTGGGACGGCGGGCCGATCGGAATCCCGATCACGGTCGTCGACGGGCAGGCGACTCCGAAGTACGACGTCGAGTTCGACTACGCCGACGAGAGCGACCCCGGCCCCTACCCGATCCCGCCCGACGTGGCGATCGAGGGCGGTCCGAGCTCGAGCGGCGACCGCCACGCGATCATCGTCGACCGTGAGGCGTGCCGGCTCTACGAGCTCTATGCCCTCTACCCGCGGGACGGCGGCTGGATCGCGGGGTCGGGCGCGATCTGGGATCTCCGCTCCAACGCTCTGCGGCCCGAGGGCTGGACCTCCGCCGACGCCGCCGGCCTGCCGATCCTGCCGGGCCTGGCACGGTACGACGAGGTCGCCCGGGGCGTGATCGACCACGCGCTGCGGTTCACCGTGGAGCGGACGCGGGCCGCGTACGTCTTCCCCGCCCGCCATTTCGCGTCGAACCTCACCGACCCGAACCTGCCGCCGATGGGACTCCGCCTGCGCCTGAAGGCGTCCTTCGACACGAGCGGCTTCCCGCCCCAGGCCCGGGTCGTCCTCACGGCGCTGAAGCGCTACGGGATGATGGTTGCCGACAACGGCTCAAACTGGTTCATCAGCGGCGCGCCCGACCCGGCCTGGGACAACGACGACCTCCGCAGGCTCCGCGACGTCAAGGGCTCCGCCTTCGAGGTCGTCGACACCTCCTCGATCGGACCCGGCCCGACCGGGTTGACCGTCACGCGGCTCTCGGCCACGCGAGCTCGCTTCGGTATCGCGGTCCGCTGGCAGACGGTCTCCGAGCTCGGCGTGCTCGGCTACGTGGTCCATCGTCAAGCGGGGTCCCGGTTCATCGCCGTAAGCAAGGTGATCGTCGGCAAGGGCACGGGGCGAGGTGGCTCGTACCGGTTCGTCGACCGTCCCGCCAGTGTGACCTCGGCGCACCGCTATCGCCTCCGGATCCTCCACGCGGACGGCAGGCGGAGCTGGTCAGCGTCCGCGGGCGTTCGCGCGAAGCGCCCTTGACGCGAGCACGGCGGCGGCAGCTGTCCCAACGGCACCGGCGAGCAGGCGCCGGTGGGTCGTCGCGGTGAACTGCAGGCTCCGCGCGCGTGCCTCGCCGCCGAAGCGGCCGTGGACGCCGCGGTCCCCGGGCAGCGCGTCGGCCAGGTTGTCCTGGCGATCGCGCTCGACCGGCTCGTCGGTCTGCTGCGCCTCGTAGCCGGTCCGGCCGAGGTAGCGGTCGAGGAGGCCCGGGGCGATCCGGTTGCCGAGGAGCGCCAGCACGGTCGGGCCGGCGACCCAGAGCTCCCGCCGCGGGTGCTCCGCCGCGAAGACGACCGCGCGTGCGGCGAGCTCCGGCTGGAAGATCGGCGGCACGGGCTTCGGGCGGCGCCGCAGGCGTGTGCGCACGACGCCGAAGTGAGGCGTGTTCAGCGCCGGCAGCTGGACCAGCGTCACCCGGACCTCGCTGCCGCTGTGCAGGAGCTCGCAGCGCAGCGACTCGGTGAAGCCCTCGATCGCGTGCTTGGCCGCGCAGTAGGGGGCCTGCAGCGGAATCGCGCGATGGGTGAGCGCCGACCCGACCTGGACGATGACGCCGCCGTTTCGCGGGCTCATCCGCCGGAGCGCCGACAGCGTCCCGTGGACGTAGCCGAGGTAGGTGACCTCGGTCACGCGCCGCACCTCGTGGGCGGCGAGCTCGGAGACCGGTGCGAGGACCGAGAGCATCGCGTTGTTCACCCAGACGCCGATCGGCCCGAGCCGCTCCTCGGTCGCGGCGGCGGCTGCCTCGACCGCCTCGGCGTCGGCGACGTCGAGCGGCAGGACGAGCGCGCGGCCGCCGAGGTCTCGGACCTCGCGCGCGGCAGCTTCGAGCCCGTCCCGGCCGCGGGCGATCAACGCGACGTGGGCCCCGCGGCGTGCGAACTCGCGTGCACACGCGCGGCCGACTCCGGACGAGGCTCCCGTGATGACGACGACGCGGCCCTGCATCAGCTCGCGAGCGAGACGAAGCCGCCGACGATCCCGCCGTACGCGACGTGCCCGAGGATCGTCACGACGGGCGTCTGCCGGCCGTAGTTGAGGAGCAGGAATCCGGGCGACTCGAGCAGCGGCGCCGAGCCCGCCGCGGTGAAGCCCGTGCCCATGCGCGGATGGACCGCCGGCAGCAGGACGTTGACGAGGGCGGTACCCGCAAAGAGCGCGTGCACGAGACCGAAGAGAGCGCCGAGCAGGAAGCCGCTCCGGTGGATGGCGACGAAGACGGCGTAGTAGGCCAGCGCGAAGAGCAGTCCGAACCCGAAGTGGAGCGCGTAGCCGATCGCCTTGGCACGGACGCGGTCTGCGGTCACCGCCGTGCCGAGCAGGAAGGGAAGGTCCATCCGCGTCAGTCCGACCTCGCTCGCCGCCCGCAAGAGCGTCGTCAGCACCAGCGTGCCGACCAGACCGCCGACGAGCGCGCCCCAGATCACCGCGCGTCCTGGATCGAGACCGCCGCGTTGATCAGCGCCAGGTGCGACAAGCCCTGAGGGAAGTTGCCGAGGAACTCGCCCGTGGACGGGTCGATCTCCTCGGCGAAGAGGCCGACGTCGTTGGCGAGCGGGACGAGCTCATCCATCAGCGTCACCGCCTCGTCGAGGCGGCCCTGGCGAGCGTACGCCTCGACGAGCCAGAACGAGCAGGCGACGAAAGCGCCTTCCTCGCCGGCGAGGCCGTCCTCGCCGAGATACCGGTGGAGGAGGGGTCCCCGGCCGAGGTCGCGTCGGACGGCGTCGACGGTTCCGAGCAGACGCGGTGAGCGCGGCCGGTCATAGCCGGCGAGGACGCCGAGGAGCAGCGAGGCATCGACGCGTTCCTCGCCGACGCCGCGGACATAGCTTTGCGCAGTCTCCGAGTAGCCGCGCGCTTCGACGAAGTCGCGGATCGCCTTCTGCTCGCGGCGCCACCGCTCGCCGTGCTTCACCGGCACGAGGCCGCGCTCGGCCAGCTCGCACGCGCGCATGAGCGCGACGGCGCACATCATCTTCGACTGGATGAACTGCGCCGGTTCGCCCCGTGTCTCCCAGATGCCGGCATCCGGTTGCTCCCAGCTCTCGCAGACGAAGTCGGCGATCTCGGCAAGGTGACGCCCGTGGTCGCGATCGAGCCCGCCGGTGGAGGAGGCGAGGCGCGAGGCCGCCCCGAGCAGCTCGCCGTACACGTCGAGCTGCGTCTGTCCCGCCGCGCGATTGCCGACGCGAACCGGCCGCGACCCCAGATAGCCGCCGAGCGGCAAGGGCTGCTCGTCGGCCTCGGCTCGGCCGTCGAGCCGGTAGAGCACCTGCACGCGCGGGTGTGTCAGCCGCGAGGCGTGCAGGATCCACGAGAAGAAGGCGCGCGCCTCGGGAGCGCAGCCGAGCGCGAGCAACGCTTGCAGCGCGAAGGCCGCGTCGCGCGGCCAGCAGAACCGGTAGTCCCAGTTTCGCTCGCCCCCGATCTCCTCCGGTAGCGAGGTCGTGGCGGCTGCCGCGATTGCACCCGACGGCGCATGGACGAGGAGCTTCAGTGCGAGCGCGCTTCGGATCACCGCCTCCCGCCAGGGTCCGCCGTAGTCTCGTGCGCCGGCCCATTCGCGCCAGGACCGCGCCGTCGCTCGGAGCCGCGACTCGGCTTCGGCCCGGGACGGCAGCACGAGCGGTTCCTGGTGGGCTGCGCTGAGCGCGAGCAAGCTGCTCCCACCTTCGCCGATGGTGAAGCGGCCGCTGATCGCCTCCTCCGTGCACTCCGGCTCCCCGGCATCCCAGCTGCAGACGGCGAGCGCGTCGCGGCCGCTGACGGCCGCCGGGACCCCGTCGCGCCTCTCGATCTGCGTCTTGCGGGCGGCGTAGCCGAAGCGCGGCTCGACGCGCCAGCGCAACGGCACGGTGCCGGCGAGGCCCTCGACGTGCCTCACGAGCTCGCGGTACGGGCTCAGGCCCTCCTCGGGGAGCGTCATCGCGTCGGTCAGGCAGACGCGCCCGGCGCTCGTCGCGAACGTCGTCTCGACCACGTTCGTCTCCGGCACGTAGCGTCGTGTCGCCTCGTACGGGATCTCCGGCTCGAGGACGAACCGCCCGCCGCGCTCGGAGTCGATCAGGGCTCCGAGGACGCTCGGCGAGTCGAGGTCGGGCAGGCAGAGCCAGTCGATCGAACCGTCGCGGGCGATCAGCGCAACGGTTCGGCCGTCGCCGATGGCCGCGTACTCGCGGATGGGCGCGTAACCCTCGATGCGTAGGGGCACCTGCATGCTCATCGCTGCACGCGATCCGGGTGCTTCGCCAGCAGGAACCCGAGGTCCGTCGCCGGGGGCCGGGTCAGTGTCAGGGTCAACAGCATGATCGGAGCAAGAAAGAGGGCGACCCTCCGGCCGCCCTCCACGCACTTCCACGGTTCGTGGGCGCGCGAGGGCTACCGGAACGGCGCCTCACAGGGATGGGCGAACGAGAACGAGTGATCCAACGAGGCGCGCACCGGCGAGACAATACCGTCAGCGGTTGAGCGTTCGCCACGCCGCCACGACGCCGACGACCCATGTGGCCGCGACGAAGACGGCGACCGGCCAGCCGACGGCGTAGAACGCCAGTACCCAGACACCGACGAGCGCGATGGCCAGCCACAGAGCGACTCCGAGGGCGAGAGCGACTGGCGGGCGCCGAAGGCCCGGCGACCGGCCGAGAGAAGGCGGAGGCAACCTCTTGGGGAGCGGCCGAGCGTGCCGACGAGAGGAGGGGAGGGGAAAGACCAGGGACGCCGGCCGGGCCGCTCCTGCATTGGGTAGTCAACGTGGTTCAGGACGCGTGCGATCAGCTGTGCCGCCTCCTCCGACGGTGCATCGGCAAGGAGCCTCGTATGCAGCCCGTGGATATAGACGACGCTGGCTCTGAGCATGCCGAACGCCGGGTCGTGAACGAGCTGGAACCTGGATGGCCGGTGACGCGTTCCCGCCGGCGGGAGCGGCCGGCCGGCGTCGAGATCGTTCAGCACGCGCGCGAGGTAGGAGGCGAGGACGGTGTCGACCCTGATCGTCTCCTTGGTCTCGGCATCCTCGATGGCTGCCCTGAGCTGGCCGAAGTGCGTCCAGCGCCGTGCGCGCACCGCCGGTAGCGCTCGTTTTTCGGCTCCTGCGAGTCGAGGTTCAAGCCCGGATCTGCCCGAGTGAGGTCGGATCCCGATCTCCGAGGAAGTCGCAGGCGGGAGGCCGAGCAAGCGCCTCCCGCCTGCGAACGGCTACCTCACTCTGTAGGTCGACGTCTTCGTGACGGTCTTGCCGCGGTAGGTGACGACGAGCTTCACGACGATCCTTTTCCCCTTCGCGGTCGCAGGAACCGCCATCGAGCAGGTGCCGGCGACAGGGCCTCTTCTGGCGACCGTCTTGAGTGCCGCGGGACCGACCTTCGCGGTGCACCTGAGCCTTCCGGGCGCGACGATCTCTCCATCCGTGAGCCTCACGGTCACGGTGACCACGAAGCGCTTGCCGGCCGTAGCTCCTCCGAGTGCCGGCTTCGCCAGCACCGTCTTCAGGGCCGGCGGAGGCGGCGGCGGCGGAGGTGGTGGCGGCGGGGGCGGCGGTGGTGGTGGGGGGGGAGGCGGCGGCGGCGGCGTCGTCAGGGTGTACGGGTACGCGCCGCTGTTCGGAGCGTCGTCGAACTTGCCAGCGGCTCCGTCTCCCTGGACCGTGCTCACCCAGAAGTTGAGGCCGGCCGAGATGCCGAACTCCCCCTTGTTGATCGCGATCACCGCGCCGCTCGAGTAGCTGACCGCCGTGCCGGGCCTCGGCGCGGCGACGAACGTGGTTCCGTTCCACTGCGCGACGGCGAATCCGGTCGATCCGACGATGACGATGTACTCCGCGCCGAGCGCGCTGGGATTCCCCGTCGACGAGTTCTGGTCCGTGTCCAGGGCGACGAGCACCACCTGGTCGGACGGGAGCGTCGCCGCAGCGAGGGGGACGCGGATCGTGATCCTGCCCGCAGCGTCGTTCGTGACGACGACCTGGGTGATGTCGAGAGCGGTGCCGTTGTCGCCCGCGGGGTCGACGAACGTCGCGTCCGCCCTCGCGGCGCCCGCAATGCTCGTGATCGCGAAAGCGGCGAGCGCCGCGATCACGAGAAGTGGTGCCAACCGTCGCATCCGTGCCTCCCTGTTGAGTGCCGCAGTTTCGGAGAATCAGTCGATCGTGTCAAGCAGGAAGGCCGGGAGGCCCACCCGCTGCCGGTACGGAAGTTCGAAAGACGTCACGTGAGCTGAAGGTGTGGAACCGGTCCCCGCCGACGGGTGCCACGTCGAGCTCCGTGAATCCTCATACCCCTCCGTCGAGGAGTGAAAACCTCGACTCGCGGGCGCAGCCACGGGCGGCGCGGTTTCGCGGCCGGACCGTGGGCCGCCCGGCCGTGCCTTGACCCACGTAACGTCTGCCGCACCGACGAAGGGAGAAGAGAATGCGCATCGTCCTCAGCGACTTCATCAGTCTCGACGGCGTCGTCCAGGCCCCCGGCGGGGCCGAGGAGGACACCGAGGGAGGGTTCCACCACGGCGGTTGGTCGATGCCGTTCTTCGATCCCGACGCGATGGGCACGGCCATCGACGAGGCGATGGGGAGGACCGACGCCCTCCTGTTCGGACGTCGGACGTGGCAGACGATGGCCGGCGCCTGGCCGGGCCGCGCCGGCGATCCCTTCGCCGACCGGATGAACGCGATCAAGAAGTACGTGGCGTCCAGAACACTCGGTCCGGACGACCTGACCTGGACGAACTCGACGCTGCTTCCGGCCGACGACGTGATCGGTGCCGTGCGCGATCTCAAGACAAGGGAGGGAGGGGACATCCAGGTGATGGGCAGTGCCAACCTCGCCTCACAGCTGGTCGCTGCCGACCTGGTCGACGAGTACCGGTTGATGATCGAGCCGATCGTGCTCGGCGGCGGCAAGAGCATCTTCCCCGGCGACGGCCTGGCTCGGCGCCTGCGGCTCGTCGACGCCGTGACGGCGCGCACGGGCGTGCTGATCTGCACCTACCGGCCGGCGGGCGGTTAGCACCCCGCGAGCGAGGTGGTGGTGCCGGCAGTCGTCCGTCGGCTCTTCCGAGGCGCTTGCCGGAACCGTCCCTCGTCGTGGCCCGCCTGCGCCGAGACGAAATTGACATAGAGTCCCGCCGACGTGCTTCGAGGCTCGAGCCCTCCCGGCTCCCGTAGCGCTCTCGCCGCCGGCTTGACCGGTCTGTGCTCCGCCCTCTTGCTCGCGGGCGGCGGCGTCTCGCCAGCGGCAGCGAGCGACGTCGGCGTCAACGACTTCCCCGTCTCACAGGCCGGCGCGGCGTTCGACGCCACGGACCCGAGCGTCGCCTACAACCCGGCGGCCGACGAGTACCTCGTGGTCTGGGAGGGCGAGAAGGACGTGGACGGCGAGGTCGAGATCTACGGTCAGCGGCTGAACGCGAGCGGCGCCGAGGTGGTCACGGACGACTTCCGCATCTCCGACATGGGCCCCGACGGCGACACCGCCTTCTCGGCCCGGAAGCCTGCCGTCGTCTACAACCCCGACGCCGCCGAGTACCTCGTGGTCTGGCAGGGCGTCGACGCGGCGAACGACGGCACGGAGATCTTCATCCAGCGGCTGACAGGAGCCACGGCCGATCCGGCCGGGCCGAACGACTTCCGGATCAGCGACATGGGGACCGCGGGGAGCGTCAATGACCTTGCGGTCGACCCGGCGCTCGCCTACAACGCGGCGAGCAAGGAGTACCTCGTCGTCTGGTCGGCCTCGGACCGCTCGAACCCGGCGCTCGCCCCCGGCGAGCCGGAGATCTACGGGCAGCGGCTCGACGCCGCGGGAGCGGAGCTCGGCGCCGACGACTTCCGCATCTCCACCGTCGGCCCCGACGGCGACGCCAACCACCACGGCTCCACGCCGGCCGTCGCCTGGGGCTCGGGCGCCAACCAGTATCTCGTCGTCTGGAACGGCGACGAGATCGACGACGACAACGAGATCTACGGACAGCTGCTCACAGCTGCGGGCGACGAGGTCGGCGCCGACGACTTCCGCATCTCGCAGTCGGGGCCCGACGGCGACATCAACTGGATCGGCGCCCTCGATCCGGCGATCGCGTACAACGCCACGAACGACGAGTTCCTCGTCGTCTGGCACGGTGACGACCCGGTCATCGGGGACGTCGAGATCCGCGCGCAACGGCTGAGCGCTGCGGGCGCGGAGCTGGGTACGGACGACTTTCCGCTGTCCGACATGGACTTCACGACTGCCCCGGCCGTTGTCTGGACCGGCGCGGCCGCGAACGACTACGTGGTCGTCTGGGAGGGCAGCGACGGGGGCGAGGAGGAGATCTTCGGCCAGCGTCTGGCCGGGCCGAGCGCCGCACAGGTCGGCACCGACGACTTCCGGCTGTCCGACATGGAGTTCAACGCGCACGACCCCGCGGCCACGCACAACGTGAACCACGCCGAGCATCTGGTCGTCTGGGGGGGCGAGGATGACGAGACGCCGCCGCTGGCCGCCGGGGACTTCGAGGTCTTCGGTCAGCGCTTCAACGACGAGCCGACTGCGGTGACGGTCACGCGGCTCGCTGCGCGGGTCGTGCCCGGCGGGATCGAGCTGCGCTGGCGAACGGCGTCCGAGCTCGCCGTCCTCGGCTTCCACGTCACGCGGACCGCCGGCCCGGCGCCGCGCGGGAAGGCGGACTCCGTGCTCCTCGCAGCGAGGGCCCGCGGCGGCGGAGCCTCGTACCGCTGGGTGGATCGTTCGGCCCGGACGCCCGGACGGTACCGCTACCGCCTCGAGGCCGTCCGCCTCGACGGTGCGCGCAGCCTCGCCGCCGCCGTCACGGTCGTCAGAGCCCGGTAGCGCCCGGCCGAGGGAATGGTAAGACTCCCCTGCTCGATGACCGGACGACAGGTCCGTGCGACGAGGAGCAACGGGAGGTTGATGACACCGAGACTGACGAGGCGCGCGCCTGACGGCGTCGTCATCCGGGGCATTCGGGTCAGGCAAGCCGGATGAGGCCGGCGCCCCTGGCCGCTATCGGTGTGGCTCTGGCTGCGAGCCTGCTCGCGGCAACGTCCTCGGCTGCGCCTCGAGCGGCAGCGACCGCGTGCTCGCCCAGCGCGACCATCCTCGAGTCCCCCCGGGCGGGCTCGAAAGAGGTGCAGGCGAAGGCGCTGAACGATCGTGGTGACATCGTCGGGTTCGCCGACAGCAAAGGCGGGTCCGGCCCGATTCACGCAATCCTGTGGAAGGGCGGCACGACCGCGGGAGCCGTCGATCTCGGGGTCCTGCCCGGCTACGTCTCCTCGGAGGCCTACGGCGTGAACGACGACCGCGCCGTGTTCGGCCTGCTGTACGACAAGCAGGAACGGGCGTTTCCGTTCCGGTGGGCACGCGGCCGCATGACCGTCTTGAAGGGCCCGAACGGCCGCGTCCACCCAACGGAGAACCCGGGCGCGGGAGGCAGGAATTCGATCAACGACCGCGGAGAGATCGCGTGGACCCTGATCGTCGGCGGCAACCGACGTGATGTGCGCTGGCCGCGCGACGGCCGCGCGACCTTCCTTCCGGGGCTGCCGGGACACGCCTGGACGAACACGTTCGGCATCAACGACGACGGCGTCGTCTCCGGGTGGTCGCGGAAGCCGCCGCGCGCCGACGCCGAGCAGAACCCCGTGCTGTGGACGAGGTCCGGCAAGGTCACCGCGCTGAAGACAGCACCCCGCCGTGCGGACGGCATTGCCGAAGCGACAAACCGGTCCGGCCTGACCGTCGGCTACCTCGGCAACCTCGGGACTGCCCGAGACCCTGAGAACGGTCAGGTCGCCATCTGGAAGACGCGCAACGCCGAGCCGCAGCTGATCGGCCCAGTGCGTCCCTACGCCATTGCGGAGCTCGTCGACGTCAACGACCGCGGAGAGGCCGCCGGCATGACGGGGGACATCGATCCCAGGACCGGCTTCCACCTGAACGTCAAGGCGATCGTCTGGCGATCCGGATGGGCGCACCTGCGGCCTCTCTCCCTTCCGACGGCATCTCGCCGAGCCAATCCCGTCCTCGTCCCGCAGCTCAACGACATCAACAATGCCGGAGCCATCGTCGGCACCGTCTTCGGGCTTTCCGCGCCTGCCTACGAGAAGCTGCGCCGCATAGACCCCGTCGTCTGGACGTGTCAGTTCGGCCGGTGACACGAGCCAAGGAGCGGGCGGGCGAGACGCGACCTGCCGCGAAGTTAGTGGAACTAACCGGACAGCTTTCAAACAGTGAAGATCTCGCCGGGGTGCTCGACGCGATCTGACCTACTTTCAAACTGACATTCGTTGTCTTTGGTGGGACGTGTCGATCGAGGCGAGCGCCCCCGTTTCAGGCTGCCCTTGGGCGGCCGGTCCGGGCG
>JBHEMU010000002.1:0-6761 GCA_046262415.1 Gaiellaceae bacterium | reverse complement strand
CCGCGACGTAGCGGACACCGAGCCGGCGCAGGAGCTCGTCGGCGCCGCCGCTCCAGTCGCCGCACGTGAGCGGCTGCAGCTCCCGGGCCACCTCGTCGGCCCGTAGCGGAGCGAGCGTGGAGTACCCCAGCGGACGTTCGCGCGGCGCCTGCATCGAGTAGTAGAGATAGACGCTGCCGTAGTGCCGGTCGGGCAGGAAGACCGGCAGCTCGAGCACGCGGCCGGCAGGCGCCGCGTCGATCGCCGCGTACGCGGCATTCCCCTCGTCGGCGGCCGAGGCTCCGTAGAGGGTCACGCCTGCGCGGAGGTCGGCGAAGACGAGGAGCACCAGGACGAGGGGAGCGAGCCGCGGGCGTAGCCGCGCTGCCGCCAGCGCGACGAGTGCGGCCAGCGCGAGACAGGCGATCGGCAGCAGGCGCTCGGGCACCCGGGGGTAGCGAAGCGGCGCGAGCACCTCGTACAGGCGGCGGTAGAGCGGGAGGTTCGTCCCGAGTGCGAGCGCGACCGGTACGACGGCTCCGACGCCGAGGACGGTCGCGAGCCCCACGCGCCGCGCCCGCACGAGCAGAGCGAGCCCGGCGGCGGCGATCAGCGGCGTCGCCCAGCCCAGCAGGGCGAACTGCTCGTTCCCCTGCCGCCGGCTCCGCGAGAGGAGGTCCTGCCAGTCGGCCGAGTAGAACTCGACCTCGGCGAGCGAGCGGCCGCCCGAGTCGATCGAGCCGGCGATGAGCGCGTGCCGGATCGCGAGCCCGGCGCCCACGGCCGCCGCGGCGCCGAGGGCGGCCGAGAGGAGAAACCGGCGGTCGCGCGAGCGGCAGGCCGCATAGAGGCAGAAGAACGGGATCGCGCCGAGCGCGAGGTGGACCTGGCCGGAGAGAGGGATCGAGGCGAGCGCGGCGCCCGCGAGCGCGAGCCAGGCGTAGTGCGCGCGGCCCGGTCGGCGGCCGCGCTCGAGCCCGAGCAGGGCCAGCGGCAGGAGCATCGCGATCACCCCGAGCAGGTGGCCGGCGCTCTGGGCGACGCGGTAGGGGGCGAGGGCGTAGGCGAGCCCCCCGACGAGAGCCGGCCCACGCCCGAGTCCGAGCGATCGCAGCCACCAGCAGGCGAGTCCGCCGGCGCCGAGGTAGCTGAGCAGGATGAACGCGTTCCAGCCGCCGACGGCGCCGAAGGCCCGGGCGAGCGGCCAGTACGGGAGCCCGAACGGCCAGCCGGCCGGGTTCAGCTGGGCTCCGACCTCCGGCCGGAACTCGTACGGGTCGCGCCAGGGCGCGCGCCCTCGCTCGAGCTGGTGCCCGACGAGCCAGAGTCGGTACCCGGTCTGGAGGTGGTCGCCCGGCGCGGCCTCGCCGTGCCCCTCCGCTCCTTCGGCGAGGTAGCGCGAGCCGGCGTCGCGGACGGCGGGCCACGTCGCGGCGAGCCCCGCGGCCGCGTACAGCGCGCAGGCGAGCACTACAAAGCCCGGGCGGCCGCGAGCAGCTCGTCGAAGTCGGGCACCTCGCTCGTCCCGTAGCGCCATGCGCCGCGGACCGTACCGCCGGCGGCGATCAGGAACGCGGTCCGCTCGGAGACGCCCCGCATGCCGCGGAACTCGTGCTCGACGCCGAAGCCGCGCGTCGCCTCCCCGTTCCAGTCCGAGAGCAGACCGAAGTCGAGGTCGAGCGCCTGCATCCAGGCGATGTGCGTCCAGGGCGAGTCGCGCGAGATGCCGAGCGGCTGGACGCCCGCCGCCTCGAACTCCGTGCTCCTGTCACGCAGGAGCTCGAGCTCGCTCGTTCAGGTCGCGGACCAGTCGAACAGGTAGAAGAGGAGCAGCGTGGCGCGGCCCTCGACCACCTCCCTGAGGGAGACGATCCGGTGCGGCGCGAGCCAGACGCGCGCGTCGGGAATCGTGTCGCCGGGGCCTAGTGGGTCGGCCGGCACCGTTGCCGTCCTTCTGGGTCGCGAGCACCAAGCCAGGTTAGGACGCAGGGAGCCAGCGTACTTGTACGTACGGTGGCGACCGAGGACGACGCATGGCGCCGCGTGGTCGCGGGCCAGAAGCCGGTGAACGTTGTCGGTCGATCCACTAGCACCGCGGGAGGCTAACGCAGGCGCACGTGCAGGTGGTCGTGGTGGTGGGGGAGGGACTGGACGACGTCCGGCGGGCCCCGGAGACCGGCTCGCGGCCCGACGAAGACGAAGCGGGCGCCGCCGTCGACGAACCGGTCGACGAGATCCTGGGCGAGCGCCCGGTCGATCTGGCGTCGCGTCGCCGCCGGCCGCTCGCGCCGGTCGAGCCGCGGGTAGTACACGTCCACGTCCAGGCCGTTCTGGTGGGAGGCGTGCCCGAGGCCGCCGTAGCGCCGGCCGAAGTCGCCCCCGCGCGGCCGGCTGAGGTCGCCGACCAGCACGCGCGGCGCGTCCGGGTGCGCGGCTGCGTAGGCGGCGAGGACCCGGAGCAGCGTGCGCACGAGGCGGTCGTTCCCGTAGCGCCGCCACTCGCGGTTCGGTGAGCGCCTGCGCACGGGATCCCAGGTGACGAAGAGCCGGCCTGCGGACGGCAGCCGCACACCGCCCTCGAGGCGGCCGGCCGACGGCGACCCGATCGAGCGCGAGCGGCGCCAGACGATCCGCTCCGGAGCCGGCGACGCCCTGACCTTCGCGCCCGCGAAGTCGACCGCGTCCCGCTCACCCGAGCAGCCGGCTCCCGCGAGCGCCAGCGCCGCGGCGAGCGTCAGTCCGCGCAGCACCAGCCGGCGAGCTCGGGGAAGGGTGCGGGCCCCTCGACGCCGGGGTGGAACTGGCGCCGCAAGTTCGACACGGCCGTGATCCGGTGCGGCGGCGCCCTGCGCACGAAGAGCTACTGGTCGGCGTCCTCGCGGGCGACCAGGAGCCAGCGGCCGTCGGGCGACCACTCGAGGTCGCCGAACCGCGCGGAGGCCTCGAGGATCCGCCGCCGGGTGCCGGGCTCGTCGACGTCGAAGATGAGGATCTCGTTCCCGCCGCCGGCCTGCACGCGGACCAGCGCGAGCTCGTGTCCGCCCGGTGCGAAGCCGCCCGCGGTCGCGCTCCGAAGCTCCGGCACGACCGCCAGCAGGCGCCCGTCGCCCGAGAACACGGACAGGGAGGCCGACGAGAGCACGGCGAGCCGCTGCCCGTCCGCCGACCAGAGCAGCTCCTGCGGTTCGGGCGCGGCCGCCTGCCAGAGCCGCCGGCCGGAGTCGGCGTCGACCAGGAGCACCCTGCCTCCCTGAACCAGCGCGAGCTCGTGGCGCGGGCCGGGGCGCCATTCCGGCGTCGCCTCGCCCGCCCCGCGCAGCAGCAGCCGGTCGCCCGCCCCGTCGCCGGCGACGACGCGGATCGCCGGGCCGAGCCGGTAGGCGATCCGGAAGCCGTCCGGCGACCACCGGGCCTGCGCCGGGGTCTCCTCCTTCGTCAGCGACCAGCGCACGTTCCCCTTCGGGTCGAGCGCGAGCAGCTCGAGCCGGCGCGAGACGACGACGAAGAGCCCGTGCGGCGACCAGGACGCCTGCTCGTAGCGGCCGAGGAGGCGCTTGGAGCCGTCCGCCTGCACGATCCAGGGCCCCTGCGCGGAGTTGACCAGGAGCCGCCCCGCCGCAGGCAGCGACAGGAGCGCGGGCCGCCGGACCACGCGCTCGGGCAGAACCGCGTCGCGGGCCGAGTCGAGCAGCGCGAGGCCGGGCGGGGTCAGCGTGCCCGCGAGCACCGCGAGAGCCGCCGCCGCGGCCAGGAGCGCCCGGGGATGCCGCCTGGGCCACGGCAGCCGCTCGCGCCCGTCGAACGAGGCGGCGACGACGGCCCAGGCCCGCTCCCGGGCCTCGTGCTCGCCGGCGATCGGCTCGGAGCGGAGCGCCCGGCGCAGGTCGTCGCTCATGCCTCGAATCCCGCCCTGAGCGCGTCGAGTCCGCGCCTGAGGCGCGAGTTGACCGTCCCCCGGGGCAGTTCGAGCAGCTCGGCGATCTCTCCCGGCGTGTACTCGAGCAGGTGGCGGAGCACGATCACCGCCCGGTGCTCCGGCGAGAGCGCCGCCAGCCGCGCCAGCAGGTCGGTCCGGGGGCCGGGCCCGCGGACGGGCAGGGCCGGCACGTTCGCGAGGGCCGCCTCGCCCACCTCGGCCCGCAGCGCCCTCGCGCGCGCCCAGTCGATCGCGCGGTTGACGACGATCCGGTGCAGCCAGGGGCCGAACGGCCGGCTGCGGTCGAAGCGATCGAGCGCGCGGACGGCGGCGAGGAAGCTCTCCTGGGCGATGTCCTCGGCGGCGGCGGCGTCCTGGACGACCAGGTAGGCCGCGCGGTAGCAGCGGCTCCAGTGCGTGCGGAAGAGCGCCTCGAGATCCGAGGCGGAGCCAGCCTGCGCGCCGCGAACCCGGGCGCGCTCGTCGCGGCCCGAGCCCACCATCGCGCGCCGACTATACGAGGAGCGCCGGAGGAGAGGTCCATCCGCGTGAGATACGGGCGCCCGCGGCGGATAGGTCCCTGGACCTCTCCGCGCCCGCGCGGCGTAGAGGGGGGGTGTCTACCGAAGGAGGAGCTATGCGCGGAAAGTCATTGACCCTCACCGTCGCGCTGATCGCCGTCGCCGCGGCCTGCGCTGCGACCGGGGCCGCCGGCGACGGCGGACCGGCACCCGGGCCGGCGCAGGGGTGGGACGGGGTCGCTGCGCGGAACGGCACGTCACGGTACGTCGCGCTGACGCAAGGGTCGACGACCGTGGTCGCCTCCGTTCGCACACGTGGTGGCCGCGTCGAGCGCTGGAACTGGCTGAAGGGCGCCTGGGGGATCCCGGTCGGCGCCTTCAACGCCCCGCCCGAAGGCCTCTCGCGAGACGGGCGCACGCTGGTGCTCGCCGGCGTGGAGACGATCCGCCCGGAGACGCGCGTGAGCCGCTTCGCCGTCCTCGGGACGAAGCAACTGCGGCTGCGCAAGCTGGTGACGTTGCGCGGCGCCTTCGCCTACGACGCGCTCTCGCCGGACGCTCGGACGCTGTACCTGATCCACTACCTGCCGTCGACGGCCGACGTCCGTTACCACGTCCGTGCGTACGACCTCGAGGCCGGCCGCCTCGAGCCCGGCGCGATCGTCGACAAGCGGGAGGCCGACGAGGCCATGCAGGGCTCCCCGGTCTCGCGCGCATCTAGCCCGAGCGGACGCTGGATGTTCACGCTCTACTCGCGGCCGGGCGAGCCCTTCGTGCACGCGCTCGACACGGTCAACCGGGCGGCCGTCTGCATCGACCTGCCGTGGAAGAACGTGGACGACGCGATCTTCAACGTCCGCCTGCGTCTCGACCGGGACGGCCGGAAGCTCGTGCTCCGGCAGGGGGCCGCGCGGCTCGCGGTCGTCGACACGCGGACGTGGAAGGTGTGGGCCTTCCGGAAGCCGGTGGCGCCGTGAGGTAGGGGCGCATGCGCGAAGGATCCGCGCTGCCAGAACGCGACGTAGGGCGAGGGCCGCCTACGGCAGGAGCGCGTCCGCCTCGAGCTCGACCCGCCAGCGCGGATCGAGGAGCGCCCGGACGACCACGGCGGTGCTGGCCGGCCTGATCTCGGCGAAGACCTCGCCGTGGGCGCGGGCCACGGCCTCGAAGTCGTCCGCGCTCGTCAGGTAGATCCGCGTGCGCACGACGTGCTCCGGCGCTGCCCCCGCCTCCTCGAGGGCGCGGACGACGATCTGCAGGCACAGGCGCGCCTGCTCGCCTGGGTCCTCGGGGGGCGCCGTCCCGTCGGGCGGGATCGGCGCCGTGCCCGCGACGTACACGTGGCGGTCGACCCGGACCGCGCGGGAGTAGCCCGCGACGGGCTCGAACGGCGAGTGCCCGGAGACGAGATGCCGATCCACGGCCACCTGCGATTATCGCGCGGTGGAGGCGCTGCGTCTGGTCGACGGCTGGCCGGCGCAGACGGTCGCGGTCGCCGTCGTCCGGCCCGGCTCCGGGACGTCGACCCGGGGCCCGGCGGACCGGGTCCTGCGGTGGGCCTCCGTGACGAAGCTCGTCACCGCCCTCGCGGTGCTGGTTGCGGCCGAGGAGGGCGTCGTCGACCTGGACTCACGGGCGGGGCCGCCGGGTGCGACCGTCCGGCACCTCCTGGCCCACGCCTCGGGCCTGCCGCCGGAGGGCGCGCGGCCGATCGCGCCGCCGGCCCGCCGCCGCATCTACTCGAACGCCGGGTTCGAGGCGCTCGCGGAGCACGTGGCGGCGGCCGCGGAGATGCCCTTCGAGGAGTACCTGCGCGCGGCCGTGCTCGACCCGCTCGACCTCTCGGCGCGAGTCCTCGGCTCGCCCGCCTCGGGTCTGCGGGGAACGCTCGGCGACCTGATCTCGCTCGCCCGCGAGCTCGTGGCGCCGACGCTCGTCGCCCCGGAGACCCTGGCCGAGGCGACGGCGGTGGCGTTTCCCGGCCTCGCGGGCGTGCTGCCGGGGCTCGGCCGGTTCGATCCGCTCGACTGGGGCCTCGGCTTCGAGCTCAAGGACGCGAAGCCCGGCCACTGGACCGGGGAGCTGGCCTCGGAGCGCACCTTCGGGCACTTCGGCGGCAGCGGCACCTTCCTCTGGGTCGATCCGGCCGCCGACGTCGCCTGCGCGTGCCTGACCGATCTGGAGTTCGGGCCCTGGGCGCTCGAGGCCTGGCCGCGGCTCTCGGACGCCGTGCTGGCCGAGGTGGGGCGCGACGCGGCTGACACGCGAGACGGGCCGTGAGGGTAGCCTTGCGCTGCTTGCGGCGCCGGAGACTGCACCTGACCCTGATCGCAGCGCTCGTCGGC
>JBHEMU010000001.1:0-13287 GCA_046262415.1 Gaiellaceae bacterium | reverse complement strand
CAGTCGATGGGCCACGAGGCGATCGGGGTCGTCGACGCCGTCGGGGCTGAGGTTCGCCACCCGAAGCGTGGCGACCTGGTCGTGATGCCGTTCGCATCCTCGGATGGCACCTGCGCGTTCTGCCGCGAAGGCCTGCACACCGCCTGCGTTCACCTCGGGTTCTTCGGCAACAACGGCATGAATGGCGCACAAGCAGAGGCCCTGCGCGTCCCCTACGCCGACGGCACGCTGTTCCCGCTGTCCGTCGGGGAAGACCATGCGCTCATGCCCTCGCTGCTGACGCTCTCGGACGTGATGGGCACCGGCCACCACGCCGCCGTGGTCGCCAAGGTCGGACCGGGCAAGAGCGTCGCCGTCGTCGGCGACGGCGCCGTCGGCCTCTGCGGGGTGATCGCCGCCAAGCGGCTCGGGGCCGAGCAGATCATCATCATGGGCCGCCACCCCGACCGGATCGCGCTGGCCAGGGAGTTCGGCGCCACCCACGTCGTCTCCGAGCGCGGCGAAGAGGCTGTCGAGCGAGTCCAGGAGCTGACGGGGGGCTTCGGCGCTCACTCCGTCCTGGAGTGCGTCGGGCTCGAGCAGTCGACTGAGACAGCGATCAGCATCGCCCGCGCGGGCGGCGCGGTTGGCCGCGTCGGCGTCCCCCAAGACGAGACGATCCCGGGTTCCGAGCCGGCGTTCTTCGGCAACATCACCGTCGGCGGCGGACCCGCCCCGGTCCGTGCCTACATCGAGGAGCTCCTGCCCGACATCCTCGAAGGCCGGATCGAGCCCGGGAAGGTGTTCGATCGGAACGTCGGCCTTGACGGCGTGCCTGACGGCTACCGGGCGATGGCCGACCGTGAGTCGATCAAGGTCATGGTGACCCCATAGCGGAAACGCAGCCGTCGGGCTGGACAAGTAACGCCAAGAGCGGCTCGCTGGGTGGAAACCAGCAGCGATCCTGCTCGCGTCTCCTCCCGCGTGAGGCCGGCAGCGCCGCTGCCCCTCGCGCGAAGCGGGAGCGCGGCCAGCTCGCCGCCTGGACCAACTGGCTCGCGACACCCTCCGCACGGCGATCGACGCCCCCAGAGCGCTTACCCGGCGAGATAATCGCCACGTGACCGATCATCTCGAGGAGGAGGTGACGACTCGGGTGGCGAGCGCAGCCGACGCGCCCGTCATCGCGGAGATCCTCACCGAGGCCGTCGAGGGCTACCGCGCCTGGGCGCCCGAGTGGTCGCCGCCCCCAAGGGACCAAGAGGAGGCATTCCTCGGCCCGGCACTCTCGCGCTCAGACGTTTGGTTCCTGCTGGCGATTCGCGACGGAAAGGCCGTGGGTCACGTCGCGCTCTCGCCCTTCACGATGGTTCAGCCCGAACCTCCCCCCGCCGGCACCGTCAACCTCTGGCAGCTTTTCGTTCGCCCGCCGTGGCAGGGCCGCGGCGTCGCCACCGAGCTGATGCGGGCGGCAGAGGCCGAGGCGTGGCGACGAGGGTTCACCCGTATGCGCCTGTGGGCGCCGCGCGATGCGGCTCGAGCCAGGCGCTTCTACGAGCGCGAAGGCTGGACGGCCACCGGCAGTACCCACAGTAGTGCCTCCGTGGGCCTCCCCCTGGTGCAGTACGCGCGAGCGCTCACGGACGCAAGCTGAAGCGCCAGACGACGCCCGTTACGCTTGCCGACCATTCAACGCGGGAGGGGGCCCTCGGTGGTCCCCTCTCCCATTTCGCGCAAAGCAGCACTCCGGCCGGGACTGCTCCCTTGCATGGAAAGCGGGAGCGCGAGCCCGTCAAGGTCGCGTCCCTATTTCACGAGTTCGAAGGCCACCGGACGGAAGCGGCCGAGGACCGTTACATCGTCCGCGGCCGCTCGCCGCTATTCGGTAAACACCTTCTTCGCTATGCCCATCGCACCCATGCCCTTGGGCCAGCCGGCGTAGAAGGTGACGTGGGTCAGTGCTTCGATGAGCTCTTCCTGGGTCACGCCGTTCTCAACGGCACGGCCGAGGTGGAACTCCAGCTGGGGGTGGTCGCCGCCGGCGGCGAGCACCGCGACGGTGATGAGGCTACGGTCGCGCGCGGAGAGTTCGGGGCGATTCCAGACGTCCTCGAAGAGCACGTCGTCTGTGAGGGCGGCGAGCTTCGGAGCGAAGTCGCCGAACAGGCGGCGTCCGCCGCCTATCTGCTTGGGCTGGTCAGTCATGAGGATCTTCTTTCATTGGTGGTCTAGACGGTCGGTTCTATGCCTGTCAGCGGTAGTCGGGAGGGGGACGCCGGCGTGGTCGGCGAGCTGTGCGGTCAGTTGGGATGCGAGACATTTGAGGCCTCCTTGCTGTTGTCGACCGGTGTCAGTTCTGGTCGATGAGAGCGCCGCTGCGGGTGCAGACCCAGATCAAGAGCGCGACGATGATGATGGCCAGGGCGGTGCCGGTGATGGCGGTCCACTCGCCGGCGGTCCACAGCGGTCCGGCCACGGCGGAGCCGATGGCGCCGCCAAGGAAGTTGCTGACCACGATCGCGGCGTTCAGTCGGCTCCGGTTCTGACCGGGCAGTGACAGCAGCCGGGTCTGGCTGAGCACGAGGTTGGCCTGCGCGGCGAGATCAAGCACGATCACGACCAGGACGAGGGCGATCACCGACGACTGTGCCAGCCAGGCGCCAACGAAGGAGACGGCCAGGAGGCCGAGCGCGACTCCAGAGGCGGGCACCGACCAGCCGCGGTCGTGGAGCATGCCGGCGCGGCGCGCGGCGACTGCACCCACGAGGCCCGCAAGGCCGAAGAGGCCGATCTGGCCGACGGTGAATGAGAATGGCGGCGCGGACAGCAGGTAGGTCAGCGAGGTCCAGAACAGGGAGAACACGCAGAAACCGGCGGCGCTGATGAGGATCGTGGGCCTGGCTGCTCGGTGCTGGGCGACGGTGGTGAACACGGAACCGAGCAGGCGGAAGTAGTTCACTGCCGGGCGCTTTTCAAGCCTGGGAATCAGGAACGACAGCACGACGGCGAGAGCGACGGTGAGGATCGCGGCGAAGACGTAGATGGCGCGCCAGCCGATGAACTGTGCAACGGCTCCGCTGATCGTGCGCGACAGAAGTACTCCGATGAGGGCTCCGGAGGCGATGGTGCCCAGGACTCGACCACGCTGGTCAGGTGACGCCAGGTCACTGGCGAGCGGCATCAGGAGCTGCGCGGAGACTGTGGTCAGGCCCACGCCGCCGAGCGCGGCGAGCAGTAGCGAGAAGGTCGGCGCGACGGCCGCACCGAGAAGTGCGAGCGCTGATAGCCCGAGGATCACGGGGATCATCCGCTTGCGATCGAGAACATCGCCAAGAGGGACGATCAGGAAGATGCCGAGCGCGTAACCCATCTGGGTCGCTGCCACCAACGAGGCGGCGACAGCGGAGGACACGTCGAGTGAGCGAGCGATCTCCTCGATGAGGGGCTGCGCCCAATAGAGGTTTCCGACGGCAAGACCGCCGGCAATGGCGAAGATGATGGTCCGCGTGCGCGTCATGCCACTGGTGGCGGGAGTTGTCATGGTTTCCGTTCCTCGGGCGGTGCATGACCGAGGTTTGGCTATCGCGGTCCTCACAACTCCTCCGTCGGGAGACCCGCTTCGGGCTTGTGGTGGGCGCTCATGTCGCCGACGCCGTCAGCATCGACAACTCGCTCGTGAAAGCGCCACGATCCCTCTTCGAGTACGAACGAGTCGATGTAACGCCCCTGAAAAATCAGCTGCAACGGGAAGTCCTCAGTCACCTGGATTGAGTCGACGTAAGAAACACTTCGAGCGGTTGCACCGTCCTCCGCGACGTCGACGATCAGGTTGCTCACCAGATGCCGGGTGCCGAGCCGGTCGCCGTAGACACGAATGACCTGGAGGGCAGCGAGATGCTCCCGGCGCCGTTGCAGATCACATCGGGCGATAGCTGCCAGCGCGCGCGCTCGAACAGTGCGGCGGCGCCGGCCAAGTCTGCGCCATCCAGGCGATGGCAGTAGGTGTAGATCAAGCGTGCGATCGCCGATTCGGCATCGCGACGTTGCTCAGATGTCAGCATGTCTTCCTTCACTTTCGATGTCGGGCTCTAGCTCAACTGCGCGCCCGTGAAGCTCGCAAGGTCTTCGAGCAGCTGGTCTTGAAAGGCGGGGTCGTGAACCGCTGGATGCGGCTCGATGCGGCGCTGGTGATGCCAGTAGCCGCCCGACGTGCGCACCTCGGGGTCGTCGCTGGTGGCGAGCCACTCCTGGGTGAGGTGCCCGAGCCGCAGGTCATCGGGCGCCCCGGCGCCGCCCATCTTGGTCGGTACCCAGCCCGGGTCGACCGCGTTGCTCAGCACGTCCGGCCACCGCCGCGCAACGGCGGCGGCGAGCGCGGTGACGTAGAGCTTGCTGTCCGAGTAGGACCCGCTCGGGCCGCTCCAGTCGATGCCTGCCAGACGATCTCGCCCGCCGCGGTGCCTGTCGCTGCTGAGGTAGATCAGCCGCCGTGGCCGGTCGATCAGCGCGGTGAGCAGGTACGGGGCGACGACGTTGACAGCCAGGATTGGGCCGTTCATCACGCCGGCGTTGTGGATCACGGCGTCCATCGCCCCGAGGCGGTTGACCTGTGCGGCGACGTCACGGGTCTGCTCGGGGTCAGACAGGTCGCCGACCACACCCGCCGCCCCGCGGTCGAGGAGGTCGCGCACCGCCGCGAGGCGTTCCGTGTTGCGGGCGTGCACGACGGCCTCATGACCGTCGCCGATCAGCGTCTGCGCGGCGGCCCGCCCGAGCCCGTCGGCCGAGCCGGTGATGAAGATGCGTGCCATGTCAGGTGCTGGAGCCCGCGAGCTCCCGGTCGCGGTCGTCGGCTGCCACGAGGTTCTCGGAGAAGAACTCCTCGAACTTGTCGAACGGGATCAGGTCGGTCTTGTCGTAGAGGTCGACGTGGCCGGCGTTCGCGACGTCGTAAAGCTCCTTGGGCTCGGCGGCGGCCTCGTACACGTCCTCGCTGAAGTAGCGCGAGTGCGCGTGCTCGCCCGCGACGAGCAGGATCGGCCGCGGCGAGATCCACTGGATCTTGGAGAGCAGCGGGAAGTTCATGAACGACGGGCTGCTGGTCATCGTGAACTGGGTGATCGAGTTCGGGTGGTAGCCGCGCGGCGTGGAGTAGAACTCGCCGAACTCGCGGCCGACCGGGTCGGTGCTGTCGTCGAAGCCGATCGGCGCGCCGCGCGGCGTCAGGGTGGGCTCGCTGCCCTCGAACTCGGCGTACCGCTGCTCGGCGATCGCCTCGAGGACGTGCTCGCGATTCTCGTCGGTGAGCGAGTCGGTCTGAGCCCGCGAGATGTCGTACATCGAGACCGTCGCGACGGCCTTGATGCGGGGGTCGAGCTGAGCGGCGCTGAGCGCGAACCCGCCGCTGCCGCAGATGCCGAGCACGCCGATGCGATCCCGGCTCACGAACGGGCGCGTGCCGAGGTAGTCGACGGCGGCGCTGAAGTCCTCGACGAAGACGTCCGGGGAGGAGATGTGGCGTGGCTGGCCGCCGCTGTAGCCGTTGTAGGACGGGTCGAAGCTCAGGGCGACGAACCCACGCAGGGCGAGGTTCTGGGCGTAGATGCCCGGGCCCTGCTCCTTGACGCCGCCGTACGGCGCGCCGACAATGATCGCGGCGTGCTCGACGGAGTCGTCGAAGTCTTCTGGCAGGTAGAGGTCGGCAGCGATGGCGATGCCGAACCGGGTCTTGTAGGACACCGGCTTCCGGGTGACGGTCTCGTCGAGGTCAAAGATGTAGTTGTCGGGCACGTCTGCTCCTTCGCTGCGGTGTCTCGGTTTGTGCTCATCCCAGGGAAGCACCGATCTGATGGAGTTGGGGAGCCCTGCTGAGGGAGATACTGGCGGCCCCTCCCACGGCTGGTCAGCCATGCAGGCGCGCCGGGCCCACGGGCCGCTGGCTGCCGTCAGCCGTTAGGAGGTAACCGTCAGCGCGGTGAGCGCGGAAGCCGATGACGAACCCGGCGCGGCGGTCGCCACCAGCAGCGTCAGATGCGGATCGGCGTTGAGCTGCATGGATTCGATCGAGAGTTCAAGCGGTCCGACGTGCGGGTGGATGAAGCGCCTCGGGCGCGCGCTGGAGAGCCGGACATCGTGCCGCTCCCAGTGCTCGCGAAAGCTCGCGCTGCCTGCCGAGAGCTCGTCGATCAGCTCGGAGACGCCGTCCTGCGCGGCTGTGGCTCCGGCATACAGACGGAGCATGGCGGTCGCGTCGGCAGCCGCCCGCGGCCAGTCCTCGTAGAACGATGTCGCCGCCGGGTCAAAGAACACGAAACGGGCCTGGTTGACAGGTTCGTCCTCGGCGTTCTCGTACATCGGGGCGAACAGCTTCCGTCCGAGGAGGTTGCAGCCGAGGTAGTCCAGGCGCCGGTTGCGCACGAACGCCGCGGCCCCGTCAATCGCGTCGAGGACCTGCTGGACTCCTGGACGGACGCTCGCCGAGCCTGAGGCCGACGCGACCGGGACGCCCGAGGCGCCCCGGGCGAGCGCGCGGAGGTGCTGGCGCTCGGCCTCATCGAGCCGCAGCGCGCGATCCAGCCCGGCCAAGACGCCGTCCGACGCGGAGCCGAGATCTCCGCGCTCCAGCTGGATGTAGTACTCGACGCTCACCCCGGCCAGGACGGCGACTTCCTCGCGCCGCAGACCCGGCACGCGCCGGCGCGAGCCGGGCAGGGGCAGGCCAACCTGCTCCGGCCGGACGCGTGCGCGACGCGTCGTCAGAAACGTGCGGATCTCGGCCCGGAGGTCCAAGGTGGGGCTCACAATACCCCCGTCGACAGGGACTCCCACCACGCGCGGACATGCGCTTATGTAGGTGGCTGTCATGCAGAACATCACGCTCAACAACGGCGTCGAGATGCCCGTCCTCGGCTTCGGCGTCTTTCGGGTCCCGGCCGAGGAGACCGAGCGAGCCGTCAGCGACGCGCTCGCGGCCGGCTACCGCCACATCGACACCGCCGCCGCCTACGAGAACGAGGCCGCCGTCGGCCGCGCGATCCGCACCAGCGGCATCCCGCGCGACGAACTGTTCATCACCACCAAGCTGTGGGTCCAGGACGCCGGCGAGGGCCCGGCCCGGCTCGCCTTTGAGCGCTCGCTAGAGCGGCTGGGGCTCGACCACGTCGACCTGTACCTCATTCACATGCCGTTCGGAGACGTCTACGGGTCGTGGCGGGCCATGCAGGCCCTCCACCGCGAAGGCCGCGTCCGCGCGATCGGGGTCTCGAACTTCTACACGGACCGGCTCGTCGACTTCATCGACCACAACGAGATCGTCCCGGCGGTCAACCAGATCGAGACCCACCCGTACTTCCAGCGCACCGCCGACCAGCAGGTCATGCGCGACCGCGGCGTGCAGATCGAGTCATGGGGACCGCTCGCACAGGGCCAGAGCAGGCTGTTCACCGATCCCATCCTCGGTGAGATCGCCCAAGCGCACGGCAAGACCATCGCCCAGGTGGTCCTGCGCTGGCTCATCCAACGCGACGTCGTCGTGATCCCGAAGTCGGTCCGCCCGGAGCGCATGGCCCAGAACCTCGACGTCTTCGACTTCGAACTCTCGGTCGACGAGATGTCCCGAATCGCCGGCCTCGACACCGGCGCCTCAGGGGTGTTCGACCACCACGACCCCGAACAGGTCGGCTGGCTCGGCAACGTTCGCTACGACACCTGATGCACGCGCACGACGGCGACGCGGTGGTCGTCGGCCTGTCGCTCGCCGGTTTATGACCGCGCTCGCGCTGTCGCATGTCGGCGCCTTCGCCCTGGTCATCTGGGCCTTCGGACGACGCGGCCCGCTGCTCGTCACAACCACCCCTCCGACCACAGAGGAGCCTTCATGAGACCTACCGCGAGAGGTACACGCACCTCTCCTTCGACCTCTTCCGCGTGTTCGGCGACGACGAGCTCAACCTCGCCATCTCGCGCGCGTAGAGCGTGACGTCGACGGAACCCAGAAGCCAACGACAGGAGCAAGTCAGTATGACGTCAAAAACCACCCCACCGATCGCCCTCGGGGCATGGTCCTGGGGAACCGGCATGGTCGGCGGCGACCAGGTCTTCGGCAACAGCATCGGCGAAGCAGAGCTGCGACCGGTCTTCGACGAGGCGCGAGCTCACGGGCTGAACCTGTGGGATACCGCCCCGGTCTACGGCATGGGATCGTCGGAGACCATCCTCGGCTCCCTGATCAAGCAGCACCCCGGCGAGGAGATCGTCGTGTCGACGAAGTTCACCCCGCAGGTGGCTGGCGACGCGGCCGACCCCGTCGCCCAGATGGCCTCCGAGAGCTGTGAGCGGCTCGGCGTCGACGTGATCGACCTCTACTGGATCCACAACCCGGCCGACGTCGAGAAGTGGACACCGGCCCTGATCCCGCTGCTGGAGGCGGGCACGGTCAAGCGCGTCGGTGTCTCCAACCACAACCTCGACCAGATCAAGCGCGTGGAGGAGATCCTCTCCGCGGCCGGCCAGCACCTGTCCGCCGTCCAGAACCACTACAGCCTGCTGTACCGGTCCTCCGAGGACGCCGGCATCTTGGACTACTGCCGGGAGAAGAACATCGAGTTCTTCGCCTACATGGTCCTGGAGCAGGGCGCGCTGGCCGGGGTCTACGGAGCCGACCATCCGATGCCGGCGGCGTCCCAGCGCGGCCAGACATACAACCCCATCCTGCCCGCCCTCGATGAGCTCACCGCCGTCATGCGGACGATCGGCGAGGAGCACGGCGCGTCCGTCGCGCAGGTGGCGATCGCCTGGGCCCTCGCCAAGGGTGCGACGCCCCTCATCGGCGTGACCAAGCCACGGCATGTCAGCGACGCGGCCCGGGCGGCCGAGATCTCGCTGAACGCCGACGAGGTAACCCGCCTGGAAGCGGCGGCCTCGGCTACCGGCGTCGACACCAAGGGTGCGTGGGAGAACGCCATGGCGTAATCCGTCGACGTCCGGGCCGGGTCCTGACCGCCCTCGTCGGGCACATGAGATCCACTTCCGGTATTGGAAGGAAAGCTGTGGCACGACGGAATGGCGTCAGCGGCGCTCCTGCTTTCCATGGTGGCTGTCGGGAAAACCCCCGGCGAGCCCGCTGAATCCCTCCTAAGGGCGGGTGGCGAATTCGGCGATCTCATCGACTACGTCATCGCAGCTGGTGTCCGCGTCGCGGCACAGCGGCCCTGGTACCTACCTGAGCAGGCGGGCAGCGACGTTTCCGAGCCGGCTTTATCCGACAGCCTCCATGCAAAGCGGCAGTTCATGCCGGCCGCCGCTCCGTCGCGCTTTCGCTGCTCCTGTGTCAGATGGTTGATGGCGATTGGCGGGGATGTTGTGGTTGGAGTAGGAGCCAGACGCGGCGAGCGAGGTGGCGTTTGAGGCAGCGGATGGCGTCGCGGTTGGTCTTGCCTTCGGAGCGTTTGCGCTCGATGTAGGCGCGGGTTTCTGGGTGGCAGCGGGCGCGGGTGACGGCGACGCGGTGGATGGCGGTGTTGATCTGGCGGTTGCCGCCGCGGTCGAGGCGGTGGCGATTGGTCTTGCCGGAGCTGACGGGGATTGGTGCGATGCCGCCGGCGCGGGCGAGCTTGGCGTCGCTTGAGAAGCGCTGCGCGCCGGCGATCTCGCCGATCAGCTTGGCGGCCGTCAGGGGGCCAAAGCCGGGCTCTGCCAGCAGCTGCGGCGCGACGCGGGCGACGAGCTCGGCGATCTCTGCCTCTAGCGCGTTGATGGTGCGTGAGAGCTCGCGCATCTGGCGCAGCTCGTCCCGGGCGACCCGGACCCGGGCGCTCTGTTCGTGGCGCGCCAGGCGCCGCGCCATGCGCGTGACCCACTTGCTCGAGAGCAGCGCGCTGCCCGGCAGCGTCTGATCGGGCCAGAGGTCAGCAGGTGCCAGAGCAGGTCGTTGTTGAGCGCCGTGCGCATCCGGACCAGGCGCTCGCGGTGATCGACGAGCAACCGGATGTCCAGCTCGACACCAGCGAGCTCGGCGACCGGGAGCCGCTCGATGCCCTCGCGCAGCGCGGCGCGAGCGACGGCAACGGCGTCGATCAGGTCTGACTTGCCGCGCTCTCGCCCGCCGCGCCGCTCACCGGCCATCATCCTCGTCGCGACCCTGACGACCCGCTCGCCACGCACCAGCAGGAAGCGCTCGAATGCGCCCGAGACATGGCGGCAGTCCTCGAGCGCCCACACCCGCTCAGAGCCCAACCCGCGCGCCCAGGCGAGCGCCGCGCAGAACCCCCGATCTCCGACCCTCACGAGCCTGTCGTCCACCAGCTCTCCGGTTTCGCCGGCAACGGCGGCGATCGAATGAGAGCCCTTGTGCATGTCCGCACCGAGCACGATCATGGCTTCTGTCCCTTTCACCTCGCTGAAAGCGGACGCCCGGCGGACATGGCTTGCTTGAGGGCGCTGCCACGCTCCTACCGGCTTCGGGGGCTGGTCGCCGACGATGGACCGGCCGAGCAAATGGCCATCGGGGCCTTGAGCGACGAGCAGGTCGCCAGCGCTGTCGACGCCATGGGGCTCGACCCGGCAGCCTTGACCCCGACTCAGAAGGAGCTCTTGCGCACGCCCCTTCATCTGGTCCTGCTGCGGGCCGTCGCCGATGAGCCCGACGCTCTGAGCTTCTCGACGGCCAAGGGTTTGATGGACGCCTTCTACGACCGCAAGCGCCGCGACTGCGATGCGCGCGGCGGCGACCGCGTCCGCTTCGGTGAGACGATCAACACGCTGGTCGAGAACATGAGCGCCAACCAGCGCCTCTACGCGCCGGCCGCCATCCTCGATGCCGCAGACCTGCAGCGCGACGCGGACGTTATGGCCTCCGAGCATGTCCTTGTCCGCGGCGACGCACGCTTGAGGTTCTTTCATGAGGCCTTTTTCGACTACGCGTTCGCCCGAAGCTGGCTCGTGCGCAATCAGACCCTGGTCGCCTTCCTCCAGTCGGGCGAGCAGGAGCTCTTCCGTCGTGCCCAGGTCCGGCAGGTCCTCATCCATCTCCGGTCCGACGAGCCCGATCGTTTCGTGGCCGAGGTCGAGGAGTTGCTGTCCGAGCCGTCCATACGCTTTCACATCAAGGAAGTGCTCGTCGCCCTGATGCGAGCTATCGAGGATCCGACCGCGGCCGAATGGCAACTCATCGAGCGTCTGATCGCCGCCGCGCCAAAGTTCGTCGAGCGGTTGTGGGCCGTGCTGCGCACACCGAGTTGGTTTGATCGCCTCGACGCCGAAGGAGTTATTGAGCAGTGGCTACGCGGCGACGACGAGCACTTCGGCCGCGCCATAGACGTCATGACCTCCGTCAACAAGGAGCGCCCCGGGCGCCTCGCCGCGTTGTTGGCCCCGCTGCGTGACGAGCCCCGTTACGCCGGCGCCCTGCGCCACGTCTCCTTCTACGTCGACCTGCATACCTCACGCGAGATGTTTGAGCTGGTTCTCGACGCCATCCGCGACGGCCTGTTCAACGAGAGCGCCCACAAGCTGTTCATGAGCGCCCACGGGCTCGGGACCGATCAGCCGCGCTGGGGATGTTAGCTCCTGGCGGCCTGGTTTTCGCAGCGACCCGATCCCTTAGAACTCGACGCCAACGGGAAGATCGCCGCGTTGCAGGCGCGCCGCGCAGGCGGCTGTGGGCGCTGCCTTGGGCAGTCATGCGAACGCAGTTCGCACCACCCGGTGGACACGCGGTCTCGACCGAAGCGCCTACCCCTCGACCAGCCCCGTCCTTTACGCCCGTAGTTCCAGCGCGAGAGCCCAGTCGCCGAGCGGCGCGCCGCGTGCGCAATACCCCCCGGAAAGGGAGTTCCAGGCCCCTTTCCATCCGGCCGGATTGGGATGCTCCAGGCATGCAAACGACTCGACGCTTCGATCTCTCGCTCGTCGAGCCCGGGCCTCCTGCGCCCCGCGACCCGATCGCCGCGCTCTTCGACGAGGAGCTGCGCCTGCTCGCGGTCGGCGTCGGCGACCACCTCCCCGTCGAGGTCTCAGACCGGGTCGCGCGCCTGCGCGACGAGCGCCGCGAGCTCGAGCTCGCGCGCCTCGCTCCCACTTAGACGAGGCGGGGTAGGCGTGCCCACCACGGCGCTCGAGCGCCGGCCCGGCCGGCCGACCCGCCGCGTCGACGGGACGCTCGGCGCGGCGGCCGAGCGCTTCGCGCGTCTAACTCTGAAGAAGAGCGAGCAGACGCAGGCCACCTACGCCGCCGCCTACGCGCGGTTTGCGCGCTGGCTAGCCGCGCGCGAGGCGACCGCTGATCCCCGCCCCGAGGCCTTTACCGCCGACGCGCTCGCCGAGTACCTCGCAGAGCTCGAGCTCACAAAGGCGCCGGCGACGGTCAAAAAGGAGCGCGCCGCGCTCAATCGCCTCGCCAAGTACCTCCACCAGCTCGGGGCGATCGACGCCACCGAGATCCTCATGATCGAGGGAAACCGCGGCGCGAGCGCCAACCGAAGCCGCGACGCCCTCGACGCCGCGACCTGGAAGCGCGTCAAGGCCCAGGCCCGCGCGCGGCTACGCCAGGGACCCGACGGGCGCACCTCGCCCGAGGCGGCGGCCCGCGACCTCGCCCTCCTGCTCGTGCTCGGCGAGATGGGCCTGCGCTCTGAGGAGGCGCGCCTGCTCAGCGTCTCAGCGATCCGCCCCAAGCGCTCAGACGGCATCACCCCGTGGCTGCGCGTCCACGGCAAGGGCGACAAGCGCCGCGACCTGCCGATCCCCACCGAGGTAGCCGACGCGCTGCTCGCCTGGCAGGAGCTCCGAGCGCGCCTCGACCTCGACACCGACGTCCTGTTTCCCCGCCTCGGACGCCGGCGGCGCGACGGCGCCTTCCCCGACGCGGGCCCCCGCTACGCCGACGGCCACCGCCTCGACGACGGCGAGCTCTCCGGGCGCGGACTGCGCGACCTGCTGCGCCCGATCATGCTCGACGCCGGCGTCCCCGCCGCCCTGGCTCACCCGCACGTCCTTCGCCACACCTACGGCACGCTGTTTATGCGCCGGCCCGGAGCCCGCCTCGAGCAGCTGCGAGAGCTGCTCGGCCATGCCTCGATCGAGACGACCTCGGTCTATGTCCACCAGACCGCCGAGGACCTCGAGGCCGCCGTGCTCGCGCGCGAGACGCCCAAGTCGGGTAGCCGGGGCTGTCACCCGCCCCGGCTCCCACAGAACCGTACGTGCGCTGTTCGCATACGGCTCCTCGGGACGGCGGGTTGCAACCCCCGCCGCCGGCCGGTTTGCGACCTCGAAGTCATCCCCACTCCAATGCCAGTTGGGGCTGGGCGG